>JAZNUV010000026.1:0-53037 GCA_045592445.1 Clostridia bacterium | reverse complement strand
AGCTTTACCCATTGGGTAGGCGGCATGGGCGTTTTGGTATTTGTAATGGCAATTTTGCCGCTTTCAGATAATCATTCCATGCATCTGATGCGTGCCGAGGTACCGGGCCCTGTTGTAGAAAAGCTGGTGCCGAAGGGGAAGTCGACGGCAAAAATTCTTTACAGTATCTATATTGTTATGACAATATTGGAAATTGTGCTCTTAAAACTTGGAAACATGCCTATGTATGACTGTATTGTGCATGCCTTTGGCACCGCGGGTACGGGCGGCTTTGGCATTAAAAATAATAGTATTGCATATTACGATAGTGCTTATATTGATTATGTAATCGGTATATTTATGATGCTTTTTGGTATTAACTTTAATATTTACTATCTGATCTTAATTCGCAAATTCACGGGAATTTGGAAGAACAGCGAAGTAAAAGTTTATCTAACGATTATTTTAGTCTCTACACTCGCGATTGCTGTTTCTATTTTGCCGCAGACCGGGTCTTTCGGGAGAGCCATTCGGGATTCATTTTTCCAGGTGTCGTCTATTATTACGACAACAGGGTATTCTACGGTGAATTTCACGCTTTGGCCGTCATTTGCAAAGATGATACTGGTTGTTCTGATGGTGATTGGCGCATCAGCAGGCTCGACAGGCGGCGGATTTAAGGTGGTGCGTGCTACGGTTTTGTGGAAAGACATCTCGCGGTCAATGCGAAAAATTATGCACCCGAAAGCCGTGAGCAGTATTCATCTGGATGGCAAGGCAATGTCGGACGGAACTGTGAACAGTGTAATGACTTATCTCGGCATCTACATTATGGTGTTTTGCATATCCCTACTTTTAATATCGCTGAATAATTTTGATTTTGAAACAACAGTTACATCCGTATTGGCGTGTATGAATAACATTGGCCCCGGCATCGGCAATATTGTTGGTCCGGCAGGCAGTTTTGCAGACTTTTCGGCTTTTTCAAAAATTGTACTTTCCGCGAACATGTTGCTTGGTAGATTGGAATTTATTCCGTTGATGGTTGTTTTTGTCCCTTCTGTTTGGAAAAACAAATTTATATAAAAGCTTCAAAATGATGTGTAAACATAAAAAACAGTGGACGAAAATCCACTGTTTTTTTATGTTAGATTTTATAGATTGGGAAAGAATCATAAATTGCAGCCTTCGCGGCGGCTAAGTCCGAAAATTCTTTTGATTTTAGCATTTGCTGCACAATATTCCCGATGGCCGTTGCCTCAATGGGTCCTGCAAAAACAGTTTTCCCTGTATACTGAGCAGTTAATTGATTCAAATAGTTATCCTGAGAACCGCCCCCGATAATGTGAATGACATCATAGGTGTTGCCTGTAATTGTTTCCAATTCCCGAACTGTTTCGCCATAGCTTTGTGCCAGACTATGATAGACGCAGGAGAGAATATCACCGAGAGACTCCGGTGCGGGTGCGCCGTGTGATGCAAGGTAGGTGCGAATGGCATCGAGCATACTTTCAGGCGCTAAGAACAAATCGTCATTGACATCAATTTTTTCTGCATAGTCGGATGCCTTTGCCATGTCGCAAAGTTCGCCAAAGGAGTATTGATCCTCAAGCTCACGTTTTATGGATTGGATAATCCAAAGCCCCATAATATTTTTAAGATAGCGGCTACCCCCATCATGTGCGCCTTCATTACTAAAGCCCGCATCGCGTCCCTTTTCGGAGGATAAAACCTCCGGCAAAAGCGTGCCCATCAAAGACCATGTGCCGCTGCTTATGTACATACAGGGCTTTGTGGTCGGAACAGCCATAACAGCAGAGGCAGTATCATGGGCAGGTGCGAGCACAACCTCACAGTCAAGTCCCGTTTCTGCCATAACGGCAGGGAGAAGCCTACCGACGGAGATGCCGGGCATACAAGGCTTTTCAAAGATATGACGCGGGAAGCCCAGGGTATCTAAAAGTTCACCATCAAAATCACGTGTGACGGCATTCAACATCTGCGTTGTGGAGGAAACGGTGAATTCATTTTTTTGCACACCCGTTAAGAGGAAATTAAAGTATTCTGCAAGATGTAAATATCGTTTTGCCTTCTTTAAATGATCTGATGTATGGGCAATGCTGTAAAGCTGATACAAAGAATTAAACCGCTGGGTTTGCACACCCGTACGAGCGTAAAGCTTGTCATACGAAAACTTTTTGTACACAGCCTCGGGCATGCCGTCCGTTCTGTCATCTCGATATGCGATGGTGTCGCCCAATATTGCATCATTCTCGTCCAAAAGTACAAAGTCAACCCCAAAGCAATCAATCGCCATGCTGACAGGATTTTTGCCGCGTTCGGCACATGCCTTCATACCATTTTTAATTTCCTCGAATAAGCGGTCGACTTCCCAACAAAGATGGCCATTTCGGCGTACATTTCCGTTTTTAAAACGATAAACCTCTTCAATCACAATTTTTCCGTTTTCGATACTGCCTAAAATGTGCCGACCGCTGGAAGCGCCTATATCGACTGCAAGATAATACATAAAAAACTTCCTTTCTTTTTTGTTATAACGCAATAAAGCGTGTACAAAGAAGCATTGCCTCTTTCGTGGTTAAAGTAGAGATCGGTGAAAGCATACCGTTTAATAGCGGTAGCACACCCGCCTGAACAAGATAGCCCATGCTGGATGAAGCCCAAGGTGCGGTACTTTCTGCATCAGAAAAGGTATTTATATAGAGGGCATTCGATTCCGCATCTAATGTAAAATCAGGATTTTGACGTAGTTTTGCGCGGAAAAGAATCGCTGCAGCTTCCTGGCGCGTTATTGGGCGGCGTGGTTCGAACGTGGTTTCAGATGTTCCGTTGACTACGCCCATGCCATACAGCATAACAACAAAAATGTCCTCGGGCGCGTCACCGACATCAGAAAAAGGATTCTGTGCTTCCATCTGTGGGAATACGCCGTCATTTATCTGACGAAAAGATTCAAACGCAAGCATACAGAAAACCGCGCGCGTGATCGGCTTTTCCATCTGCGGTGTAAGCCCTGATGACATATACATCGAACTCAGTGCAGGGTTTATTTCTGTTGCTGATACGGGTATTGCAAAAAGAAGCAACAGAGCCAGTGAAAATGCGAACAATCTTTTGGTCATACCATCATACCTCCAAATTCTTTACTTTTGTATGCGAATCTTTATTTTGTATTCAGTTCACCAAGATTTGCGGCTTTTAAGTATGCGTTGATGAAACCGTCAATATCGCCATCCATTACCGCGCCGATATTCCCCATTTCGTAATTGGTGCGGTGGTCTTTGGCCATACTGTACGGATGAAAAACGTAGGAACGGATTTGGCTGCCCCATGCGATTTCCTTCTGTACACCTTTGATATCTTCGATTTTTTCTTTTTGCTCACGCTCTGCAATTTCCAGAAGTTTGGATTTCAGCATTTTCATAGCTGTTTCGCGGTTTTGATGCTGCGAGCGTTCGTTTTGACAGGCAACGACAACGCCTGTGGGAATATGTGTGATGCGGATAGCGGAATCCGTTTTATTGATGTGCTGTCCACCCGCACCGCTGGATCGATAGGTATCCACGCGAATATCGTCAGGATTTATCTGTACGTCAATATCATCATCAATTTCGGGCATAACTTCAAGGGAAGCAAACGAGGTATGCCGCCGGCCGGACGCATCAAAGGGAGAGATGCGCACTAAGCGATGCACCCCTTTTTCACACTTTAGGTAGCCGTAAGCATTCAATCCCTCAATCAGAATGGTCGCACTTTTTACACCTGCTTCATCACCGGAAAGAAAATCAAGTGTAGAAACAGTAAAACCGCGCCGCTCTGCAAAACGTTGATACATGCGAAGCAGCATTTCCGCCCAATCTTGTGCTTCTGTGCCGCCTGCACCCGCATGAAACGTTAAAATGGCATTATTTTTGTCATATGGGCCGCTTAAAAGTGCGTCAAGCCGCATTTTATCCAAAGTGGTACGAAGTTTTTCGTAGGAACTTTTGATTTCGTCTAAAAGGGAATCATCCTCTTCACTGATAGCAAGGTCAACCAGTGTTATCGCATCCTCCCAGTCGGCTTTCAGCGTTTCAAATGCCTGGATTTTATTACGGAGTCCTTTTATTTTTTGTAATATTTTCTGCGATGCTTCCATATCATTATAAAAATCCGGCGCTGCAGACAAATTTTCAAGCTCCTGCACGTTTTCGCAATCCCGCACAATGCCAAGCGCATCGTATAGCTCATCAATTTCCTTTGACATGGCGGCAAGGTCTAATCTGTATTGTTCATATTCGAGCATACTCTATCATTCCTCTCTGCATTACTGCCCGCAGCATTTTTTGTATTTCTTACCACTGCCACAAGGGCATGGGTCATTTCGTCCTACTTTTTTGTCTTTTTTTACGGTCTGTGAACTGATGTCACCGCCCGCGTTGGTAACAGTGGGTGCGGCAACCTGTGTACGCTGCGGTTGACGGTTTATTGTCGCATGCAGAATAAACTTTACGGTATCCTCACGGATGCTTTGTATCATTTCTTCAAACATGTCATAGCCGACAATTTTGTACTCAGTAACAGGGTCGTGCTGACCGTAGGCACGAAGTGCAATGCCCTGACGGAGCTGGTCCATGTCGTCAATATGCGTCATCCAGCGGCTATCCACGGCGCGAAGCAGAATCACGCGTTCCAATTCACGCATATTCTCGGCACCAAATTCTGCCTCTTTGGCTTCGTAAAGTGCCATCGCATTTTGCAGGAGAAGTGACTGAAGCTCGTTTTTCTCCATGCGTTGTTTGTCTGTTTCCGAAAGGGTGATGGGGGAGAATATGGAGGCGTAAAACTCTAAAAGGCCCGCATAATTCCAATCATCGGGGTCGGCTGCATCGGAAACGTAAACCGAAAGCATACTGTCAACAGTGGTTTCTATCATTTTAATGATGACTTCCTTTAGGTCCTCACCGTTTAACACCTGTTGACGCTGGGCGTAAATTGTTTCGCGTTGCATGTTCATTACATCGTCATACTGCAAAACATTTTTACGAATCAGGAAGTTATTGCCCTCAACCTTTTTCTGTGCATTTTCAATGGCCTTAGAGAGCATGTTATGTTCAATCGGTTCGTCATCACGAAGCCCCAGGGCGCTGACAACGCCTGCAATACGGTCAGAGCCAAAGCGACGCATTAAATCATCTTCAAGAGAGATGAAGAAGCAGGATTGACCGGGGTCACCCTGACGCCCGCTTCGTCCGCGAAGCTGATTGTCAATGCGGCGGGATTCATGCCGTTCTGTACCCAGGATAAAGAGACCGCCGAGTGCGACAACCTCGTCATGCTCACGACTGACAACCTCGCGATGCTTTTCGTAAAGTTCCTTGTAAATGCGGCGTGCATTTAAAATTTCCGCATCTGTGGTCTCGGCAAAGCCGGTTGCTTCGTTTATGAGGCGATCCTCAATTTCCATTTTCGCCATATCATTTTTTGCTAAAAATTCAGCATTACCGCCAAGCATAATGTCCGTGCCGCGCCCTGCCATGTTGGTGGCGATGGTAACAGCACCGCGTTTGCCCGCTTGCGCGATAATCTGCGCTTCACGACTATGATATTTTGCGTTTAAAACTTCATGGCGAATACCGCGACGGCGCAACATCCCGCTCAGCTTTTCCGAATTTTCAATTGTGATTGTACCAACCAAAACGGGTTGCCCCGTCTTATGCAGTTCTTCAATTTGATTGACAACTGCCTCAAATTTTGCTTGCTCGTTTTTATAAACGCGGTCAGGCAAATCCTTACGGGCAAGTGGACGATGGGTGGGAATTTCCACAACATCAAGGCTATAAATGGCTTGAAATTCCGCTTCCTCTGTTTTGGCAGTACCTGTCATGCCTGAAAGCTTTTTATACAGACGAAAATAATTTTGGAAGGTAATCGTGGCAAGTGTTTTATTTTCGCGTTCGACCTTTACGCCCTCTTTTGCCTCAATCGCCTGATGCAAGCCGTCACTGTAACGGCGGCCGACCATAATGCGCCCTGTAAATTCATCTACAATTAAAACTTCGCCGTCTTTTACAACGTACTCACGGTCCCGCATCATTGTGCCATGTGCACGCAGTGCCTGGTTGATATGGTGCGAAAGAGCCATGTTATCGGGGTCTGCCAAGTTTTCAACATTAAAATATTGCTCCGCTTTTTTTGTGCCGCGGGCAGTTAATGTAGCAGTACGCCCTTTTTCATCTACAATATAATCTGCATCCGGATCTTCTTCAATTGATTTCGTGTCCGTTTCCACAATGCGCTTTTGATGAAGGGACAGAACAAAACGATTCGCTCTGTCATACAAATCCGTGGATTTATCGCCCATGCCACTTATGATAAGCGGCGTTCGCGCCTCGTCAATTAAAATGGAGTCCACCTCGTCGACAACCGCAAAGGCGTGACCGCGCTGGACCATATGTTCCTTATAAATAACCATGTTATCGCGCAGATAGTCAAAACCCATTTCGTTGTTTGTGCCGTAGGTAATGTCGGCGGCGTATGCTTTCTTTTTATCCTCGGGGTCCATCTGCGGCACAACAAGTCCAACCGTAAGACCTAAAAAACGATGTATTTTTCCCATCCATTCGCTGTCGCGACGAGCAAGATAGTCATTTACCGTGACAATGTGTACGCCCTCGCCTGTTAACGCGTTTAAGTAGGCGGGGAGTGTTGCGACAAGTGTTTTTCCTTCGCCTGTTCGCATTTCGGCAATACGACCTTGATGAAGGATAATGCCGCCAATCAGCTGTACGGGGAAATGACGCATACCGAGTACGCGGTCGGAAGCTTCTCGCACGGTTGCAAAAGCTTCGGGCAGAATATCGTCCGTCGTTTCACCGTTTTGTAAGCGTTCTTTAAATTCTGCCGTTTTTGCAATCAACGCCTCATCGCTCAAAGCACGATAAGCAGGCTCCAGTGCAAGAATTTTATCCACAAGCGGACGAATCCGCTTTATTTCTCTTTCGCTGTAATCACCAAAGATTTTTTGCAAAAGTCCCAACAATACCATTCCTTTCTTTCGGGTAAATCAATATCAATTTATTATACCATTTATTTACTAAAATTACAAGAGTTTTTTTGTTTTACCTGTTGGTTTTGCACGATACACAAAGTGTCTTAAAAAAAATACTTTTTCAAATTGACTATTTCATGGTTTTGTGGTATAGTATCTTACAGTATTGTAGTAAAATGGATGAGGGGTGCATCAATGCGAAAAGTAAATCAAGCATTATATATAGTATTGCTGGTATGCAGTTTATTTATATCGACTACGGCTTTTGCGGCGGCAACACATGAAGCGGATACAGTCGTCAGCCTGCAAATTGATAATCCCATTATGTATATAAACGGTGACATGGCGGAAATTGATGAAGGTCGCGGCACAAAACCGATTATAACCGACGGGAGAACGCTTGTCCCCATAAGAGCCATTATTGAGGCTTTTGGCGGTGCGGTACATTGGGAAAATCATACGCGTACCGTAACGCTTATAATGGAAGAGGATATAATAAAACTTATCATTGATAGTAAAACAGCTTATCTGAACAATCAGGCTTCAACGCTCGATGTTGCGCCGAGTGTGATGAATGAGCGTACAATGCTTCCCATTCGCTATATTGCGGAGAGTTTCAATTTAGGTGTGGCCTGGGAAGATGACACGCGTACCGTTTCTATCATTCGCAATCGTTTTGACGATAGAGAATATGACGCAATCATAAACAGGATACCCGCTTATGAGGGCCAGCCGCATGTGCAGATCGGCGATAATAAGCCTTTTTTCAAAGACTATGAAATGATAGGCGGTTCCTTTGAATTTTATGCAGACCTTGATGAATATGGGCGATGCAACGTTGCGATGGCTTCGATTGGACCTGATTTGATGCCGGTTGAGGAAAGAGAAAGCATAAGCGCTGTAAAACCGACGGGATGGGTAAATACTTTTTATGATACAGTAGACGGCGGCTACTTATATAACAGATGTCATTTAATCGGATTTCAGCTGACGGGGGAAAATGCGAACGAGCGCAATCTGATTACGGGTACAAGATATCTGAATATGAAGGGTATGCTCCCGTTTGAGAATCGGATTGATGATTATATTGAGGCAACAAAGAATCATGTTATTTATCGCGTAACGCCAATCTTTAGAGGGAATAATCTGGTTGCCGAAGGTGTCCTTTTGGAAGCGTATTCCGTTGAGGACAAAGGACAGGGCATATCGTTTTGTGTCTATTGCTACAATGTGCAGCCAAGCATAACCATAGATTATGCGACGGGCGCAAGCTATAAGGAAGGCGCAACATCAGGCGTAAATCCAAATCAAAATACGAGCATACGATCTATGGTTTACAGAACACCAAGCGGGAAAAAATATCACTTTAGCGCATCATGCGGCGGAAAAAACAGCTATGAAGTTACGATGCAAGATGCAGAGAATGCAGGGCTGACACCCTGTTCTAAATGTGCGCAGTGATTGAAAAAACAAAGATACAAAAAATTCAATTATAAAAATTTACAAAAAGAAAAAGGAGAAAAAGAATGGATATTTTTGACGTGTTGTCGCTGGTCGGTGGGTTATGTCTCTTTTTATTCGGCATGGATTTGATGGGCGCTGCATTGGAAAGAAGAGCAGGCGGCAGTCTACGCGCGATTTTAGGCAGGCTTACCAATAACAAATGGACGGGATTTCTAACGGGGCTTGGCGTTACTGCAATTATTCAAAGCTCCTCTGCCACAACTGTTATGGTAGTCGGTTTTGTCAATTCAGGGCTTATGACACTCCGACAGTCCATATCCGTGATTATGGGTGCGAATATTGGAACAACGATTACATCTTGGATTTTAAGCTTGGGCGGTATTGCAAGCGACAACATTTTTATGCAGCTTTTAAAGCCGACTTCGTTTACGCCTGTACTGGCACTTGTCGGCATTGCAATGCTGATGTTCGGGAAAAGCAGTAAAAAGAAGGATACGGCAACAATTTTATTGGGCTTTGCAACACTGATGTTCGGCATGGATACGATGACAACTGCAGTTTCTGATCTTGCAGTTATTCCTGCTTTCCAAAATCTGTTCTTAATGTTCAAAAATCCGATTTTGGGCGTTTTGGTTGGCGCAGTTCTGACGGCGGTTATACAAAGCTCGTCCGCGTCTATCGGTATTTTACAGGCACTTGCAATTACAGGGCAGGTTTCGTATGCTGCTGCAATTCCGATTATTATGGGACAGAATATTGGTACTTGTATCACTGCAATTTTATCTTCCTTCGGTACAAACAAAAATGCAAAACGCGCGGCGGTTGTTCATTTATCCTTTAACGTAATAGGGACGCTTATGTGCCTTTTGATATTTAGTGGCATTGCTATGGTACTAAAGCCAGTGATTTTAAATGAATCTGCTTCCCTTCCAGGGATAGCAATATGCCATTCGTTATTTAATATTCTTTGCACGGCGATGCTTTTGCCTGCAAGCGGTCTTTTAGAAAAAATCGCCTATCGGATTGTGCCTGAAAATGAAGAGAAGGATGTGTTTGTTTCTTTGGATGAGCGCTTAATCGGAACGCCTTCCATAGCGCTGCAACGCTGCAACGCCATGATTTCAGAAATGGCGGAAATCTCCACGAATGCTTTTCGGAACAGTTTGGAACTTTTAAAACAGTATGATGCGCAAATAGCAGAGAAAATCCGCGAGGATGAGGATAAAGTGGACAAGATGGAAGATATATTGGGTACCTATCTCGTTAAGCTAAGCAGAAGGCAGCTAAACGATACGGAGAGTACGGAAGTATCCAAATTCCTAAAGGCCATTGGGGATTTTGAACGGATTTCGGACCATAGTGTCAACGTTCTTGAATCGGCAGAGGAATTGCATGAAAAGAATATATCGTTTACGGCGGATGCGCAAAGTGAAATTGAAACGATGTCGAGCGCGGTTTCTGAGATTCTTGCGCTTGCGTCCGAGGCATTTATTCAGAGTGACCTTGAAATTGCAAAACGGGTAGAACCCCTGGAACAGGTAATAGACAGATTAAAGATAAAATTGCGGGACGGACATATCGGAAGGCTGAAAGAAGGGCACTGCTCCATTGAAGCAGGTTTTATATGGGCGGATTTAATTACGAACCTGGAGCGTACCGCAGACCATTGCTCGAGTGTGGCGGTTTGCGTGATTGAGGCAAGTCATAATAGCTTTGAAATTCATGAGTATTTAAGCGAGGTTAAGGCGGGTACGAATGAAAACTATAATAAACTCTATGAAATTTATGCAAAGCAGTACGGCTTTTAATTGACTATGTTTAGGTGTTTTGAATAAAATACAAAAAAGTGTTGCATTTATAAATAAAAAAGTGTATAATTATAAAAGCGATAGGAGATGGTAGAATGATTAAAGTTGGAGTATTTGGCGCAACAGGCTATGCAGGTGTTGAATTGATACGCCTTTTATCCATGCATAAACATGCAGAAATTACAATGGTTTCTTCTCAGACTTTTGCGGGAAAGCCGTTGTCGGACGTATATAAGAATTTGAAAGGAATTGTAGATATACCATGCACCGAAGCGGACGTGGAGATGGCGGCAAAAACATGTGACGTGGTATTTACGGCGTTGCCGCATGGTGCTTCAAAAGCAGTGATTCCCGCCTTGGTAGAAAAGGGCTTGAAAGTTATTGATTTGAGCGGTGACTTCCGATATAAAGACGTGGCAGTATACGAAAAGTGGTACGGGCAAGAGCATACAGCATCCGAACTCTTGAAAAAAGCGGTTTACGGGCTGCCGGAGCTGCATCGCGAAGAGATTAAAAAGACATCACTTGTCGGCAATCCGGGCTGCTACACAACCTGTTCCATTTTAGGGCTTGCACCGCTTGCTAAAGCAAAAATTATTGACATGAATTCCATAATCATTGATGCAAAAAGCGGTGTTTCGGGAGGCGGACGTTCTACTTCTCTTGGTTTCAGCTATTCAGAAACCGATGAAACAATGAAGGCATATAAGGTGGCTACACATCGGCATACTTCTGAAATTGAACAGGAAATCGGGCTTTTGGCAGACAGAGAGGTTGCACTTTCCTTCACGCCGCATTTGGTACCGTTAAAACGCGGGATATTTGCTACAATATATGCAAATCTTTCTGAAAAATTTGATACGGAAGCACTTGTAGAAATGTATCGCGAGTTTTATAAGGACGAGTATTTTGTACGCATACATAACGCAGGGGAGTTGCCGGAGCTTAAATATGTGGCAGGCTCAAACTTTGTAGATATTGGTCTTGTTGCGGATGCACGTCTTAGTCGCGTAATCGTTGTTTCCTGTCTTGATAATCTTATTAAAGGTGCGGCAGGGCAAGCGGTGCAAAATATGAATCTTTTATTTGGTATTGACGAAACCGAGGGTCTTACTATGCCGGCATATTATCTGTAAAGGAGAAAAATGATGGATGCACATGTAAAAGCTAATATATTGATAGAGGCGTTGCCTTACATACAAAAGCTGTATAAAAAAACAATTGTCATAAAATATGGCGGAAATGCTATGAAAAGTGAAGAACTAAAGCATTCCGTGATGGAGGATATTACACTTCTTAAGTTTATCGGCGCAAATCCCATCATCGTACATGGCGGCGGCCCCGATATTTCAAGCGCGCTGCAAACATATCAGGTAGAAAGCCGTTTTATTAACGGCTTGCGTGTGACCGACAAAGAAACAATGGCAATTGCACAGATGGTTTTGGTCGGAAAAACAAATAAAGAAATTGTTTCCCTGATATCGCATGTAGGCGGTAAGGCAATTGGCCTTTCCGGCATTGACGGTGCACTTTTGACTTGTAAAAAGATGTATACGGAGGTTGACGGCGAAAAGCAAGACATCGGATTTGTCGGTGACGTTGTTAAGGTAAATGACAACCTGATTTCGCTGGTGACGAATGATGAGTACATCCCTGTCATTGCTCCCGTGGGTGTGGATGAGAATGGGCAAAGCTATAACGTAAATGCAGATTTAGCGGCATCAGCCGTTGCAAAAGCCGTAGGTGCTGAAAAGCTTATTTTCCTGACGGATGTAGAAGGCGTAATGGACGGTGACGGCAAGGTCTTTTATGAGCTTACGAAAAAGGATGTAGAAACCTATATTGGAAACGGTACGATCAGTGGCGGTATGGCACCGAAGGTGACCGCGTGCGTGGAAGCAATTGACAGCGGGGTCGGGCGTGTGCATATTATTGACGGACGTATTCCGCACAGTATTTTACTTGAAATTTTCACACATACAGGGATTGGCACCATGATACGTGCGTAGCATATTTTGTGGCGGCGGCATATACTGTCTTACGAAAAGGGAGGGCTGTGTATGCGAAGACGACCGCGACGAAAAAAATGTAGCTGGCACATATTTCTATTTTGTTTTTTTATGCTTTGTATCACACTCTTTTTCATTTTATTTGAAACAAGAATGCGTCCCGTAATGAATCAGGTCGCGGAGGCGAGAGCGCAAAGCGTAGCCGTCAGTATTATCAATGATGAAGTGAATCAAACCATTACATCCGAAAGCATAGAATACGGGGCACTTGTTAATTTGCAAAAGGATGAACATATGCGGGTGGCGGCGGTAACTGCCAATATTGTAGAAATGAACCGCCTGAAGGCGGAGCTTGGAGCGAATATACAAAAAAGATTGCGCACGGTGGAGGAGATGCAGGCATGGATTCCGCTGGGTACACTTATATCAGGCGGGCTATTCATTGGATACGGACCACGGATAAAATTACAGCTTACACCCGTCGGGTATGCAGATGTAAATATTGCAGATAGTTTTACACAGGCGGGCATTAACCAAACGCGACATGAAATTCATCTGACCGTGAAAGCGACTGTCCGCGTACTGTTGCCGATAACGTCTATATCAACTACGGTCACAACAGATATTCCCGTTGCGCAGTCTGTTATTATCGGCGAAGTCCCGGATAGCTTTACCGAGGTGGAAGGCGTAAACGGGGAGGCGCAGGATAATATTTTAAACCTTTTAAACTAAATGTAAAATTAAAAAATCCTATCAATATTTATTGATAGGATTTTTTGTTGGAAGAGTCGAATGGTTTAGATGACATATATATTAGCTAAATTTTGCAACAAGTTGCAAAGCGAAATTATTGCTTCGCAATAGCTAAATAACTCCTTCGGAGTAGCTAAATTAAATTCGCCATTAGCTGACCGCAGGTCAATTTAGCTACGAAGTAATTTAGCGTGCGTCAGCACATATATCTCGCGTCAGCAAATTTAGCTAAAAAAAAGACATTTTTCATTTTCGAAAAATGTCTTTTTTCTGGTGCGCCATCAGGGACTCGAACCCGGGACCCACTGATTAAGAGTCAGTTGCTCTACCAGCTGAGCTAATGGCGCGTTTTCAAACGACTTCATTATAATAGCACAGTTCCGGTAAAATGTCAAGAAGTTTTTTAAATTTTTTTCATTAGAGGTATTTTCTGTATAATCTAAATAAGAGATTCTAAAAATAAATCACCGACGCGATATACATCACCCGCACCCATAGTTAAAAGCATATCACCCGCGGCGGCGTGTTCTTTTATATATAAAACGCAGTCCTCAAAAGAGGGAAAGTATAAAGCCTCGGGAATTGCATCAGCAAGGTCTTTAGCGCTGACAAGCCCTGTATCCTTTTCTCTGGCGGCATAAATATCCAAAATAAGCGGCTTTGCATCTGAAAGTGCATCGGCAAATTCTGTAAACAGCGATTTGGTGCGTGTGTAAGTATGCGGCTGAAATACACACCATACACGTCCGGGGACAACGCCTTTGGCAGTGTTCAGTGTAGCGCGAATTTCCGTCGGATGGTGCGCATAATCATCAACAACAGTAATGCCGTTTTTAACGCCCTTGGTTTCAAAACGGCGTCCTACACCGACGAAAGCGGCAAGACCTTCGGCAATGGCGTCAAAATCTACACCGACAAAGCGAGCGGCGGCAATGGCGCAAAGTGCATTGGAAACATTATGAATGCCTGCCACACCCAGCCGAACAGTACCGAGCAAAACGCCGCGCTCTATAACATCAAAAGAATAAAATCCGTTCGTTTCAGTAATGTTTTGTGCCATATAGTCAGCTTTTTTCTGCTTGGAACAGGTAATCAGCGTTTTTGGAACATCAGAGACTGCGCGGCAGGTATTTTCATCGTCCAAATTGATCACAACGGCACCTATATCAGGCGTGAGACATGCTAATTGGCGGAATGTATCTTGGATTTCCTCTAAATCTCGGAAATAATCCAGATGATCCGCTTCAATATTCAAAATAATATTAACAAGCGGGAAAAAACGCAGAAAGCTTTTATGGTACTCGCAAGCTTCACAAATAAAGTAGGGGCTTTGTCCGACACGTATATTGCCACCAATGACAGGAAGCTCACCACCGATAGAGACTGTAGGGTCCAAAGAAGCGGAGAGTGCAATATGTGTGAGCATAGAAGTTGTAGTCGTTTTGCCGTGCGTACCTGCTACGGCAATCGGATATTTATAAAGTTTCATAATTGCGCCTAAAAGTGTGGCACGGTCTATGACAATTGCGCCTGAGGCGTGTGCGGCACAAAGCTCTTCGTTATCCGAGCGAATGGCAGCGGAGTAGACAACAATGTCGGGCTTTTTTATGTTTGCGGCACATTGCCCTATGTATATTTCTACACCACGGGCACGGAGATTATCTGTAATATGTGTATCACGCATATCGGAGCCGCTGACGCGAAAGCCCCGGTCGAGCAGAATCTCTGCCAGACCGCTCATACTGATACCGCCAATACCAATAAAATGTACCTGTGCGCCCGAAGACAGTGTATGTAATTCAAAAGTATTCAAAAAGAATCATTTCCTTTCATTTCGTGCGACGTTTCGGAAAATTATCCCCGAAAAAAGCATGTCGATAGATATATTATACACCAAAAAGCAAAAAAATTACAATAAAAATGTTAAAATTGTTGAAATTTTCTTTTTATTCTGTTACAATGGATTTATAGAAGCGGAAAGATAACCACTTCGTACCTACGAAAGAGGAGGAAAAGCGATCATGGAAATCTCTGATATCCGCGTAAGACGGATGACGGCAGAGGGGAAAATGAAAGCTGTTGTTTCCGTGACCTTTGACAATGCATTCGTGATTCATGACATCAAAGTAATTGAAGGCCAGGATAAGCTTTTTATTGCTATGCCCAGCCGTCGAACACCGGAAGGTGCGTTTAAAGACATCGCACATCCTATTCATGCGCAAATGCGTGAAATGTTGCAAAATGCGATTTTGGAAAAATACCAGGAAACGCTTTTGCAGTCAGATGAAGCATAATAAGGTGTGCGGCGTAAAAGGCAAATGAAGGTTCATTTGCCTTTTATGTTGTGTGCCCAGAAGAAATATATAATATAGGAAAGGACGATTATAATGGGAAAAACAACTGCAATTATTTTGGCAGCCGGGAAAGGAACGCGGATGCATTCTCCACATGCGAAGGTCGTACATTGTGTGGCGCAAAGACCGATGATTGTATGGGTAAATGAAGTATGCAAAGAGGCGGGCGCGGACAAAACCGTGGTCGTGGTCGGGCATAGAAAGGATGAGGTGCAGGCGGCACTGGGGACGGATGCTTTATATGTTGAACAAACAGAGTTGCTTGGAACAGGGCACGCTGTCATGCAGACAGTTCCCTTTTTAGATGATGCTGACACGGTGGTCGTATTGTCAGGGGATGTACCGCTGGTGCAGGCAGAAACCATTCGGGAAGCATTGGCATTTCACCATGAAAACAAATATGCTGTAACCGTTATGGCAGCTGTTTTGGAGAATCCCTTTGGCTACGGACGTGTAGTACGAGATGAGAAGGGGGATTTGCATTGCATTACGGAGGAACGTGATGCAGATGCAAAGACAAAGCAAATCCATGAAGTCAATAGCGGCATGTACTGCTTTGACAAGGCAGCACTCAAAGAGGCACTTTCCGAGCTTCGCCCCAATAATGCGCAGGGAGAGTATTATTTAACGGATACAGTTTCTATTTTGCGCGGTAAAGGATATAAAGCGGGCGTTTTCTGTATGGATGACCCAAAGGAACAGAGTGGTGTAAACGATATGGTGCAGCTTCACGAGGCAGACTGCATTATGAGAGAAAGAATTTGCCAAAACCACATGAGACAGGGCGTGTATATCTGGGACCCCGCAAATACCTATATTGCACCGGGCGTTGAAATTGGTGCAGGTGCAGAGATTCGACCCGGTTGCATCATAAACGGGGCTACCGTGATAGCAGAAGGTGCCGTAATCGGCCCCAACACAACCATAGAGGGCTGCAAAATAGGGCGCGGCAGTGTAATTGCAAATTCTGTTCTAAAGGATAGTACTGTCGGCGAAAACACAAATGTAGGACCTTTTGCATACATTCGCCCGGGCAGCAAAATCGGAAATAAGTGCAGAGTCGGTGATTTTGTAGAGATTAAAAATACAGTTTTGGGGGATGAATCAAAAGTTTCTCACCTTACCTATGTTGGGGACTCGGTTGTCGGCCAGCATGTAAACTTTGGCTGCGGCACAGTTACTGTAAACTATGACGGCAATGAAAAGCACAAAACCTTGATTGGGAATGACGTATTTATCGGTTGTAATACGAACTTAATCGCGCCCGTAAGCGTGGGTGACGGTGCGTATATCGCTGCAGGCTCTACTATTACAGACGCGGTGCCGGGCGAAAGCCTTGCAATCGCGCGAGCACGCCAGGTAAACAAGGAAAACTGGAAGGATAAGCGTAAAAAATAATCGAAAGTGGGAGTTTGCCGACTTTAGAACGGCAGAACGGAGTTGTATTATGGCAAAAATCAAACAGCTTGCACAGGAAGTGGCGGCACAAATTGCTGCCGGCGAAGTCGTAGAAAGACCTGCTTCTGTTGTAAAGGAATTGACGGAAAATGCAGTTGATGCAGGGGCAAAGCATATCACAGTGGAAATTCGACGCGGTGGCATCACATTGATACGTGTGACGGATGACGGATGCGGCATTGCAGAAGAGGATGTGCCGACGGCGTTTTGTCGTCATGCCACCAGTAAAATCGAAACGAGTGAGGACCTTGAAAGTATTGGTACGCTTGGCTTTCGGGGAGAGGCGCTTTACAGTATAGCAGCAGTTTCCCGTGTGGAATTGATAACGCGGGACGCGGAAAGTGAATTTGGTACGCGCATTTTCATAGATGCAGGTGAGATTGAGGATTTTACACCCGCAGGCAGTCCACGCGGTACAACGATAATGGTGCGTGATATTTTCTATAATACCCCGGCTCGAATGAAGTTTTTAAAGCGTGACGGGACAGAGGCGGGCTATGTGGAGGATGTAGTGCGAAAGCTTGCTTTAGGCAGACCTGATATTGCATTCCGTTTTATTCATAACGGAAAAGAAATCTTTTTCACGCCCGGTGACGGGAATCTGCAAAATACGGTGCGCGCTATCTATGGAAACGATTTTGCCGATGCAATGCTCTCGGTAGAGTATGAGGGGGACGGTGTAAAAATCTGCGGTCTGATCGGAAAAAGCGAATTGACGCGACCAAATCGCACGTTGCAAACCTTTTTTGTAAACGGTCGCTACGTTATGCATAAAAGCTTTTACACTGCGCTTTCTGAGGCGTATCACGGCCAGATTATGACAGGGCGTTTTCCTGTTTGTGTGTTGTTTTTATCTGTAAACCCTGCTTTTTGCGATGTAAACGTGCATCCGGCAAAGATGGAGATTAAATTTGCTGAGGATAAACCGATATTTGACGCGGTGTATTGGGGTGCAAAAAATGCATTGTATGCAATTCGCGATACACGGAAATTTCAGATAGAAAAGCCTGCAGTGCCGCCGAAGGCACCCGTCGCAGAACAGACAACGATGGTGGCACCCGTAAAAGAGACAGAGTATGTTGCTCCGATTCCAAAAAGTGTTTTTGTACCTACAATTCAACGGGAGAGCGAGAGGGAGATTCTCGAGAAAAAAGAGGAAAATGAACCTGCTTTTCTCCGAGAACCTGAGGTTATACCGCCGCCGAAGGTGCCCTTGCCTTCGGAATTTGTGACCGAAAAGCTATCGGCGCGTATTATCGGGCAAGCTTTTGATACCTATATTTTGGCACAAAGGGGCGACGAACTTCTTTTAATAGACCAACATGCGGCGCATGAACGCATAGTATACAATCAATTGCTTTTGGCACTCGAACAAAAGCGCGTTGACAGTCAGATGCTGTTATTGCCGGTCACCGTACATTTGACGGGTGCGGAAATGGCACTTTTTCGGGCACATTCATCTTTACTTTCTAAAATTGGATTTGAAGCAGAGGAATTTGGCGGGAATCTTGTAAAAATCGGTATGGTGCCGACGCCGTTGACGGATACGGATATTGGGTCGGCGTTTTTAGAGATTCTGGAGAATATTGCCGCATCCAAGCACGATTTAAAAACGTCGGCTCAATCATATGCTTTGTACGGCATCGCCTGCAAGGCGGCAATGAAGGCAGGGAAACAACTTTCGTTAAAGGAACAGGAAACTTTGGTGGAAGAAGCGCTTTCGCTTGACGGTATTGCAACTTGTCCGCATGGCCGGCCGATTATTATGACGCTTACACAAAAACAGATTGAAAAGCAATTTAAGAGGATTGTGTAAAAAATGTTCGGATAAAGTCTTCTTTATATAGAAAATTCAACAGGAAAAGAAGGCAGAAAGAGAAAAACGGTGGCTGCAAAGGAAACCTTGCAGCCACCGTATGTTTGTTATATGGAAGAAATTAAAACTCTAATTCCTTCTGCATAAGTGCTACATATTCAGCGGCATTTTCTGTATTGGCGGCAATTTCTGCATCGGTAAGTGCACGGCGGATTTTAGCGGGGCTACCCATGACCATACTGCCGTCAGGGATTTCAGTGTTTCCCGTGACGAGGGCACCGGCAGCAATAATACAGTTTTTACCGATTTTCGCACCATCTAACACAATAGCGCCCATACCGATAAGCGTGTTATCGCCAACCGTACAGCTATGCAGTATAGCACCGTGACCGACAGTGACGCCGCGCCCGAGTGTGAGCGGTAAATTTGGGGAAACGTGAAGAATGGCGCATTCCTGCACGTTTGTGTCATCTCCTAAAACAATGGGTGCCATATCACCGCGTAAGACGGCGTTATACCATATAGACACACGATTCCCGAAGGTTACATCTCCTTTTACGACGGCACCTTCTGCAATAAAGAGCGTTTTCATTTTGAGATTCCTTTCTGCAATAAAATATCTTTGTATATTATTGCATTTTTTGCGAATTTTGTCAACAAAAACTTGACAAAAAATGAACTTTCGGATATGATTATTAAAAATGCATGGAGGCAAAAATGATTTATCTAGATAACAGTGCAACAACGAAGCCGTGCAAAGAGGCATTGGAGGCTTTTCGCAAAACGGCGGAGGAAGCGTTTGGGAATCCGTCCTCCGTGCACAAAATGGGCGTGGCGGCAGATGGCGTCCTTTCCGCCGCACGTCGCACAGTGGCAGAATGTATACACGCAGAGCCTGCCTCTGTTTATTTTACAAGTGGCGGTACCATGGGGGATAATCTTGCAATTTTTGGTGCCGTAAACCCGAAACGCGGCGGCAAAATCGTTACAACGGCGATTGAACATCCCGCTGTAAAAAATGCTTGCGATGCGCTATCAAAACAGGGAATGACGGTGGAATATGTCATGCCCGAACGGGATGGCGTCGTGACGGCGGAAGCAATCGAGGCGGCGTTAACGAAAGATACGGTCCTGGTCAGTGTAATGCATGTTAACAACGAAACGGGTGCGGTGATGCCGATTTCGGAAATTAAGCAGAAAATGAGGGCGATTTGCCCTGACGCACTTTTTCATACAGACTGCGTACAGTCCTTCGGAAAACTGCCCGTTTTGCCGATCTCTTGGGGTGCAGATATGATTTCCGCAAGCGCACATAAGCTGCACGGCTTGCGTGGGGCAGGATTTTTGTACGTCCGAAAAGGCGTGAGATTGCGTCCTTTGTTATATGGTGGCGGGCAAGAGAAAAATGTAGCACCCGGTACAGAAAATTTGCCTGCTATTGCAGCAATGGCGGCGGCAATCGAGCGGAAGGCGGATACAAAAAAGGTTGCGGAGATGGCGGTACGCCTTCGACAGGGCATTTTAGGAATAGATGGCGCGTATGTAAACAGCCCCGAAAATGGCTTAATGCATATTGTAAATGTGTCGTTTGGAAAAATTCCATCTGAGGTATTGACAAATGCACTTTCGGATGCCGGCATTTGCGTTTCAAGCGGTTCTGCCTGTGCGGCGGCACGTGCTGAGAAAAGCTATGTACTGCGCGCGATGGGAGTACCCGCGCCCGACAGTGGCGTTCGTTTCAGTCTTTCTGATATGAATGAAATGGAAGAAATAGAGGAAACATGTAAGGTGTTAAACCGTATTGTACCGGTGCTGATGCAGGTGGTAAGATAGAAAGGAATCGTATGAAAGAAATTATTTTAATTAAATATGGCGAAATTATTTTAAAGGGCCTTAATCGACATATCTTTGAGGACAAGCTTGTCAGAAACATTCAAAAAGCAGTCGGCAAAAGTGCACATGTATATAAGTCACGTGCGACGATTTATGCAGAGCCTATGGATGGGGCGGATACGGATGATGTTATGCGTGCAGTAATGCGCGTTTTCGGCGTTGTATATGTGATTCGTGCTGCGGTTTGTGGCAAAACCTTAGAGGAAATTGGCGAAACTGCAATAGCCTATTTGCCGCTTTCTGCTTATAAGACTTTCAAGGTTGAAACGAAGCGTGCAGATAAGACGTTCCCGATGCCATCCCCTGCAGTCAGTGCAGAAATTGGTGGCAAAATACTGGAAGCATTCCCACATCTTTCAGTCGATGTAAAAAACCCTGATATCGTTGTCAGCGTTGAAATCCGCGAAGGCGGTGCATACCTATACGGTACAAGGCAAAAAGGCCCGGGCGGTATGCCAACGGGAACGGCGGGCAAAGTGATGCTGATGCTTTCGGGAGGCATAGATAGTCCTGTTGCGGGCTATACGCTTGCAAGACGTGGGACGACAATGGACGCAGTACACTTCTTTTCACCGCCGTTTACAAGTGAAAAAGCAAAAGAAAAGGTCATAGATTTAGCGAAAATTATTGCGAGCTACACGGGCGGTATGCGTGTGCATATTGTGCCGTTTACGGAACCGCAATTGCAGATGAAGGCAAAATGTCCGTCCGAACATTTGACAATTTTAATGCGCCGTATGATGATGCGGATTGCGTGCCAAATTGCAGAGAACACGGGAGCGGGCGCAATTGTGACAGGGGAAAGTCTCGGACAGGTGGCCAGCCAAACGCTCGAAGCCATTGCCGTGACGGATGCATGCGCCACGATGCCGTGCTTTAGGCCTCTTATCGGCATGGATAAAGAGGATATTATAGCAGTGGCCAGAAAAATTGACAGTTATGAAACATCGATTCTGCCCTATGAGGATTGTTGTACAATTTTTGTGCCGAAACATCCGACAACAAAGCCGCGGCTTGAAAAGATACTGGAGTCGGAGGCATTGCTTGACACAGAGACTTTGATTGAAAATGCAATCGCCCAAACGGAGCATATTGATGTGTAAGGCGGAAGGAGTAATCAAAAAATTGCTCACACAAAAAAAGACGGTAGCAGTTGCAGAATCCTGTACAGGCGGTCTTTTGGCAGCGGCGTTTACTGACTACGCGGGCATTTCTGAAATATTTATGGAAGGCGTTGTAACATACGCTAATGCGGCAAAGGTACGCCTTGGTGTAAAACAGGAGACCTTGACAAAGTATGGTGCTGTAAGCCACGAAACAGCGAGGGAAATGGCGGCGGCAGTACGAAAACGTGCCAATACTGATATTGGTCTTTCTACAACAGGGATTGCCGGCCCGGACGGGGGTACAGAGAAAAAACCAGTCGGACTTGTCTATGTGGGAATTTCCACAGAAAAAGAGACAAAAAGCTACGCCTTACGCATTGCGGGCAACAGAAACGATGTGCGAAAAAAAACTGTCCTGACGGTTTTTCGGATTTTAGATACTGTTTTTGATACATCAAAGGGCGAAATCTTTGAAATGGAGAAATAAGAGATATGAAAAATCCACCGATTGACCAGCAAATTACAGATACCATAGAAAAAAACTTTATGCCCTATGCGATGAGTGTTATCATTTCACGTGCCATACCTGAAATTGACGGCTTTAAGCCGTCTCATCGCAAGCTTTTATATACCATGTATAAAATGGGGCTTATAAACGGTGCGCGTACAAAGTCAGCAAACGTTGTGGGGCAAACAATGAAGCTAAATCCGCACGGCGATGCTGCAATTTATGAAACGATGGTACGTCTTACCACAGGAAACGAAGCACTTTTGCATCCGTTTGTTGATTCTAAGGGTAACTTCGGCAAAGTGTTTTCGCGGGATATGGCATACGCCGCACCGCGTTATACCGAGGTCAAATTGGACGGCATCTGTACGGAATTGTTTGGTGAGATTGATAAAAATACGGTGGATTTTACTGATAACTATGACGGCACAATGCTGGAACCGACCATGCTGCCCGTCACATTCCCGACAATTTTGACAAGTCCGAATCAGGGCATTGCTGTTGGTATGGCGAGCAATATTTGCAGTTTCAATCTTGCGGAGTTATGTGAAACGACGGCTCGGCTTATCCAAAATGAAAAGTGTAATTTACGTGAAACTTTGCCTGCACCTGATTTCTCGACAGGTGGCTACATTATTGTCAATGATGCGGAGATGGAAAAGATTTACGAAACGGGGCGTGGAAGTTTCCGTTTGCGTGCGAAGTATACTTACGATAAGGCGAATAACTGTATTGAGGTAAAAGAAATTCCGTACACCACGACAACAGAAGTGATTATAGACCGTGTTGCGGAGCTCATCAAAAACAATAAAATCCGTGAAATTACAGATATTCGCGATGAAACAGATTTGAGCGGTCTTAAATTAACCATTGATTTAAAACGTGGCACAGACCCTGACAAGCTCATGACACGCCTTTATAAAATGACAAGTTTGGAGGACCCCTTCAGCTGTAACTTTAATATCTTAGTGGACGGCTCTCCGCGTGTGATGGGTGTTCGTGAAATTCTGCAGGAATGGACGCGTTTTCGCACGCAATGCGTACGCAGAAGGCTTACATTTGACATTAAAAACAAAAAAGAAAAATTGCATCTGCTTCTTGGACTTAAAAAAATACTTTTGGACATTGACAAGGCAATACGCATTGTGCGCGAAACCGAGTCGGACGATATGGTTGTACCAAATCTTATGGAAGGCTTTTCCATTGACAAAGTGCAGGCAGAGTTTGTTGCGGAAATAAAACTTCGCAGTCTGAACAAGCAGTACATTTTAAAACGCACAGCGGAGACAGAGGCGCTTGAGGATGAGATTGCACGCCTTACCGCAATTTTGGAAAGCGAAAAAGAAATTAAAAAAATTATCATTGCGTCTTTGCGGGAGACAGCGAAAAAATATGGAAAACCGAGAAAAACGGAAATGGTTGCCGACGGAGAAATTGAGGTTTATAATGCCGAGGAGGAAGTGGAGGACTACAACCTGAAAATTTTCTTCACGCGTGATAATTATTTGAAGAAAATTTCTTTAGTTTCCCTAAGGTCTGCGGCAGAACAGAAACTGAAGGACGAGGACGAAATACTCTGTGAGTTTGATGCTTCAAATCGTTGGGATATTCTGCTTTTCAGCAGTAGCCAAAACGTATATAAGTTAAAGCTTTCGGATGTGCCGGACTGTAAGGCGAGCGCACTCGGCGCATATTTGCCGAATTTATTAGAGCTTTCTGAGGGGGAACGCATTCTCTATGCAGTACCTACGAATACCTATACGGGATATATGTTGTTTGGTTTTGAAAACGGAAAAATTGCAAAAACCGAGATGGCAAGCTATGCGACAAAGCTCAACCGCAAAAAATTGCAAAATGCGTATAGCGGTGTGGCATCCCTGGCGGGGATTTTGTATATTCCCGAGGAATGCCAGGTTACACTCTTTAGTACTTCGGGCAAGCTTTTGACTTTTGAAACTGCGGCAATACAGGCGAAAACGACGCGCGGCACACAAGGTGTGCAGGTCATGAAGATGCGAAAAGGACATACACTTTCAAAAATGCGCCTTGCAGACGAGGAAACAGCCTCTTATAAAAGCCGCAATCTGCCGTCGGGTGGATATTATCCGTCCACGGAGGACGAAAAAGAAGATGACGGCCAGCTTTCCCTGTTTTAACAAATCGGACGGCGGTATATAAAACACCTCTTTCCCATATATTTGGGTAGGGGGTGTTTTTTTGAAAAACGTGTTTATTTTATGGGTTGTAATCATGATATTGCTGCCGCAAACTGTTTTCTCAGCAGAAATTTCTGCAGAAAGTGCGGTGCTTTTAGAGAGTGTGACGGGTAAGGTACTGTACGAGAAAAATGCATCGCAAAAAATGCCGATGGCAAGTACAACAAAAATTATGACTGCACTTTTGGCGATAGAGAAGGGAGATTTAAGCGAGGAAGTTACGATCAGCACAAACGCCGCATCGCAAGAGGGGAGCTCTATGTATTTGAAGGCGGGCGAGGTCTTACCGCTCGGGCAGCTTGTGGAAGGACTGATGCTCGCGTCGGGCAACGACGCTGCAGTAGCGATTGCAGAACATATAGCGGGAGATGTGGACACTTTTTCAGAAATGATGACAACACGTGCCATTGAAATGGGCTGCCAAAATACGCAGTTTAAAAATCCGAACGGTCTGCCTGCGGAAGGGCATTATACCACGGCGCGAGAACTTGCCGAGATTGCGAGAGAAGCACTTCGCAATGCGGAGTTTTGCCGCATTGTTTCACAAAAAACCGCGAAGGTTGGAAGTCGCTATCTTACAAATCACAACAAACTGCTTAGCATGTACGAGGGTGCGATCGGCGTAAAAACAGGCTTTACAAAAGCTTCGGGACGTACCCTGGTATCGGCGGCGGAAAGAGATGGCGTACGACTTATCGCTGTTACACTCAATGCGCCTGATGATTGGAACGACCATATCAAAATGCTGGATGAAGGCTTTTCGGGCGTGCAGAGCAAAACAATCATACAAAAAGGTACAAGTGCGGGAGAAATAACCGTTACAGACGCTTTGAATCCCACCGTCCCCGTGATTTATGAAAGCGATTTTACAATGCCTTTAACAGAAGCCGACGTGGTAGAAGTGAAGACGGATTTAAACAAGCCACATATTGCACCAATTCCCCAGGGGGAAGAGGTCGGAGTGGCAGAAGTTTTTGTAAACAGAGAAAAAGTGGGAGAAGTAAAAGTGTTAACAGCGGAGCCGGCAGAAAAAAAGCCCGTCCCGACATTTTGGGAGAGGCTTTGCTTTGTATTTGAATGTTGGGCAAAGCTATTGGTATGCGCACCGATTGCGGGATGAGATTACGGATTCCAAAACGTCATTTTCCCCGTGCAATTCAATGTATATCTTACGCAGAAAACGGGTATGCTTTTCGTATGGATATTTTAAATATTTTCTTTGTTTCAATCGGCTCGGTAGCTGCGCTTTTTCTGCTTACAAAAATTACGGGGAACAAGCAGATGGCACAAATGAATATGTTTGACTATATAAACGGGATTACGATTGGTTCCATCGCCGCAGAAATGGCAACTTCGCTCGAAAACGACTTTTTAAAGCCGCTGACTGCGATGACAGTGTATGCTGCCGCGGTTGTTTTAATAGATTTTGCCACGGCAAAATCTATTAAACTGCGTCGATTTTTCGAGGGACGAGCTGTTCTTTTGTATGATAATGGGAAATTATACAGACAAAATTTCTCCCGTGCACGGCTGAATATCAATGAGTTTTTGACTGAGTGCCGCACAAAAGGATATTTTAATCTTGCGGAAATTGAAACGGCAATTTTGGAGTCAGATGGGAGAATCTCCATTTTGCCGAAGGCAGAGACAAGACCACTTACGCCGAGCGATGTAAAGATTGCCCCAAAGCAGGAAAAAACTGTGACCAATATTATTTTGGACGGAAAAATTTTGGAGGAAAATTTAAAAGTTACAGGGAACAATCACGCGTGGCTTGCGAAAGAGATGGAAAAGCAAAAGATAAAGCATGTATCAGATATTTTTTTGGCAACCTGCGATGTAGATAATCAGTTATCGATTTATGTAAAATTAAAAAGCGAGCCTAAAAATGACAAATTCCAGTAAGATAATTTTATTGTAGGCGTATAAAAGAACGCGTTTGGCGGACAACTTGCCTGGATAAGAGGATAAGTGCAGCTAAATTCGGGATAGCCATAAGACCATTCGCCATATCGGCAAAGCCCCATATGAGTTCCATGCCCCCTAATGCACCGAGTGCGGCGGAAACAATATAGATGCATTTATAGACAGGAAGTCCTTTCGTACCGAAAAGATAGCGTACGCTGTTTTCGCCAAAGCAGCTCCAACCGAGGATCGTTGCAAAAGCAAAAAATACAATAGAAAGAGAAATGAACAAGCTGCCGCTCTGCCCTAAGGTTGCACTGTATGCTGCGGCAGTCAGTGGCACGCCGTCAAGCGATAACGATGCATCATAAACACCTGAGGTCAGAATGACAAGGGCAGTCAAGGTGCAGACTAAAATTGTGTCCGTAAAAACCTCAAAGATACCCCAAAGCCCTTGTTCGCAAGGGTGTTTTACTTCTGCGGCAGCATGCACGGAAACAGCACTGCCGAGACCTGCTTCATTGGAGAAAACGCCACGTGCGATGCCAACACGCATTGCACGTAAAATCCCGTACCCGAGAGCGCCACCACCTGCGGCACGGAGCGTAAAAGCTTCCTTTATAATTTGACTGAAAGCAGTGGGAATGGCAGCGGCATGTTGCCAAAGACAGACACCGCTGCCAATGAAAAAGAGAATAACCATCAGGGGAACAAGCTTTTCTGTTACACGCACAACGCGGGAGAGTCCGCCGCGAATACAAATGCCGACCAGTATGCTGCCGCATATGGCGGTATAAAGAGGCGGAATTTGAAAACTATCATAAAGCGCTGCGGCAACGGAATCCATTTGTGCCATATTACCCATACCGAGGGAAGCAGGAATACAAAAAAGCGCAAATAAAACGGCTAAAAATTTAGAGCCAAGACCGTATTCCATATAATACATGGCGCCACCTGCCCATGTGCCGTCCTTTTGGCGGCGACGGTATAAAATACCAAGCACATTTTCTGCATAGGCAGTCATCATGCCCAAAAATGCGGACACCCACATCCAAAAAATGGCGCCCGGTCCGCCACTTACGAGTGCGGCAGCAACGCCCGTAATGTTGCCTGTTCCGACGGTGGCGGCTAAAACGGCAGAGAGCGCCTGTAACTGTGAAATGGATTTTTTATCACGCGTGCCTTTTCTTTTTTGGAATAAAGCAGAGAAGGTGTGTCTCCACCACATACGAAAATGCCGAATTTGAAAAAAACCCGTACCAACAGAAAATAGAAGTCCCGTAAACAAAAAGAGGGATAGCATAACGGGCCCCCATAAAAATTCATTTACCGTGTTGCAAAAATTTGTGAGATAAAGCAGCATAAAGACACATCCTTTCCATATCTATATACAAAAGAGAAAAAAACATTCCTTATTAGCACGAATTTTCCATTTTTGAATAAAAAATAAAAAAATACTTGCATTTTGGAAAAAGATATGGTATACTTATTAAACGTAATGAACGATGTTCCGCTGAGGGCGCATGTCGCATCCATGAACATCGGAGAAAGAGAGGATAAAACATGGATACAATTCGCGCAATCACAAGCGAGCAGCTTCGCTCGGATTTACCGGTTTTGGAAATCGGTGACACACTTAAGGTTTACCTTAAGGTTAAAGAAGGAAACAGAGAAAGAATTCAGATGTTTGAGGGAACGCTGATTGCTCGCAAAAACGGCGGCATTAGCGAAACGATTACGGTAAGACGTATTGCTTCCGGTGTCGGTGTTGAAAAAATATTCCCGCTGCATTCGCCGAACATTGATAAGATTGAAGTCGTTCGTCACGGTAAAGTCCGTCGTGCGAAACTTTATTATCTGCGTGGCAGAATCGGCAAAGCTGCTAAAGTTAAAGAGCGTCTGTAAGATGAAGGAAAGGGACAAGGTTTGTCCCTTTTTTCAGTTTTGGAAAGGAGTATGCATATATGTCGGAACATAAGACAGAGAGAAAGAGTGTTGGCAGAGAAATTCTGGAATGGATTTTATGTATTGCGATTGCACTCGCGATTACACTTCTGCTTCGTAATTTCGTATTTACGCTTGTTCGGGTGGACGGCGCTTCAATGGAGCCGACCTTAAAAAGCGGGGAACGTCTTGTTATGATTCGCCTCGGCTACGAACCGAAAGCGGGAGATATTGTGGTTGTAGACCCTGCGAACGGTAGCTCGGCACCGTATATAAAGCGTGTTATCGGCATGCCCGGCGATGTGGTGGAACTTAAAACAGTACAAAACGGGACGGTTCAGCTTTATCTTAACGGCATGGAGAAAGAAGAAGTTTATATAAGTTCCGAGATATATCCCGGTAACGTTGGTTTGGGATCGTATGTGGTACCGGAGAATCACGTGTTTGTAATGGGGGATAATCGCCCCAACAGCCGTGACAGTCGAGATGCCAGCGTCGGTTTTATTCCTTTTGATCATGTCTTGGGTGAAGCGGTATTTCGTCTTTGGCCGCTTGATAAAATTGGTACACCATAATGCAGATACAATGGTTTCCGGGGCATATGGCAAAAACGGCAGGCCTCATTTCAGATAATTTAAAGCTTTGTGATGTTGTAATTGAACTTTTAGACGCACGAATCCCCGCATCCAGCCGAAATCCATACTTGGCACGGCTTTTGGGAGAAAAACCGCGTGTTTTGGTACTCAATAAGGCGGATATTGCAGACCCTGCCGCAAATGCGGCCTGGAAGGCGCATTATGAAAAAGAAGGTGTAGAAGCCGTTTTTATCAGTGCGCGTGATGAAAAGGTGTACGATGTTGTGATGGGAGCGGTGCAAAAACGTTTATCCGCACTTTTGGAAAAGCGAAAGGGCAAGGGAATGCAGGGCGCACCCATACGCATGATGGTGACGGGGGTGCCGAATGTAGGAAAATCCACATTTATTAATAATTTAGCAGGACGTGCCAGTGCCAAAACGGGAGATAGACCCGGTGTTACAACCGGAAAACAATGGGTAAAACTTCGCGGCGGTGCAGAACTATTGGATACCCCCGGTATGCTTTGGCAAAAGTTTGCGGACGATGAGATTGGAATGCGCCTTGCCTTTACGGGCGCGATAAGAGATACAATTCTCGACATGGAGGAGCTTGCGGTCCATTTGCTTGTTTTTTTGCGGGATGCATACCCTGATGCACTGACGGCACGTTATGGCATTTCGGATGTTGCAGAAAAGGACGGCTATGCGCTTCTTTGCGATTTAGCTGTAAAACGACACTTTTTGGTTCGAGGGGGAGAACCGGACACAGTGCGTGCTGCCAATATTTTGATTGATGAATGCCGTGCAGCAAAACTTGGGCGCATATCGTACGAATTGCCCGCACAAAAATAGTATAGGATAACACTTATCGAAAAAATTTAACAGATTTCTATTGATAAATAAGAGTCAATGTGCTATAATAAATACACGAATTGGCTCTTTTTTCCTTATAAAAAACTTTTGGTAAAAGCATCGCAGAACAAAGGAGATGTAAATAAATATGAAACTTGGTATAGTCGGGTTGCCGAACGTCGGAAAAAGCACATTATTTAACGCAATTACGCAGGCAGGCGCAGGTGCGGCAAACTACCCTTTTTGCACCATTGAACCGAATGTCGGTGTGGTTGCAGTGCCGGATAAGCGACTTGACGTTTTAACAAAAATGTACAATCCCGAAAAGGTCACGCCCGCCATTATAGAATTTGTGGATATTGCGGGGCTTGTAAAGGGTGCGTCCCGCGGGGAAGGTTTAGGCAATAAGTTTTTGTCACACATCCGCGAGGTGGATGCCATTGTGCATGTGGTACGCTGCTTTGATGATACGAATATTGTCCATGTAGATGGCAGTGTAGACCCTGCACGCGATACGGAAACCATCAACTTAGAACTTATATTTGCTGACCTTGAAACAGTGACGAAACGACATGATCGCGTTGCTAAAATGGTCAAAACAGGCGAAAAGAAATACGCAGATGAAGCGGCACTTTTAGGCCGCATCCGTGAAACGCTTGAAAAGGGATTGCCTGTGAGAAGTATGGAATTTACGGACGAGGAAGAGGCTTTGCTGCGTGAATTCTTCCTTTTGACGACAAAACCGGTTATCTACGCAGCGAACGTGTCTGAAACGGGGATGACGGATAACCCCTACATAGACGCGCTTATGGAGATTGCAAAGGCGGAACATGCGGAGGTTTTGCCGATTTCTGCACAGATTGAGGAAGAAATTGCAGCACTGCCCGAAGAAGAAAAACAGATGTTTTTAGAGGAAATGGGCATGTCGGCATCCGGCCTTGACAGACTGGTGGAGAAATGCTATTCACTTTTAGGTCTGATCAGCTTTTTAACAGCGGGACCAAAAGAGGTGCGTGCATGGACGATTACGCGCGGGACAAAGGCACCGGGTGCGGCAGGGAAGATTCATACGGATTTCGAACGCGGATTCATACGCGCTGAGGTCGTTTCATATGATGATTTAATTGCGTCGGGCAGTGGTGTGGCTGCAAAAGAAAAAGGCCTTGTCAGAAGCGAGGGAAAGGAGTACGTAATGCAAGACGGTGACGTCGTTGTATTTCGGTTTAATGTATAATGAAAATCAGCAGTATTTTTTCGACAGAAAAACCCACAGTTTCTTTGGAAATTTTTCCACCGAAGCCGAATGTGCCACTACAAAGCGTAACGCCCGCGATACAGGAACTTGCAAAAACGAATCCCGCGTACATAAGTGTTACCTATGGGGCGGGCGGCGGCAATACGGCGAATGCCTTAGAGGTTGCCTCCATGGTGCAAAATGAGCTGAATACAACTGTGCTTGCACATCTAACCTGTATTGGCGCAACGCGTGAGCGCATCCATTCAATTTTGGATCGATATAAAGAAGAAAACATTCAAAATATATTGGCTTTACGTGGAGATTTGCCGAATGAGTCGTTTGATAAAGACAGCATGGAATTCCGCTATGCCTATGAACTAATACGTGAAATCAAAGCCTATGGAGATTTTTGTGTTGGGGGTGCATGCTACCCCGAAGGACATGTAGAAGCGGTCAATAAAGAGAAGGATATAGACAATCTTCGCTATAAAATTGAGGCGGGCGTAGATTTTTTGGTCACACAACTATTTTTTGACAATAATATGTTGTACAGCTTTTTATATCGTCTTGCGGCAAAGGGAATTGATGTGCCCGTAACAGCAGGCATCATGCCTGTGACAACGGCTGCATCCGTCAAACGAATGTGTGCCATGTCAGGTGCGACACTGACACCGAAATTTAATGCCATGATGGATAAGTTTGGGGATAAGCCCGAGGCACTTCGTCAGGCAGGGATTGCTTATGCAACGGAACAGATTATTGACCTGATTGCAAATGGTGTGCGGCGGATTCACATTTATACTATGAATAAGCCTGAGATTGCTTGCAAAATACTGGAAAATATAAGTGATATTATTTTATAGGGAGGCGCTACCCTTATGGTGGAAGCAACGCTTTCTTATCTGGGCGTACGAGGCGAGGCGGATGCAGAAACGCTTCGCCTTGTTTTGGATTGCTTGGAAGAACTGAAAAAAGAGACAACGCCGAAGCACGTTTTAAGGTATTTTAAACCCAATGAAGCAGACGGGCTTTTGTGCGGCGAGGATATCAGAAAGCATCTTTCCGACGCTCGGGAGATTGTATGTCTTGCGGCAACGCTGGGCATAGAAGCGGACAGACTGATAAAAAAATATCAGGTAACGGACATGGCACGAGCTGCAACACTTGATGCTGCCGCTGCGGCATACATTGAAGCATACTGTGATGGGATTTCGTTCGAACGGGAAGGTCTTTTCCCTACGATGCGTTTTAGCCCCGGATACGGCGACTATCCTCTCTCTATGCAACCACAGATTTTAAAGGCGGTCCGGGCAGAAAAAATTGGCATTTCGGCACTACAAAGCCTGATGCTGGTGCCGACAAAGTCTGTCACTGCACTTTTGGGTTTATGTGCTGCGCCCGTATGTACTGTACAAAAGTGCGCACGTTGCGATAAGAAGGATTGCACTTATAAAAGGAGGTAGACCATGCAAATCGAATTTGGGAAAAAACTGATTTTTATTGATGGCGGTCTCGGCACGATGCTTGGCAAAACGGACACACATCCGGAAGTGCTTTGTGTGACGGAACCGTCGCGCATTTATGATATTCATAAACAGTATGCCGAAAGTGGTGCAGATGTAATCACAACGCATACATTTGGGGCAAATCGCCTAAAGCTTGCGGGAAGCGGTTATACTGTTGATGAAATTGTCAAAAGTGCTGTAAAAATAGCAAGACGTGCAGCGGGAACAGAAAAGGCAGTTACACTTGATATAGGGCCTACGGGCGCATTGTTGGAACCGATGGGAAGTTTGTCCTTTTCGGAGGCATATGATATTTTTGCTGAAGTTGTGCGTGCGGGCAAGGATGCGGACATGATTTCAATTGAAACCATGACGGACACGTATGAGCTGAAGGCGGCAGTCCTTGCGGCAAAGGAAAATGCAGATTTGCCGATACTTGCAACTGTCAGCATTGATGAAAAAGGTCGACTTTTAACCGGTGCAGATTTAAGAAGTGTAATTGCGCTTTTGGAAGGATTGGGCGTGGATGCACTGGGGCTCAATTGTGGTCTTGGTCCTGCACAGTTTCAAGAATTTTTTGATGTACTGACAAAGTATGCATCCATTCCGATTGCACTTTTGCCCAATGCCGGATTGCCCACGATACGGGATGGGGAAACGGTGTATGACCTTACGGCAGAGGAATTTGCTGCATATATGCGTTATTTTGCGGAAAATGGCGCACATGTATTGGGGGGTTGCTGTGGAACGACGCCACTGCATATCCGCTTAATGCGTGAGGCAACTGCAGGTATTTGCCCAATGCCGGTTACGAATAAAAACATAACACTTGTATCTGCATATGGAACGGCGGTTGAAATCGGTAATGCACCCGTTATTATCGGTGAACGTATAAATCCGACGGGTAAGAAACGTTTAAAGGAAGCGCTGAAAAATAATGATATGCAATATATTTTGGAGGAAGGTATTGCAGAGGAGGCTTTGGGTGCGCATGTTTTGGATGTAAACGTGGGTCTCCCCGGGATAGACGAAGGCGCAATGATGGAAACGGCTATTCGCGAATTACAAGGTGTTTTAAGCTTGCCGCTTCAGATTGATACAGGGGACGGCGAAGTTATGGAGCGTGCTGCAAGACTTTATAACGGGAAACCTTTGCTAAACTCCGTAAACGGCAAAAAGGAGAGCATGGAGACTGTTTTTCCGATTGTGAAAAAGTATGGTGGCACAGTCGTTGCACTGACACTGGATGAGGACGGTATTCCCGATACGGCTGCAGGCAGAATTCGTATTGCTGAGAAAATTATAGAAACTGCGGCATCATACGGGATTCATAAAAAAGATATTATAATTGATGCATTGACACTTTCTGTGAGTGCGGGCGAGAGCAGTGCGACAGAAACATTAAAAACTGTACGGTATATGCAGGAAAAGCTGGATGTAAGGACTGTACTGGGTGTTTCGAATATTTCCTTTGGTCTGCCAAAACGGGAAACGATCAATGCAGCGTTTTTTGCGTTAGCACTTGAGAATGGCCTTTCGGCAGGCATTATAAATCCGAAGTCCGAGGCGATGATGGAGGTCTACAATGCTTTCTGCGTACTCCATGACTTTGATGCAAAATGTGCACGGTATATTGAAAAATACAGTGGTGAACCTGTTGAGAAAATCAGTACAGATAAAGAACTTTCACTTTACGATATGGTCGTATCGGGCATAAAAGAAAAGGCAGAGATAGCCGCACGGGCGGTGCTTGAAAAAGAGGAACCGCTTTCAGTTGTGGAAAATATATTGATTCCTGCACTGGATGCGGTTGGAAAACGTTTTGAGGCAGGAACTGTCTTTTTACCACAACTTTTGGCAAGTGCAGAGACGGTGAAAGCAGCATTTCGAGCAGTTCGGGAAAAGCTTCCCGCAGGCGTTGAAAACGGGAAGGGAAAGATTGTATTAGCAACTGTCGAAGGCGATATTCACGATATTGGGAAAAATATAGTAAAGCTTCTTTTGGAAAATTACGGATACAGAGTCCTCGATTTAGGACGGGATGTGCCGCCGACACAGATAGTAGAAACGGCTATTTCGGAAAATGCACCGATTGTTGGACTGAGTGCGCTCATGACAACCACGGTGGGAAGTATGGAAGAAACGATAAAGGAACTAAAAAAAGCCAATTATAAAGGGAAAGTCATGGTCGGTGGCGCGGTTTTGACACAGGACTATGCTGATGAAATTGAAGCAGATTTTTATGCGGCTGACGCGCTGGCAGGTGTAGAATTTGCAAAAAGAATACTGGGATAACAAAAAAGGGGATATGGCTCTTGCCATATCCTCTTTTGTTACTTTTGCGATATCTTAGTCTACATTGTCAAAAAGTTCAGAGAGCGAAACAGAACGATCTTCCTTCATGGAAACGTTCGCTGCTGCACCGATACCAAGTGACATGATGCCGGCACGGATATCTGCAACCTGACCCAATGTGTCTTCGCCTACGCCGCGGAAAAGGCAAGCACGAAGTAACGGATCAGCGCCGCCGTGACCGCCTAAGTTATCTTTTGTAAGCTGGTCTGCACCCGCCATAGATTTTGTCAGCACAGAATTTTGTGCAAACTTATAAGTAATTTCCTCATTGAAACGATTAAATATCTTCATTTCTTTTACAGGCGCATCGGCGTAAACACCGGTAGACAAATGCGATAGCTCAATACGGCCTTCGCTACCGTTTAAAACAACCTTCATGCCTTCATACGGTGCATGTGCAACTAAATTATAGGTAACAACTGTGCCCTTTTTGTAACGGATATTTAAGGCTACGCTATCCTCAATGTCGATTTCATCAGAGAAAATACATTTATCACGAATGTAGCCGTCGCCATCCTCGCAGGAAAAATAAATTTTGTTATAAAACTCGTCTTTTTCAATATCCAGGGCGTATGCGCATGTGTTTTTATACGAACAGGTATGGCAACGTTCGCCATGCGGCTGACGGTCAGGCGTATAGAAACGGCGTGTGCCGAATGCATTTACTTTAACAGGTTCATCGCCAAGCCACCAATTCAAAAGGTCGAAGTGGTGTGTGGACTTGTGAATGAGAAGAGAACCTGAGTTTTTACGCTCGCGATGCCAACGACGGAAGTAATCCGCGCCGTGCGAGGTATCTAGCATCCATTCGAAATGCACGCTGTAAATATCACCGATTGCATTTTCACTCAGAATTTCCTTAATACGCACATAGAAGGGGTGGAAACGGCAATTGAAGGTGACAGTAACATGTTTGCCTGTTTCTTCTTCCGCTTTCATGATTGCATTTGCTTTTTCGCCATCCGTCGTCATCGGTTTTTCGGAGATAACGTCACAACCGGCATGCAGTGCACGAATGATGAAATCATGATGCGTCGCGTCAATTGTAGTGACAATTACGGTATCAGGATGTGTTTCGGCGAGCATTTTATCAAAATCTGTATAAATTGGTGCAGTAAGACCAGCGTAGTCAAGTGCCGCCGCAGCACGCTTTTCGTTTTGGTCGCATACCGCAACAAGTTTTGCGCAGTCCGAAAGTTCTGTGCGGAGGGGCTTTAAATATGCCTGTGTACCGCGATGGCCGGTACCGACAAGTGCATATGTTTTCATAATGATGGCTCCTTTTTATTTGATTGTGATTGCTTTTGCAGCAGAATCACGATCTGCAAACAATACAAAATCCTTATGTTCCTTCATAATGGTAGCAGGCACAAGATTATTTGTTTCCTGTGTTAATGTGTCATAGATAGCCTGTGCTTTTACTGCATAGGGAACACAAGAGACGATGCGTTCACACTGCATGATCTGATATACTGTCATGGAAACAGCCTGCTTCGGTACATCGTCGATGGTCGGGAACCAGCCTTCGCCCATCTGTTGTTTTTTGCAGGTTTCGTTTAAGTTTACAACGATATATGCTTCCTTTGTATCGAAGTCTGCGGGGGGATCGTTAAATGCAATGTGAGCATTTTCGCCGATACCGATGAGACCGACATCGATGGGAGCGCGACGTAATTCGCGTGTTAAAGCGGGGATACCTTCTGCGGTGCCATCAACCAAATGAACTGCCTTCAAGGGACCAACCTTCTCAATGAAGCGTTCCTTTAAGTATTTGCGGAAGGAAGCAACATGTGTTTCAGGCAATCCTACATATTCGTCCAGGTGGAACATTTCAACGCGGCTCCAGTCCACATCCTGCTCTACTAAGGATTTAATCGTGTCAAACTGAGATGCGCCTGTGGATAAAACAATTCTTGCCTCGCCCTTTTCACGGATTGCGTTTCTGAGAATTTCTGCCGTATATTTTGCGGCCTGTTCTCCCAAATGTACCGGATTTTCACAAATTCTGATTTCCATAATTTTCTCCTTTCAAAATAACGCCTTTTAAGGCGTAACAATCTTATTTATATTATAGCAAGTAAAATATTGCTTGACAAGTCTAATGTTGTTTGTTATACTGAAAATATAGCAGTATATTGCTTTTTTGAAAGAGGAGAAGGAATGCTTTACACATATAATTCGGATGCTGTAAGCCGTGATATTTTTATAGAAATTGCGCCTTCCGGCAATAAAAACAACACAATAAAGGCAAATCATTACCACGAGTTTTATGAACTGTATTTTTATATGGGTGAGTCTATGACGTACTATATAGATAATACGGCTTATACGGTCGAGAAATATGATTTAATTTTTATAGAAAAGAATGTGCCGCACCGTGCAATTTATAAAGACAATAAAAAAGAACGCGCGCTTATCATGTTTCGTGAGGAATTTTTTGATGTATTAGCGGATAAAACGCAGATTGTAAACATTCTACACACAATGGCAAGAACCCCGATTCTCCGTTTTTCCGAGCATATGAAGGGAAAACTCAGAATGCAAATATTGGAGCTTGCAGAAAAATACAGACAAAATGGCGAGGATATTTTCGGCCTTCAAATTGCACTTATCCATTTTTTATTGTCAATTCGCCAATATATAGATAGTGAGGGACTTGTTTCTGCTGTAGAGCCTTTGGAAGATAAAAAACATATGGTGCGCGATGTAATGGATTATATTGCGATGAACTTCAGTGAAAATATTACGCTTGATTTTTTAGCCAACCATTTCTTTATTGATAAGTATTACCTGTGTCACAGTTTCAAAAAAGCTACGGGCATGACAATCGTTTCTTTTTTAAACGAAAGGCGCCTGATAGAAGCAAAAAAGTTATTATTTTCATCGGATTCCAATATATCTGAAATTTACCTAAAGGTAGGATTTCAGAGCCAAAATCACTTTAATTCTCTATTTAAAAGCATGTTTGGGAAAACGCCATCTGCCGCGCGAAAGGAACGCAATTTATAAAAAATCCCGCCAATTTACGTCTTGGCGGGAATGTTTTATAAATGCAAAAGTGCTTTTGCAACTGTAAAATAAACAAACAGGGCGCAAATATCAACAATGGTCGTTATAATGGGCGACGCCATGAGCGCCGGGTCAAGCTTTAGCTTTTCTGCACCAATCGGCAAAAGACAACCAATAGATTTTGCAATCAACACGGTGGCATAAAGGCTTATGCTGACGGCGGCAGATAAAAGAAGATTTTGCCCGTAGAGAAAATACGTATAACCGATATTAAAAAGTGCTAATACAAGACCAACTAAGAGCGAAATACGAATTTCTTTAAACCACACCCGCAGAAAGTCTCTCGCGCGGATTTCGCCAAGTGCAAGACCGCGGATAATGAGGGTTGAGGCCTGTGAGCCGCAGTTGCCGCCCGTATTCATCAACATAGGGATAAAGGATACTAAAATGGGCATAACCTCAAATGCGGTTTGAAAGCTGGTTATAATTGCGCCTGAGAGCGTTGCGGAAAACATGAGTAAAATAAGCCAAAGTGTACGGTTTTTGGCGTGATCAAATACACTTGTTTTTAAATAGGGCGCTTCAGAAGGCGTAACCGCCGCCATGATTTCAAAGTCCTCGGTATTTTCTTGCTGAAGAACCTCAACAGCGTCATCAATCGTTATAATGCCAACGAGGCGGCGTTCTTTGTCAACAACGGGGAGAGACAGAAAGTCATATTTATGAAAGAGATTTGCAATTTCTTCTTTGTCATCATCCGTTGATACATAGATAACATTCGTGTCCATAATATCGCCAACGAGTGTTTGATAGTCATGTAAAAGTAAATCCTTGACTGTTACAACACCCTCTAATTTTCGGCTCGGGCTCATTACATAGCATGTATAAATCGTTTCTTTATCAGGCCCGGTGCGGCGAATGGTTTCGAACGCATCCTGCACCGTCATTTCTTTTTTAAGTGCAACAAACTCAATTGTCATTACGCTTCCGGCAGAATCCTCTTTATACTGCAAAAAGCGATTGATGAGTGCACGCTTTTGATGGTCGGCATTTGCAAGCACGCGCTTTACGACGTTTGCGGGCATTTCTTCAATAAAATCCACAGCATCATCAATAAACAAATCGTCAATAATACCTGTAAGCTCGCGGTCTGTAATACCTTCTACGATATTTTTCTGCACATCTGCGGACATATAGCTGAATACATCTGCTGCATCCCGCTTTGGGAGAAGACGAAAGACCATGACTGCTTCCGTTTCGTCTAAAGACTCAAAAAGTTCCGCGACATCCACAGGATTTACGTCTGCCAAAAGACTACGAATATCCGCATAGCGATGCTCGGCAGTAAGTTCTGAAATTTTTTCCAACATAAAAAAGACCCCCTTAAAATAACCATGCATCGCATGGTATATCCGGGCAGTCTAACCTAAATAAGCGGTGCGGACTGCCCCGAAAGATAAAGAATGCGTACATAATCGACCGGGATATGCGTCCACACGCTCACTTCCTTTCAAAAATTAGTATACAAATAGTATACCATAAAAAAGCAAAGTTGTAAATAAAAAATTTGATTATTTTGTAAAAAAGAAACCGCAGCCCGACGGCTACGGTTTCTTGTACAAGATATGATTATTTTAAATTAGATTCTAATGTTTCGAGCTCTCTTGCGATTTCCTTCGGCAGTCTGTCACCAAACTGTTCGAAATATTCGCGGATGCCCTTTGCTTCTTCTGCCCATACAGCCTTATCTACGCTTAAGAGTTCATCTAAGGTAGCCTTGTCGATGTCAAGACCTGTAAGGTCGAGGTCCTCGGATTTAGGCAGATAACCGATTGCAGTTTCTTGTGCATCTGCTTTGCCTTCGCAACGGTCCAAAATCCAGTTCAAGACGCGCATATTGTCGCCAAAGCCGGGCCAGATGAAATGTCCTTCTTCGTCCTGACGGAACCAGTTAACATGGAAGATGGAAGGTGCTTTGTCGCCAAGCTTTTTACCCATTTCGAGCCAGTGGCCGAAATAGTCTGCCATGTTGTAGCCTGTAAACGGCTTCATAGCCATCGGGTCGCGACGAACAACGCCGACAGCACCAGCGGCCGCTGCTGTGGTTTCGGATGCCATGGTTGCACCTACGAATACACCGTGTTCCCAATCTCTTGCCTGGTATACCAGCGGTGCAGTTTTTGCACGTCTGCCGCCGAATACGATGGCGGAAATCGGAACACCTGCGGGATTTTCAAATTCAGGGGAGATGCAGGGGCAGTTTTCAGCCGGTGCAGTAAAGCGGGAGTTCGGATGTGCGAGCTTATTGCCTTCTGCTGTGTAAGCTTTACCGTCAACCTTTGCACCCTTCCATTCAGTTGCATCGGAAGGCGGATTTTTGTCAAGACCTTCCCACCAAACTGTGTTATCTTCATTATTTAATGCAACATTTGTAAAGATTGTGTTCTTCTTTGTTGCGGCAAGTGCGTTGAAGTTTGTCTTTTCGCTCGTACCCGGTGCAACGCCAAAGAAACCTGCTTCGGGATTGATAGCATACAGTCTGCCGTCCTCGCCTTGGCGCAGCCATGCAATATCGTCACCAACTGTCCATACCTTGTAGCCTTTTTCTTTGAGGTATGCAGGAGGAATCAACATAGCGAGGTTTGTTTTACCGCATGCAGACGGGAATGCTGCTGCGATATATTTTACTTCACCCTTCGGATTTTCAAGACCTAAGATAAGCATATGTTCTGCCATCCAGCCTTCCTGCTTACCAAGGTAGGAAGCAATACGGAGTGCGAAGCACTTTTTGCCGCGGAGAACGTTACCGCCATATGCAGAGTTTATGGACCAAATTGTTGAATCCTGCGGGAATTGTACAATGTAACGTTCTTCAGGATTTACATCCTTCTTTGCATGGAGGCACTTTACAAATTCAGGGCTTTGGCCGAGTGCATCCATAACTTTTTGGCCGATTCTTGTCATAATTGCCATATTGAGAACAACATAAATGCTGTCTGTAAGCTCAATACCGATTTTAGAGAAGGGAGAGCCAACAGGACCCATGGAATAGGGGATTACATACATTGTGCGTCCTTCCATAGAACCGTCATAAAGCTTTCTGAGCTTTGCATACATTTCAGCAGGATCCATCCAGTTGTTGATGGGGCCAGCCTCTTCCTTTGTGGGTGTGCAGATAAAAGTTCTATCCTCTACACGTGCCACGTCATTCTCGGCTGTTCTGTGGTAGTAGCAGCCGGGGAGCTTTTCTTGGTTCAACTTTAAGATTTCACCAGATGCAACCGCTTCTGCACGTAAGGCTTCGAGCTGTTCCTCAGAACCGTCAATCCAAACGATTTCGGCAGGTCTGCACATGGCAACCATTTCGTCAAGCCATGTTTTAACACTTTGATTTGTTGTCATTACATACATCTCCTTTGCAAGTTCTAAAAAAATATATTTGCCATATATTATATAGTATAATCTAAAATTTTGCAATACTTTTCCTTTAAATTTTAAAAAAAAATAAAAAAATGCGAAAAAAGCTTGCAAATATGGAAATTTCATGCTATACTAATTGAGGAACAGTAAGGGGCGGCAGTATATTTTGCCGCCCTTGCCGTTTAGTTTTATAGATTTTGGGGGCATAAAATGGCGAAAATCGAAAAGCTTGTTTCGGAGCTTTGTGCACCGATTGCAGAGCGTGCTGGACTTCGTATTTATGATGTAGAATATAAAAAGGAAGGTTCGGATTGGTTCTTACGTGTGTTTCTGTACGGGGAAAACGGCGTAACGCTGGATGATTGTGAAACGGTAAGCCGTGCTTTGTCTGATATTTTAGATGAAAAGGACCCGATACAAGATGCGTATTGCCTGGAGGTTTCTTCTCCGGGGCTTGAACGTATTTTAAAGGAAGCATGGCATTTTGAAACGGCACGCGGCGAGGCAGTAGAGGTAAAACTTTATGCACCAATAAATGGAAAGAAAAGTATAACCGGCATTCTGATGGCGTATGAAAACGGTTGCATCACAATAGAAACAGAAGAAAATGGAGAAATTACAATAGAGAACGGACAGGCGGCGCAAGTACGTACTGTATTTAACGGAAATTTCGGAAAGGATTGAAAAAGATGGCAAGTGAACTTATGATGGCATTAGACCTTTTGGAAAAGGAAAAGAAAATCAATAAAGAGGAGCTTCTGGAAACGCTTCGTGTATCGTTGGCAAGCGCGTATCGGAAATACTATAATGCCGGCGAGGACGTAGCAGTAGAAATTGAAGAGGACGGCAATATCCGCGTTCATGCGAGAAAAACCGTTGTCGATGAAGTGTTTGACTCTGCAACAGAACTGTCTTTGGAAGAAGCACAGCTGATTGACAAAAAATATAATATTGGTGATGTCGTTGTATTTGAAACCACGCCGAAAAATTTCGGACGTATTGCAGCGCAGAATGCAAAGCAGATGCTTGTACAGCATATCCGTGAGGCAGAACGCGGACGGATGTTTTCGGAATATCATGATAAGGAAAATGACGTGATACTGGGTACTGTGCAAAAAAATGAAAAGCGCGGTGTTTTGGTTGAAATTGGATCCACGGAAACGCTGATGCCGTTACATGAGCAGGCACCGGGTGAAGTCTATAAACCCGGACAAAAGCTTTTGGTATATGTTACGGAAGTAAAAAATAAAACACGCGGTGTTCAGATTACTGTATCACGCACACATCCGGGACTTGTTCGCCGTCTTTTTGAACGCGAGGTGCCGGAGATTGCAAACGGAACAGTCGAGATTAAGAGCATTGCAAGAGAAGCAGGCTCCCGTTCTAAAATAGCAGTATTATCGAATAATCCCAACGTGGATGCGGTGGGCGCATGCGTCGGACAAAAGGGTGCGCGTGTTGCGGCTGTGCTTCGTGGCCTTGGTGAAGAAAAGGTGGATGTTGTAAAGTATAGCGAGGACCCGTCCGTATTTATTACGGAAAGCATCAGCCCTGCAAGGGTACTGCGCGTAACACTTGATAAAGAAAATATGTCCGCTGAGGTGATTGTACCTGAGTTTCAACTTTCGCTTGCCATTGGTAAGGAAGGACAGAATGCACGTCTTGCCGCACGTCTTACAGGCTGGAAAATAGATATTAAGAGTGATAAAGAGGTTGGCGAGGTGTTCCAGCTTGGCTAATCGTGCACCAAGAATGCGTATGTGCGTGGCTTGCAGAGAAATGAAGCTGCAAAAGGATATGGTCCGTATTGTGCGTTCCAAAGAGAATGGAATATCAGTGGATCTGGACGGACACGCGAACGGGCGCGGTGCATATATTTGCCAAAACGCTGAGTGTATCCAAAAAGCACAGCGGGAAAAAAGACTGGAAAGAGCGTTGCATACGAAAATCGAAGGTGAGATTTATGACAGATTGGGAGAAATGTATGCATAAACCGGATGGCATGATTGGCATGTCGGTAAAAGCCGGAAAGGCAGTATTCGGAAGTGAAAGATGCGTTGAACTTATCCGAAAAGGCCAGCTTCCGCTTGTAATCTTAGCGGAAAATGCCTCGGAGCGAACGCAAAAGCTTATTCAGGATAAATGTGAAAGCTTTCACGGAAAATATATTTTTTATGGAACGGTGGAATCCCTTGCAAGCATGACGGGGAAACATCGGGTGGCTGCGGTTGGTATTCGTGACAAAGGGCTTGCGGCGGCTATTTTGAAAATTTATGGGGGTGGCGCAAATGGCAAAAACAGCGAAACAAAATAAACCGAGAATTCATTCTATTGCGAAGGACTTGGGGCTCGTCAATAAGGAGGTCATCGACCTTTTAGTTTCATATGGTATGGGAACAAAAAATCATATGAGTACATTAACTGCCGAGGATATGGACATAATATTTGATTATTACACGCAAAAGTTTGATGACGGAACGGACATCAGCGAATTTTTGGCAAAAGCACGGGAGGAGGCACCTGCTGAAAAGCCGAAAAAGGAAAAAGCAGCGTCCATCCCTGAACCGATAGAGGATGTACCTGAGTTGGACAAAAAGGAAACACCCAAAAATCGCTATGTGGATACGCGCTCCTCTGTGGTGGATCTGGAAAAAATAGAAAAGCTTGAAAAAATTGAGGAAATGGTTGCGCCTGAGATGAATGACGCGGCACAAAACTCCAAGCAAAAGATTAAGAAAAATGCAAAACGTACGAAACCTGCCATGCAGGAAGCTGCACCGCCGAAAGCAAAGGAAAAGAAAAAAGAACCTGTTCGTGTTGAAATTCCCGATGAAATTTCTGTGGGTGATTTTGCGGCAAAGCTTGGCGAAAATGCAACCGAGGTTATTAAACGTCTGATGCAGCTCGGCATTATGGCTTCCATAAGCCAGACAATTGATTTTGATACAGCTGCGCTGATTGGCGAGGATATGAACGCCATTGTAGAAAAAGAAATTATTGTAACAGATGAGGACAGACTCTTTGGTGATGAGGCGGACGACGAGGCATCACTTCGTCCCCGTGACCCGATTGTTGTAGTTATGGGTCACGTTGACCACGGTAAAACCTCACTTCTGGACGCGATTCGTTCTGAAAATGTTACGGCGACAGAGGCGGGCGGTATTACACAGCATATCGGTGCTTACAGCGTGAACATTAACGACAGACGTATCACGTTTTTGGATACCCCGGGCCATGAGGCGTTTACTGCCATGCGTGCACGCGGTGCACAGGTGACGGATGTTGCCATTATCGTGGTTGCAGCAGACGATGGTATTATGCCGCAGACTATAGAAGCACTTGACCACGCAAAGGCTGCGGGCGTCAGCATAATTATTGCTGTCAATAAAATAGACAGAGAAAATGCAAATCCGGACAAGGTGCTGCAGGAACTCACGGAGTACGGTCTTGTACCCGAAGCGTGGGGCGGTGATACGATTTGTGTGCCGATTTCTGCAAAAAAACATGAGAATATTGATACATTGCTTGAAATGGTAATTTTGGTTTCCGATATGAAGGAATTGCGTGCAAATCCTGACCGTTTGGCACGTGGTACAGTTATTGAGGCACGGCTTGACAAAGGTCGCGGCCCTGTTGCCACAGTACTCGTGCAAAATGGTACATTGCATGCGGGAGACACAATTGTTGCAGGTACAGCAATGGGACATGTGCGTGCGATGGTGGATGACAAGGGAAGACGCCTCAAATCGGCAGGTCCGTCCACACCTGTTGAAATTACGGGACTTGGTGATGTCTGCGAAGGCGGCGATTTATTCTATGCCGTAAACGACGAGAAAATGGCGAGAAGTGTTGTGGAAGCACGCAGACAGAAATTGCAGGAGGAACAAAGAAAAACAACAAATGTTGTGACTTTGGAAGACCTGTTTAGTCAAATTCAAGAGGGCGAAGTCAAGGACCTTAATATTATCGTAAAAGCGGACGTACGTGGTTCAGTAGAGGCGGTTACGCAGTCACTCGAAAAAATTTCGAATGAAGAAGTACGGGTTCGCGTTATTCACGGCGCAGTCGGTGCCATTACGGAATCCGATGTTATGCTTGCAACGGCGTCCAATGCGATAATCGTCGGCTTTAATGTGCGCCCTGACTTTGGTGCACGTGCGGCGGCAGAAATGCATAAGGTAGATATGCGACTTTATCGTGTTATCTATCAGGCGATTGAGGAAATTGAAGCGGCTATGAAGGGTATGCTCGCGCCGGAATTTAAGGAAGTTACCATTGGTCATGCGGAAATTCGTCAGACCTTTAAGGTGAGCGGCGTCGGCACAATTGCAGGCTGTTATGTGCAGGAAGGCAAGATTCAGCGTGGCTGTCAGGTGCGCATTGTACGCGACGGTATAGTGATTCACGAGGGCGACCTTGCGACCTTGCGACGCTTTAAGGACGATGTTAAAGAAGTTGCGTCCGGCTATGAATGTGGTATGAGCTTTGAAAAGTATAATGATATTAAAGAAGGCGACATTGTGGAGTGTTCTGTAATGGAAGAAGTCGCCCGATAGAAACGGAGCGTAATATGGCAGGATACAGGCAAGACCGTATAAATGAAGAAATTCGTCGTGAACTCGGCGATATCATACCGACTTTAAAGGACCCGCGCATGGCGGGGATGGTCAGTGTTGTTGCCGTAGAGGTAACGCGTGACCTTCGGTATGCGAAGGTGCATATCAGTGTGTTGGGAAGCGAGGAAGAGGAAAAAAGTACGATTCGGGCATTGGAAGCGGCGGCAGGCTATATTCGCCGCGAAATAGGGACAAAGCTACGGTTGCGCTCTACGCCAGAATTTTTGTTCCGCGCCGACCGTTCCATTGCGTATGGAGCACATATGAATCAAATCATACAAGATGTTATGCGAAAGGACAAGCGTGAGGAGTAATGGAATCAGTACTGAGGGCATTACGGGAAGCAAAAAACGCCGTAATTTTACCGCATTGTCAGCCGGATTGTGATGCAATCGGCTCTGCATTGGCAATGGGAGCGCTTCTTGATGCATTTGGCGTTCCGTATACAATTTGTCTGGAGGAAGCAGTTCCGTCCTACCTACAGTTTTTGGGCGGAAACTTCTGCATTTGGAACGAAGATATGAATGTGCCGCATACGGCGATTGCGATAGATTGCGGTGATGCAGGTCGTCTGACAACACGTTTTTCTCTTTTTGAAAATTCGGCAGTGCGCGTGAATATTGACCACCATATCAGTAACACTTCTTTCGGAGATGTCAATCTTGTACAACCTAAAGCCGCGGCAACGGCGGAAATCATGGCAGAACTTTATGAAAGAGCAAGTGTGTGCCCCACATCACAGTCTGCGAACTGGATGCTTGCGGGGATTTTAACAGATACAGGCGGATTTCGCTTTTCCAATACTGCGGCAAAAACACACCGCATTGCGGCAAAACTGATGGAGCATGGGGCAGACAACACTGCGCTTACAAGACAACTGTTTGAACAAAACAGTATCAAAAAATTACAGCTTGAGGCTGCGGTGATAAACTCGGTCACAATGGCGCATGATGGCAGAACAGTCGTCGGTGTAATCAGTGAAGCACTTCTTCGCAAATTAGATGCAACCAAGGACGATGCAGAAGGAATTTCAAGCCTTTTACGCGGTATTGCGGGTGTGGAGACGGCAGTGGTATTGCGGGAATCGGCAGATGGCATTCGTCTTTCTATGCGCACAGAGGAAAGTGTGGACGCATCTTTGATTTGTGGGGAGCTTGGCGGCGGCGGTCATGCCAGAGCTGCCGGTGCAACCTTGACAGGAGAGAGCATCGAAGATTGGAAAGAAAAAATTATTGTAAGAATAGGAGAGGAATATGGACGGCATTGTTAACATATGGAAGCCGTCCGGCATGACGAGCCACGATGTAGTGGCGCGTGTGCGCCGCGCGGTAAAGACGCGACGCGTCGGGCATACGGGAACGTTGGACCCGATGGCGGAGGGTGTACTGCCTATCTGTATCGGAAAGGCAACCCACGCAGTAGATTATGTTGTAGCAACCCGCAAAACGTATTATTGTACAATGCGGCTCGGGCAGGAAACGGATACGGAGGACAGCACGGGAACCGTTATCTGTGAAAAGCCGATTTCCTGTACGGAAGCGGACATAAAGCGTACACTTTCTGATTTTGAGGGAGACAAAACACAAATACCGCCCATGTACTCGGCGGTACATCATAATGGACAGCGACTATATCAGTTGGCGCGGCAAGGCATATCGGTGGAAAGAAAGCCGCGTCATGTAACTTTTTATAAGATAGAATATGAAGAAACTAAGGGAACGGATGTTCGGTTTTTAGTGGAATGTTCAAAAGGTGCGTATATACGAACGCTTTGCTATGATATTGGAAAAGCATTGGGATGCGGTGCGCATATGACGGCACTTACAAGAACAAAATGCGGGCGTTTTACTGCAGAAAATGCAGTGCCCCTTACGGATTTTGAGGAAAATCCTTCGTTATACATATTGCCGACGGAAACAGTGTTTTCACATTTGCCACGCGTGGTGACGAACGATGAGACTGAAAAAAGAATTCGAAACGGCGCGGTTATTTTAAATCCGTATCAAAAAGCGGGCACATACGCTGTTTTTTCGCAAGATGGCACTTTCCTCTGTATTTCTGAAGGAGAAAAGGCCGGAAATACGGATATTTTAAAGATGATAACAAGTTTTTATTAGGGATAAAGGAGGACGGCAAAGATGCAGTCGGCTGTGGCACTTGGCAATTTTGATGGCGTACATAAAGCACATGCCGCCTTAATAGAAAAAACGGTACAGGAAGCAAAAAAACGCAGTCTTCGGGCGACGGCATATATCTTAGACCCGCATCCGCGTACACTTTTACATCCGGAGGAGCCGGTACGTCTTTTGACAAGTATAGAGAGAAAGACGGAACTTTTGCACGAACTGGGTATAGACAGCGTTTACACAGAACGGCGAGGCAAGGAAATCTTGCAGCTTACGCCGCCGGCATTTGTGGAAAAAATATTAAAAGAAGAACTTGCAGCAAAATTCGTGGTGGTTGGGTTTAACTACCGTTTCGGCAAAAATGCCGCAGGGGATGCCGAAGAAATGAAAAGGCTTTGCAGAGAAAACAAGATTGACTGCACCATTATGAACCCTGTGATGGAAAGTGGAAAGCCTGTGAGCAGTACAAGACTTCGTGCTATGTTGGCTATGGGGGATACGGAGACCGTAAACAGGCTGAGTTTTCGTCCATATACCTTGGATGGGGTGGTGCAGAAGGGAAAACAGCTCGGTGTCACACTCGGATTTCCGACAATGAATATTGCAATTGAAAGGGATATGCTGGTGCCACGGCACGGCGTATATATAAGCCGAACCTATATAGACGGCATCGCGTATGGGAGTGTAACCAACATCGGCGTAAATCCGACAGTGGAGAATACATCCGTGCGGATGGAGAGCCATCTTTTAGCCTACAAAGGCGATGCGTATGGGAAAAAGGTGAGCGTGGAATTTCTTGCTTTTATAAGAGATGAAAAGGCATTTCCCTCTTTAGAGGCACTATGTATGCAAATTGAGAAAGACAAGCAGGCAGCCATAACATATTTTGAAGGGATGATTTAAATGAAGAGAACAGAAATTAAGACACTCTATAAGGCGCCAAAAGCAGAAGAACATGTCCTGGTCGCAGGATGGGCGCGTAATGTGCGTGTTTCTAAGAATTTTGGATTTATTGCTCTTTATGACGGAAGTTGTTTTCAGACGTTGCAGGTTGTATTTGACGAAAATACGGACGGCTTTGAAATCGCAACAAAGCTCAATGTAGGTGCCGCAATTGTCGTCAGCGGCAAAGTGGTGATAACACCGGATGCTAAGCAGCCGTTTGAAATATATGCAGAAAAGATAGAACTTGAGGGTGCGTCTACACCGGACTATCCCTTGCAGAAAAAACGGCATAGCTTTGAATATCTGCGGACAATTGCGCATCTGAGACCGCGTACCAATACATTTTCTGCAGTATTTCGCATCCGTTCGCTTTGCGCGTATGCAATTCATAAGTTTTTCCAGGAGAATGGTTTTGTTTATGTACATTCTCCCATTATCACGGGAAGCGATTGCGAAGGTGCGGGCGAAATGTTTCGTGTCACGACATTAGAACCGGGCGCAACGGACTTTTCGGAGGACTTTTTCGGTAAGGCGACCTCTCTTACGGTTAGCGGTCAGCTAAATGCAGAAGCGTATGCACAAAGTTTTGCGAAGGTCTATACATTTGGTCCTACTTTTCGCGCAGAAAATTCCAATACACAACGCCATGCGGCAGAATTTTGGATGATTGAACCGGAAATTGCGTTCGCGGAGCTTTCTGACGATATGGAAATGGCGGAGGCTATGGTAAAATTCATTATTGCTTATGTCCTGGAAAATGCGCCCGAGGAACTGAAGTTTTTAAATCAGTTTGTGGATAACGGACTGATTGAACGTCTTACGTCTGTTGCTTCCGCATCGTTTGCACATGTTACCTACACAGAGGCGGTTGCACTCCTGGAAAAGGAAAAAGAGCGCTTTGATTATCCTGTTTATTGGGGTGCCGACCTGCAGACGGAACACGAACGGTATCTTACAGAGGAAGTGTTTGGAAAACCTGTTTTTGTAACAGATTATCCGAAAGAAATAAAAGCATTTTATATGCGCATGAATGAGGACGGGAAAACCGTTGCGGCTATGGATCTTTTGGTACCGGGCATTGGAGAGCTTGTCGGCGGTAGCCAAAGAGAGGAACGTCTTGAGCGCCTTGAAGCACGTATCACGGAAATGGGCATGAACCCTGAGGATTACAGCTGGTATCTTGATTTGAGACGCTATGGCAGCACAAAACATGCAGGTTTTGGCCTGGGCTTTGAACGCATGGTAATGTATGTGACGGGAATTACCAATATACGTGATGTATTGCCCTTCCCACGAACAGTCGGTACAGCAGAATTTTAGGAGGAAAGAAAATGAAATCAGTTTTTACAATCCTTATTCCTGCACTTGCGATTGTATTGCTTTTCAGATTTACGGGCGTTTGGGGCGGTCTTGCCGGCTTTGCGGTCTACTTTATTGGCATGATATTTATAAAGCTTCCGGATTATCTGATGATTTTGGCAGGTATGCAATATGAAAAAAATCGTGAAAAATCCTTGGCGTATATGGAAAAAGCACTAAAAACGAAGCGGCTTCGTGTGGAGTATATCCTGTATTACGGCTTTGTTTGTCTGAAAGCCGGGGAGGTTGAACGTGCAGAACGCGTGCTTGCAGAAGCGGAAGGCAAAAAAATGTCACCCGAAACCGCGTGCCGTGCGGCAGTAAATCGTGCACTCCTGGTTTGGAAAAAGGGAGACATCGCAAAGGCAATCGAAATTTTAGAGGAACAATTAAAAATCGGAGAAAACAAGGCAGTGTATGGCACACTCGGTCAGCTTCTTTTACAAAATGGTCAGTTGCAACGAGCACGAGAAGTGAATGAACGTGCTTTTGTCTTTGATAAGTACGACGAAGCAATTACCGATAATCTGGCACTTACGTATCGCATGACGGGGGATATAGACAGCAGCGTAAATCTTTATAAGGAATTGACGGGTAAGCGTCTTGGTATTCCGCTCCCTTATTATAATTACGGTGAAACATTGTATGGAATCGGAAGGAAGGCGGAAGCAATAGAAATGATGGAAAAGGCACTTGCTTATCCCTTCTCCGCATTGGCTGTGGTAAGCCGCGATGAAATCTGTGCGAGAATTGCACAAATTGAGGCGGAAATAAAAGAATCAGAAGAAAAATAACGAAATTCAGAAAATATTTACAGAAAAATTAAAAAAATAGTTGACAACAAAGTGAGTTTATGGTATACTAAGCTTACTTCTCAAAAGAAGTCTTTTTTTATGTGGGAGGTGTAATGACCGTGAGAGTAAAAATCACATTGGCGTGCTCGGAATGCAAACAGCGTAACTACGATACAATGAAGAACAAAAAGAACAGCCCTGATCGTTTGGAAATGAACAAGTATTGCAGATTCTGCAAAAAGCATACTGCGCACAAAGAAACGAAATAATATACCCTACGGAGGTATTGCTGTGAAAAAGTTTTTTTCAAGAATTGGCAAGTTTTTTAAGGATTTAAAGGCTGAAATCAAAAAAGTGATCTGGCCGACCAGAAAGCAGCTTGTAAATAACACATCTGTTGTTATTATCTGTATTTTGGTTGTCGGTATCGGGATTTGGATTTTGGATTACCTGTTTTCTCTCGGTGCGTCCAAGCTTTTGGGTATCGGCTAAAGTCGTGCTCTGAAATTCGGAATTAAGGAGGGAGTGCTGCGGTCATATGGCAGCAGTACGCTGGTAAGCTATGGCAGGCAATGCAAGATGGTATGTAGCTCATACATATTCGGGCTACGAAAATAAAGTAAAGGCAAATATCGAGAAAACAATTGAAAATCGAGGTATGCAGGATTTATTTTTTGATATCCGCGTACCAATGGAAGAAGTCGTAGAGCAAAAGGGCGAGGAAAAAAAGGTCGTATCCCGTAAGGTATACCCCGGTTATGTATTCGTCAAAATGGTAATGACGGATGAGAGCTGGTATGTTGTACGCAATACGCGGGGTGTAACAGGCTTTGTAGGTCCCGGTTCAAAACCGGTGCCGCTTTCCGATGCTGAGGTAGAAGCGATGGGTGTTGAAACCCGCGTTGTTAAGCTTGACTTTGAGGTCGGCGACAATGTACGCATTACAGATGGTCCTTTGGAAAGCTTTATCGGCGTAATTGAGGAAATCAACATGGAAAAACGCAAGATTCGCGTGTGCGTTTCAATGTTTAGCCGTGAGACACCGGTTGAACTCGAATTCCATCAAGTTGAAGCTTTGGCATAAAAGCCGCAAGGCTTTTTATGGTGGGAGGGCGCAAAAAGCGTCCGCCAGATACCACATTTTTAGGAGGTAAAAGTTATGGCACAGAAAATTACGGGCTACATTAAATTGCAGATTCCGGCAGGAAAAGCTACTCCGGCACCCCCTGTTGGTCCTGCGCTCGGTCAGTACGGTGTTAATATCGTACAGTTCACAAAGGAATTTAACGAAAAGACAGCGAAGGATGCAGGTCTTATTATCCCGGTTGTTATTACCGTGTATGCAGACAGATCCTTTACCTTTATCACAAAGACGCCTCCGGCGGCTGTTCTTTTGAAAAAGGCATGTAAGATTGAAAGCGGCTCCGGCGTACCAAACAGAACAAAGGTAGCAACTATTAAAAAGAGTCAGATTAAAGAAATTGCCGAAACAAAAATGCCTGACCTTAATGCTGCAAGTGTTGAAGCAGCTATGAGCATGATTGCGGGCACAGCACGCAGCATGGGTATTGTTGTAGAAGAAGATTAAGTGGGAGGAATAATTCCGCCATTACCACAAGGAGGTTAAGTATCCGTGAAAAGAGGAAAGAATTATCAGGAAAGCGCAAAGCTTATTGAAAGAGCAAAGCTTTATGATGTAGATGAGGCTTTTGAGATCGCTGTTAAAGGCGCAAAGGCAAAGTTTGATGAAACGGTAGAAGCACATATAAAACTTGGTGTTGACTCCCGTCATGCTGACCAGCAGGTCAGAGGTGCGGTTGTTCTGCCGCATGGTACAGGTAAAAAAGTTCGCGTTTTGGTATTTGCCAAGGGTGATAAAGTTGCAGAGGCAGAAGCTGCAGGTGCAGATTTTGCAGGCGGCGAAGAACTGGTACAAAAAATTCAAAGCGAAAATTGGTTTGAATTCGACGTTGTTGTT
>JAZNUV010000025.1:0-32019 GCA_045592445.1 Clostridia bacterium | reverse complement strand
CGCAATCGCCTCAATTTTATCTATACCAAGGTCAAGATTGGGTCTTTCAAAGCCACAGGACGGGCATTTATATGCACCAAGCTGTCCAAATGTCGTAAACGAATAGGTGTACGATGTTTGACATCTTTTACAGTGCTTATTTTCTACCCCAACAGTTTCGTCCGCACGAATTGGCAGACGAAATCCGAAAAAGATGCGACGGTTTTGCGGCATAAAATCACCAAACAAGGCTTCGTCTGCATTCAAAACAAGCGTTGCATCGGGTGTCTTTTTGCACGCCTCCTCAATTAAAGCGAGCGTAGCATCCACTGTTCCGTAGCGGTCTACCTGGTCAGGGAAGAGATTCGTAACCGCAATCACCTCCGGCGTGATGGACGCCGTTACATGTCGCATATATGCCTCATCGACCTCAAGCACTGCATAGTCACCATCCACACGGCGAAAAAGAGGAAAATTCTTAATGAAGCAGGATGCAACACCGCTTTTTAAATTTGCGCCGCTTATGCTTGTAATGGCGCGTTTTCCTGCCTTTTGTAATATCCCTTGCAAAAGACTTGCAGTTGTTGTTTTGCCGTTTGTACCCGTTATGAAAACCAGGTGATACCCACGCGATAGCCGTTTTAAAATATCGGGGCACAATTTTAAAGCAATTTCGCCCGGCAGACTGGTTCCGCCACCCAAAATCGTTGTTACAAAGCCTAAAATCTTTGTAAAAAGAATTACCAAATAATCCACAGTCATCTTTCCTTTATCAATTCATTGATTTCTGCTTCTGTCAGGTGCCGCCATTTTCCGCGCGGCAAATGTCCAAGCTTTATGTTTCCCACAGAAATACGCGTTAGCGTCAGCACTTTAAGTCCAACTGCTTCCAGCATGCGCCTTACCTGCCTGTTTCTTCCCTCGTAAATTGAAACAGAAATATCCACACCCTCAGGATACTGGCGTACCACTAAAACCTTTGCAGGCGCGGTCTTCCCATCCTCTAAAAATATGCCGTGTGAAAGTTTGGCAAGATCCGAAGGTTTTGGGAAACCTTTCACATGTGCAATATATGTTTTATAAACCTTATTACGCGGGTGAGTGAGCTGATTGGCAAAATCACCATCATTGGTTAAAAACAACAGACCTTCCGTATGATAATCCAGTCTGCCAACAGGAAAAAGCCTTGCATCAATATCGGTTATAAGGTCTAAAACCGACGCGCGTTCAAACTGGTCATGCGTTGTGGTTACAAAACCGTCCGGCTTATTCAGCATAATATAATATTTTTTCGCGGCAGGGAAAATGCGTACGCCATCCACCTCAACAACGTCCGCCTCTGTAACATCTATCCCCTTTTCCCGAACACATACACCGTTTACCGTGACCTTTCCTTCGTCCATAAGCGTGTCCGCCATGCGGCGGGAGCAGATGCCTGCCGCCGCTATATATTTATTGATTCGCATATTGTAACCCTTTCCAAAAAAATACAATTTTATTATACATGCTAAAGAAAAAAATGTCAATACCTTATTCTAACGCAACCGAGGTCCAAAATATCCATACAAAAACGTTACTTGCTTGAATTTCTGTTTTTTGCATTTTTTTCTGAAAAAGTATTTCTTTTTTTCAGAATTTATGATATAATCTTTTGATGAAATATACAAAGAGGAGTATCAGTATGTCGGAAAGACAAAAGCATATTCGTAATTTTTCTATTATTGCACATATTGACCATGGCAAATCCACGCTTGCGGACAGGCTTTTAGAACTTACAGGCGTTGTGAGCGAGCGCGACATGGAAGCCCAGCTTTTAGACAACATGGAGCTTGAGCGTGAACGCGGTATTACGATTAAAGCACGTGCTGTTCGTCTCGTATATAAGCGGGATGACGGTGAATATATTTTAAATCTTATAGACACGCCCGGGCATGTGGACTTTAACTACGAGGTTTCCCGTTCTCTTGCCGCTTGTGAGGGTGCTCTTTTGGTTGTGGACGCCGCGCAGGGCATTGAAGCGCAAACCTTGGCAAACACCTATCTTGCGCTTGAACATAATCTTGAAATTTTACCTGTCATTAATAAAATTGACTTGCCCAGCGCCCAGCCGGACGTTGTAAAGCGTGAAATTGAAAACGTGATTGGTATTCCCGCAGAGGATGCGCCACAAATTAGTGCAAAACAGGGCATCAATATCGCGTGTTTGCCCGACTATATTATTGACAATATTCCCGCACCCGCAGGAGACGAAGATGCACCGCTTCGCGCACTCATTTTCGACTCTTATTATGATAGTTATAAGGGTGTTATTGTTTATGTTCGCATACAAGAGGGTAAACTCTCTGTCGGTGAAACAGTACGTTTTATGGCAGCAAACAAGGAATTTGAAGTTGTAGAAATTGGATATTTAAAGCCGAATGGACTTGCGCCTTCCAACACGCTTTTGGCGGGCGAAGTCGGCTATATTGCCGCCAGCATTAAAAATGTGCAGGATATCAAAGTCGGCGACACGGTTACAAGTGTAGAAAATCCCGCCACTACGCCCTTGGCAGGGTATCAGGAAGTAAATCCCATGGTTTTCTGTGGTATTTATCCCGCAGACGGCGCACGCTACGAGGACCTTCGTGAGGCGCTTGAAAAATTAAAACTGAATGATGCATCGTTATTATACGAGCCCGAAACCAGTATTGCGCTCGGTTTCGGTTTTCGATGCGGTTTTCTTGGTCTTTTGCATATGGAAATTATTCAGGAACGTTTAGAGCGTGAATATACCATTGATTTGGTTACCACTGCCCCGAGCGTTATCTATCGCGTAATCAAAACGGACGGGTCCATTGTCTTTGTAGATAACCCAACCAATCTGCCGCCGCAGACGGAAATTGACTATATGGAAGAGCCATTTGTGGATGCTCATATTATGTTGCCACAGCCGTATGTTGGCAGTGTTATGGAACTTTGCCAGGATAGACGCGGCATTTATAAGGATATGAAATATATTGATGAAGGCAGAGTTTCCTTACACTACGAATTACCCTTAAATGAAATTATTTATGACTTTTTCGATGCTTTGAAGTCCCGTACCAGAGGCTATGCATCCTTCGACTATGAGTTTTTGGCGTATGTAAAGAGTGACCTTGTAAAGCTTGATATGCTGTTAAACGGCGACGTTGTAGACGCGTTAAGCTTTGTTGTCCACTCAACAAAAGCCTACGCACGCGGACGGCGCATTGCAGAAAAACTGAAGGAGTCGATTCCCCGCCAGCTTTTCGAAGTGCCTGTACAAGCGGCAATCGGTGGTAAAATTATTGCGCGTGAAACAGTTCGTGCACTTCGTAAAGACGTACTTGCAAAATGTTACGGCGGTGATATTTCGCGAAAGAAAAAGCTTTTGGAAAAACAAAAAGAAGGGAAAAAGAGAATGCGACAGGTCGGCTCCGTATCCATCCCGCAGGAGGCATTTATGTCCGTTCTGAAACTCGATTCATGACGGGCGTATATGTGCATCTCCCCTTTTGTCTGCAAAAGTGCCCATACTGTGGCTTTTACTCTGAATGCGGTCGCGAAGGCGAGATGGAAGCATATGCCGCACGGATTATAAAGGAAGCAAAATCGTACCCTTCTATGGAAGTCGATACCCTCTACTTTGGCGGTGGCACACCCACCACACTCCCTACCCCGCTTTTAGCGAGGCTTCTTGATGGGCTACTCTCGCACTTCCCCTGCAAAGGTGAAATCACAATAGAAGCAAACCCCGCCACTGTGGATTTAGAAGCTTTGCGCCTTTTGCGGCGCGCAGGCTTTAATCGTATCAGTATCGGCATACAGTCTCTTTCGGACAAAATGCTAAAAAAAATCGGCAGATTACATGATGCTGCCGCGGCAATCCGCACAGTTTCAGATGCTGAAAAAGCAGGTTTTACCAATATTTCGGGCGACATTATTTTTGCATTGCCTGATGAAACAGAATCGGCAGTTTTAAGGACCGTACACCATATGTGTACGTTACCGCTTACGCATATTTCTGCCTATTCCCTTTCCATTGAGCCCAACACCGTGTTTTCACAAAAAAAACTTTCCTTGCCCGATGAAGATACAGAGCGCCGCATGTATTGGCAAATTGTCGATACGTTGTCTGAAAAAGGGTTTATACAATATGAAATCTCAAACTTTGCTCGCGCGGGGTATGAGGCGATACACAATACACTTTACTGGACAGGTGCGCCGTATATTGGTCTGGGTGCGGGTGCACATTCCTTTTTTGGAAACGTGCGCTATGCAAACGTTTCGGATATCGGGCGTTATATAGAAGCTTCAAATCCGATAACGGAATTTACTTATATTGATGCGACCGCACGAAAAGAGGAAACCTATATGCTCGGTCTTCGTCTTATGCGCGGCATACCCCAAACAGAGAATCCCCGTATTCAAGAACTTTCAGAGAATGGTCTTATTTGGCGTAAAAACGGCTATATTGGTCTTACCAGACGGGGCATGGATATTGCAAACTATGTCATTTGCAGACTTTGTGAGTAGGAGGATGCGATGAAGGACATAAAAAGTGATGCGCTTCGCATCGTTTTATCAAGAAGGCGAACAGAAAAGCAGACAGTGGAGGCCCTTATCAAAAAGGGGTATCCCGCATCGGAAGCACGCGAGGTAGCCGCCTACTACCGTGAGAACGGCTATATTGACCACAAGGACTTTGCTGCCCGTTTTTCGCATGATGCTGCCCAATTAAAAGGACATGGTCCTGAACGTATTTACCGTGATCTTCGTGAACGCGGTATTGAAAAGGAAATTATCGAGAGTGTGCTTTCAGATATCACATTTGATATTATTCCTCAAATGGAACGGCGTTTCGGTACAGGAACTCGCACATACGCCGAAATCCAAAAAATCTATCAGTATTTTTTACGGAAAGGATTTCAGTCCGCCTCTATTCAAAAAGCGGTGGACGAGCTTTATACATATGAGTAATGTCGGATTTATTTCACTGGGGTGTTCCAAAAATCTCGTAGATACGGAAATCATGATTGGACTTGTCGAAAAAGCAGGCCACACAATTGTAAATGCGCCCGACAAGGCAGAAATCCTGATTATCAATACCTGTGGCTTTATTGATGCTGCAAAAGAAGAGGCCATTGACACGATTTTGGAAAATGCCGCTTATAAAACGAAAGGCTGTCTCCGAAAACTGATTGTTACAGGCTGTCTTGCACAGCGATACCGTGATGAAATTATAAAAGAGATGCCTGAGGTGGACATGGTTGTCGGTGTAGATGAATTCACACGTATTGCAACCCTTTTAGAAGAAGAGGGAGGCGTTTTCGTCTCAGGGAACAGCGCCCCTTACCCCGAAAACATGCCACGTGTTCGCACCACACCGCACTATATGGCATACTTAAAAATTGCGGAAGGGTGTGATAATCGGTGCACGTATTGCGCTATTCCCGCCATACGCGGTCCGTACCGAAGTCGCCCCATGGCAGAAATTTTGAAGGAGACGAACGCACTTTACCAGGACGGCGTACAGGAAATCTGTGTTGTCGCACAGGACACCACACGTTATGGCTCGGATTTAGAAGATTCGCCTTGCCTTTCGGACCTTTTAATTGCGCTTTCGGATATTGGATTCCCGTGGATACGGCTTTTCTACACGTATGCCGACCGCATTGACGACAAATTGCTTCATACCATACGTACGCACAAAGCGATTCTGCCCTATCTTGACATTCCGATTCAGCATATAAGCGACAGCGTTTTGCGCCGTATGGGGCGACGCGATACAGAAAGCTCTATTCGCGCGCTGCTTTCCAAAATTCGAAGTGAAATCCCGAATGCTACGCTCAGAACCTCGCTGATTGTCGGCTTTCCCGGGGAAACGGAAACGGATTTTCAAAAACTTTGTTCCTTTGTTGAGGAAGGAATTTTTGACCGCCTGGGTGTATTTATTTATTCCCCTGAGGATGGTACTCCTGCCGCAAGGCTGACGATGCAGGTAGATGATGAGGTCAAGGAAAGGCGCTTTCATACGCTCATGTCCCTTGCAAAAAAAGTTTCCGAGAAAAACCGCCGTGCGAAAATCGGCACAGTGGAAAACGTCCTGACGGAAGGCTTTTCAGACATGTTTTATGTAGGACGCGGCGCGGGTGACGGCCCCGAGGTGGATGGAAAGATTTACTTTACTTCACGCGAGGAAATCCAACCCGGCACATTTGTTCCTGTGCGGATTTTAGCCGCCGAAGAATATGATTTGATTGGAGAGAATGAAAATGAACGTACCGAATAGACTGACAATTTTGCGCATGCTGATGGTCCCCCTATTTATGGTGGTGTATATGTTAGATAGTATCCCCTATCATAGTGCCCTTGCTGCCGCTATTTTTGTGCTGGCTTCTCTGACGGATTGGCTTGACGGATATCTGGCACGCAAAAACAATATTGTGACAAACTTCGGCAAATTTATGGACCCGCTTGCCGATAAACTCCTTGTTACAGGCGCTCTTTTATGTATGATAGAAAAGGATATTGTTGCTTTTTGGATTGTAATGATTATCCTCTCGCGCGAATTTATTGTAACGGGACTCCGACTCGTTGCGGTCACAAAGGGAATTGTCATTGCCGCAGGTAAACTCGGGAAATTAAAAACCGTTGTACAACTTTTGGCAATTATTACCGCCATGATTGCAAGAGAGCAGTTTGTAATTGATATTTTAATGTACCTGTCTGCGTTCTTGACGGCGCTTTCAGGTGTTGTCTATATTGTAGAAAATCGAAAAGTCCTTGCAGATATATAAAAAGCTTTGCTTTTTTTGTTAAACTGTGTTATAATAAGAACATATTTCGGAAAGGAACGATAAATATGGAAAACATGCTATTCTACAAAGAAAAACCGCTTGTCCGCCGTGGTAACATGATTTATTACGGCAATCCTGAGGATAAGTATATGATTATTCTGATTGTAAACGGCACAAAAAAAGTGAAAGACCTTGAGGTTGCCACATCCGTCACCATTCAGCTTATGCGAAATGACGGACAAAAAGGGAAAATGATGAAACAAGCGGAACGTGATGGGATGTATGCAGCTATGGATATTGCTGAATACTGGTTGAATGATGCTTTGGAGAATGGATAATGGAAAATAATCTTACAATGCTTGCCGACTTCTATGAGTTTACAATGGCAAACGGCTATATGGAAAACGGCATGGCAGATAAAATTGCATGCTTTGATATGTTCTTCCGTCAGGTGCCTGACGGCGGCGGCTTTGCTATCGCGGCAGGGCTCGAACAACTTATTGACTATTTGGAATCTTTGTCTTTTACAGAAAACGATATAGAGTATTTAAGAAGTCGCAATCTGTTTTCTGATAAATTTTTGGACTATTTGCGGCATTTCCGTTTTGCTTGCGATGTGTATGCAATGCCTGAAGGGACACCTTGCTTCCCCGGCGAGCCGCTTGTCATTATAAAAGGTCCTATTTTGCAAGCGCAGCTTGTGGAAACGATGGTACTTCTTATCCTAAACCATCAATCTTTAATTGCGACGAAGGCAAATCGCATTGTTCGTGCTGCGAACGGTCGCCCCGTTATGGAGTTTGGCTCAAGGCGCGCCCAAGGTACGGCAGCTGCAATCGCAGGCTCACGTGCAGCATATATTGGCGGCTGTGCAGGTTCCGCCTGTACAATTTCTGACGTTTTGTATAAAATCCCGGCACTCGGTACAATGGCGCATAGCTGGGTACAAACTTTCCCCACGGAATACGACGCCTTCGCCACCTATGCAAAAACGTACCCGCATGACTGCACGCTTTTGATTGATACGTACAATGTATTAAAATCAGGTCTGCCGAACGCCATTCGCGTACATAAAGAAATATTAGAACCGATGGGATGTCGTCTCGGCGGCGTTCGAATTGATAGTGGCGATATTACCTATCTGACAAAGAAAATGCGTCAGATATTAGATGATGAAGGTCTTTGTGATTGTAAAATCGTTGTTTCTAATTCTTTAGATGAATATATTATTCGCGACACCTTAATGCAGGGCGCGAAGATTGACTCCTTCGGTGTTGGTGAGCGCCTAATCACCTCCCGTTCTGAACCCGTTTTCGGCGGCGTTTATAAATTAGCGGCAGTATGGAACGGCGATGAAATGGAACCGAAAATTAAACTCAGTGAGAATGTAGAGAAAATTACAACGCCCGCCTTCAAACAGGTATATCGCTTATTTGAACGAAAAAGCGGCAAAGCCATTGCGGATGTGATTACGCTCCATGAAGAGGAGATTGATGATACAAAGCCGCTTGTCATTTTTGACCCCGAGCATACCTGGAAGCGCAAAACCATCACAGATTTCACAGCAGAAAAATTGCTCGTTCAAATCTTTGATAAAGGAAAACTTGTTTATACACCCCCTGCACTTTCACATGTGAAAAAACATTGCAGCAAGGAAATCGAACGCCTTTGGGATGAAGTGACACGCTTTGAAAATCCACACCGTTATTATGTGGATTTGTCGGAATCACTTTGGAAAGTGCGCGCGAACTTGCTTGAAAAATACAGTTTGTAATGATTGATTGGCAAAATCGCTGACTCTGTTCGTGAAACAGATTACCAATAATAAAAACTACCGCCTCGCATAGGATAAAAAGGGAATTTGCTCTTTACCAAATGCGAGGCGGTTTTTTATTTCATTTTAGGTTTAAAGATTGCCGCCGCCAATAGGCCAAACAGTACCGCCGCGGAAAGTCCGCCCGCCACCGCCGTCAATCCGCCCGATAAAATCCCCATGAGTCCGTGCTCGGAAATACCGCGAATAACGCCTTTGCATAGCGCGTAACCAAATCCCGTAATCGGCACGGTTGCGCCTGCGCCTGCGTATTCCACAAGCGGCTCATATACACCAATTAACGTTAAAAATACGCCTACACAAACAAATGTAACCAAAATTCTCGCCGGTGTCAGCTTTGTTTTATCAATTAAAATCTGCCCGATTACACAGATTAAACCACCTATCCAAAACGCATTAAAATACTCCATTTTCATCCCTCCTCTTTTTATTATCCTTCGTATTCTTTTCAGAATTATACTGAAAATACTTGACTTTTTTATATTTTTATATTATAATATGAAAATGATTATCAAATTCATTTGGAGTGGATGCGGCATGTCCTATAATACAAAACAGCGCGCCTTACTTCGTCAGTTTTTGACAGAAAACGCGCACGCACATGTCTCTACGAAACAGATTTTAGACTTTGCCCGCAGCGAAGGAATTGGTGCGGCTACCGTCTATCGTTTTTTGGATAAAATGACACGAGACGGTTTTCTTTTTAAATACACAGGCGACCAAGATGGAGGCGCATGCTACCAATGGCATGATGCTACCTGCCACCAATATCACTTTGTTTGCAGCGACTGCGGCAAATGTTTTCATGTAAACTGTGCACGCCTCTCCTCTATGCATGACCATTTTTCTTCAGATCATGATTTTGAGGTGGACTTATCCAAAACAATTTTTTCCGGCCGATGTGGTAACTGCAAAAAGAAGGAGTCCGTATGAAAAAAATCTTATTCCTTATTATGATATGTCTTTTCCTGTCCGGATGCGGCACCAGTGCACCGACGGCGGACGGGCGCATACAGATTGTAGCGTCGCTTTTCCCGCAGTATGACTTTGCCCGGGAAATATGTGGTGACAGAGCAAACATCTCTCTTCTCCTACCCGCGGGTACGGACAGCCACGCGTATGAGCCTACACCCTCAGATATTGTAAAAATCGGCAATGCAGATTTATTTCTGTATACAGGTGACGATATGGAACCATGGGCATCACGCCTTACGGAAAATGTGTCGGGTACGGTGGTAGATGTTTCCGTTGGTGCAGCTGCGATTACGGCACATTATGATTCTACTTCCCCGCATAGCCACGATGTAACCGAGCCACACATATGGACCAATCCGCAAAATGCAATGATTATGACGGAAAATATTTTAGAGGCAGTATGCATTAAAGACGCGGAAAACGCTGATTTTTATCGTCAAAACGCAGCAGAATATATCGAAAAGTTAAAAGAATTAGATTCTGATTTTGAGACTGTCGTACAAGCATCTGCGCGAAAAACAATTTATTTTGGCGGACACTTTGCACTTCGCCATTTTACAGAGCGATACGGGCTTTCTTATGTTGCTGCGTTTGATTCCTGTGCCGGTGAGGCGGAGCCTTCTGCGTCAGTCTTAACTGAAATGATTAACAAAATGAAGCGCGCAGATATCCCCGCTATTTATTACGAGGAGCTTTCCACACCACGCGCCGCTGAAATGATTGCGGCAGAAACGGGCGCCAAAATGTTGCTTTTTCATTCCTGCCACAATATTTCCTCTACCGAGGTCGGGGAAACATACTTATCTCTTATGAAAAAAAATCTTGAGAATTTAAAGATTGGACTGAACTAAATGATTTTAAACTGCGAGCATATCACAGTTGCATATGATGATGTTGTTTTGTCAGACATTACATTCTCTGTTCATCGCGGCGAATTTTTGTGTATTGTCGGCGAGAACGGTGGCGGCAAAACAACGCTTTTAAAAGCAATACTCGGTCTTATCCCGTACGATGCAGGTCATATTTCCATGCAAAGCGGCATATCTGTTGGCTACGTGCCGCAAAAGACTGCGTTACATAAAAACTTCCCCGCAACGGCAATGGAAGTTATTTTGTCTGGGTGTCGTTCCCGTACGCCGTTTTATACCAAAAAGGATAAGGCATTGGCTCGCCGTTATGCAGCACTACTCGGGATTGAGAACCCTCAAAAGCAGTGCTTTTACACGCTTTCCGGTGGTCAACAACAACGCGTTTTACTGGCGCGTGCTCTTTGCGCTCAAAACGGCATCTTAATGCTCGATGAGCCAATAACGGGGCTTGATCCGCTTGTTTCCACAGAATTTTACACACTCCTATCCCGGCTTTGCCGCGAGGAAAACATTACAGTCATCATGGTGTCGCACGATATACGTGCCGCCGTCTCATACGCTGACCGCATTTTGCATCTTGATAAAACCGTTTTATTCTGCGGTGCGGCTTTGGACTACAAAAACAGCGCTTTGGGCAAGCGGTTTTTAGGAGGTTGCGAAAATGCTTGATACATTATTTTCTATGTTTTCCTATACCTTTATGCAACGCGCGCTCATAGTCGGTCTTTTGGTATCCCCGTGCGCCGCGCTTTTAGGTGTAAGCCTTGTTTTAAAGAAATATTCTATGATTGGTGACGGGCTTTCTCACGTCGGCTTTGGCGCCCTTTCTGTCGCACTGGTTCTCGGTGCCTCGCCTTTAAAAATCTCTGTACCGATTGTGGTGCTTGCCGCCTTTTTGCTTTTACAGCTTAATGAGAAATCCCGTGTCGGCGGAGATGCTGCTATTGCAATGGTATCAACCTCGTCCATTGCCGTAGGCGTGATTGTTGCCTCACTTGCCAACGGCATGAGCGCAGATATTTATGATTTTATGTTCGGCAGTATTCTTTCGATGACGGATAGCGATTTAAAGTTGAGTTTGATTCTGTCTGCCGCCGTCCTCATTTTATTTGTTCTTTTCTATCGCAGGATATTTTCAATTACCTTTGACGAGAGTTTTGCCCACGCTGCAGGCACAAAAACGCGGGTTTATACGATGCTGATAGCGCTTTTAACAGCTGTCACCATTGTTGTCGGCATGCGGATTATGGGAACGATGCTGATTTCAAGTCTCATTATTTTCCCCGCACTGACTGCCATGCAGCTCTTTCGTAGTTTTCGCGGTGTAACCATATGCGCCGCCATAGTCTCTCTCGTTGCCTTTTCTCTGGGGCTTATCGCCTCTTTCCTTTTGTCCCTTCCAACAGGGGCGTGCATTGTTTTATGTAATCTTTTGCTTTTCTGCCTGTTTAGGTTTTTCGGTAAATTTAAGCATTAAAAAAACCCCTTTGCAAAGGGGTTTTTCTTTGTTTTAACCGAGAGGCGTTATATCTATGTAGGAATAATCCGATAAAAACTTCTTTAAAAATCCATATATATCCGTAAGGCATTCTTCAGAATCGCACTGAATATCAAGCGGCATTAAGGGGTCATGCAGGGAAAGGCGTAAAAGGAACCAGCCGTCACCCATATTCACACGAACACCCTCATAGTTTGGCGTTTCAAGGCTCATGCCTTCTGTTTCGCTGACTTTTGCCTGCAAGGCATCTAAGATTGCCTGCCCGTCTGCTTTAAAATCTTCTCCCAAAAGATTCAAGCGGTGTCCGCGTGCCAGTTTCGGCTCTTTTAAGTTTGCAATGAGTTCAGTGAGCTTTCTTCCCTCAGCGCGCATTTTTACCGCTTTTATCAAAAGCTTTGTAACGAGGTATGCCCCATCATCAAGAAAATAGTTTTCTTTTAATGCCGCATGCCCGCTTGTTTCAATCGCGAGTGGCGAATACTCGCCCGCGTCATTTAAGCGTTTCGATTCATTGATAACGTTTTTGTACCCGCGCTTAAAGCGATGGTGCACGCCGCCGAGTTCATCACGAATGAAAGTTGTAAGCCCAGCGCTTGTAACAGAATCGGTAACGATTGTTCCTTTCTTTTCCGAAAGCAAAACTGCAGAAATTAAGGCAATTAAGCGATTTTTATTGATTTCACCGCCCATATGGTCGACAATCGCCGCACGGTCAACGTCTGTATCAAAAATAACACCTAAATCAGATTTTGATGTAAGAACCGCCTTGGAGATTGATTGCATTGCTTCTTTATCCTCAGGATTCGGAATGTGATTGGGGAAGTTGCCGTCCGGCTCCAAAAACTGACTGCCGCTAACATCCGCACCCAACGGTGCAAGCACGCGCTCAGCATAAAAACCGCCCGCGCCGTTGCCTGCGTCTACAGCAATTTTCATGTTGGCAAAGGGCTTTTCAAGACCTGTATCCCTTTTGATAATATTTTGAATATGCTCCGCATATCGCGAGAGATAATCAAACGAAACAACCTCTCCGCACCCCGCAGGCAGTGTTGTACCCTTTTCTGCAAAGGTCAGAATTTCTGTAATATCATTAGACTCAAGCCCGCCATCCAGTGTGAAAAATTTAAGTCCATTCCGGTTAAAAGGCAGATGGCTCGCCGTAAGCATTACAGAACCTGTAACCGAAAGTGACGCATCTATTGTGCACATGAACATTGCGGGTGTTGTGCAAAGTGCAAAGTCTAAAACGCGTACGCCAAGTGAACAAAACGCACGAATGCATGCGTCTTTAATTCTCTTTGCGGAAATTCGACTGTCATGTCCTATAGCTACAGTAATTTCGCTTGCCGCTTTATCATATTTTTTCACCAAAAATGCAACAAAGCCTTTGGCTATCGCTTCCACCACTTCGTCGGTGAGGTTTATATGCATTCCCTCAATTCCCTCGCTTGCGACGCCACGAATATCGCTGCCGTTTTTCAGTGCTGCCCATTCTTTTGAAAGCATACTATCAGTCCTTATCCTTTAAAATTGATATTTTTATTGTAGCACAAAAAAATGGTAATTGCAATGATTTTTAATGACTTTCTATATATTTTCAAAGGGCAAGCCGTATCGACTTGCCCTTTGTTTATTTATTTGCAATCGCAATTTGCGTCTTCATTTCTACACCCTTCTTCTTCGCCGCGAAGTGGCGGGAAGAATTCGTCAACAGGGAAATTCAGCTTTTCAAAAATATCACAGGGATTCTTTTCGGTCGAAACCGTGCATTTCTTATCGGGTATGCAAAAATCATACGCGGGAATCAAAATCTGCACGTCGCGCTCGAGTTTTACGATGGAGAAGAGTCCGAGTGAAACGAATACACGTTTTTGCTCACCATCTAAGACAAGGGCATCATCAAAGATTTCCTTGACGGATGAGGGTAAACTCGTCATATCCACTTCGCAGTCGCAGCATCTGGAGCAAGAGTCACAAGCGGCGACCAGCTTTTCAGAAAGTACAATCGGGTCTATTGCAGATACTACCGCACGCGGCAGATTTGCCTTTTGCCAATCAGCGGGGTTAAAATCACACGCACCCGTTTGCGATGTAAAAACTTTTGAATTTCCTTCCGAGCCGTACAAAACTACCTTTTTATCATACGTTGCAAGGCCGCATACCTTTGTCGGTGTGCATACGCCCGTATACACATCTAATGTGATTTTGAAGAAAAACTGCATATCTACGGTGTAAAAACCCTTGTTGAACGGAACGGCTTCCACGGTCGGGAACACCCAGATGAGCTCAGCCGCACGTGCTTTTACTTGTGCCGCACGGTCTACAAGGCTTTGTCCGGGGCCGCATAGATATACGCGCAGAGAATCAAGGCACTCTTTGTCTCTGCATGAATCATAAATCTGACCTGTCTGAATGCAGACAGCTTCTTTGCAATTATCCATTTCTGAACCTCCTATAAAAATTTTATGATACCTTCCGTATTCACTATATGTAGAAGCATAGAAAATGTGCAATTTCTATTGACAAAATTCCGAATCTTCCTATATAATAAATTCAAATAAAAGATGTTATGATACTGAAAAAGGGGTTTTACCATGCGTATTCAGGAAGCAATTATCGTAGAAGGTATTTATGACAAAATAAAACTTGACCGCATTGTAGATGCGATTATCGTGCCCACCTACGGTTTTTCTCTCTTTACGGATGCTGCACGCCTTTCTTATATACGTACACTTGCAGAAAAAACGGGGATAATTATTTTGACAGATGCAGACAGTGCCGGGCAAAAAATTCGAAAATTTTTGCAGGAAAACATTCAATCAGGCACTGTTCTCCATGCTTATATTCCCGGTGTTTCAGGCAAAGAAAAAAGAAAGAAAAAACCCGCCGCTGCCGGTTTTCTCGGTGTGGAGGGTGTGTCGGATTCTTTAATTTTAGAAGCACTTTCCCGCGTGACATCCCAAAAAGAAGCGCATGCGGCGCCTCAGATTACAATGCAGGATTTTTTTCTTCAGGGGCTTTCCGGTCAAGCTAATTCCAAAGAAAAACGTAAAGCTTTAGCCGAGGCGGCAGGCTTACCCCCGCTTCTTTCCAAAAAAGCTCTTCTTTCTGCCGTTAATGCTGTTTTAACAGCGGACGAATTTGATGCACTTTGCAAAACCTTATAAAATTCCTCTACATGATTGTTCCTTCCGTCTGCACCAATACAATATCGTCCCCGATTTTTTGTATGTGTTTCCACGGAATCACATATTCATTTTCCTTCCCAAAAATACCGAGCACCTTGCCCTGCCGCGGAATAATTAAGGCTTCCACCATGCCGGTTTCTTCGTTAATGACTGCATCAAATACATATCCAAGCCTTGTGCCATCTGCCAGGTTAATCACTTCTTTTTGTCGAAAATCATAAATGCGCATCATACTTATTCCTCCAAAAAAGGTGCGTTTTTATATATTTACGCACCTTTTTCTCATTTTATAACTTTTCCTTTGTTCCTTTTGTGCGTTTCCTATTCCCCACGCAAAATGCTCGTTAAAGCACGCGCCGCATAATCCATATCATTTTCGGTATTAAAAATCCCCGGTGAAAAACGAAGGCTGCCGCCCTGAGGCAAATGCAGCGTCTTTGCTGCAAGTGGTGCACAATGTAGTCCGGCACGAACAGCAATATCATACGTTTTATCGAGTTTTTTTGCTACCTCTATAGGATCGTACCCTTCCATCGTCACAGACACAATTCCCGTACGTTTTTTTATATCCGAAGGGCCTAACACCCGCACTCCTTTTATATCCGCTATTCTATCCAAAAACAGGCTGCAAAGCTTTTTTTCATGTTCTCCGATTACTTCAACGCCACGCGATGCCACATACTGCACACCGCCACATAGACCTGCAATTCCCGGCAAATTCTGCGTGCCGCTTTCGAGTCTGTCCGGCAAAAAGTCCGGTTGCATCGGGCTTTCCGATGCACTCCCCGTCCCGCCGGCTAAAATCGGACGTACATCAATGCCCTCTCTCACATAAAGCCCTCCCGTCCCTTGCGGACCCAGTAATCCCTTATGACCCGGGAAAGCCAAAATATCGATATAATCTGCCGCTACATCAATCGGTACACATCCTGCTGTTTGTGCAGCATCCACCATAAAGAGTATGCCATTTTGACGGAGCATTTTCCCGATTTCACGAATCGGATTTACGCTGCCGCTTACATTCGATGCATGTAGCATGCAAACAAGCTTTGTTCGCGGCGTTATCTGTCTTTTTACGGCATTTAGTGTGACAATGCCGTCACTGTCTGCCTTCGCGAAAAGTGTACGAACACCCTTTTCCCGCAACGCCATAGCAGGACGATACACACTATTATGCTCCATGTTTGAAATAATCAAATCATCCCCGCTTTTTAAAATACCGCGGAGCCCCATATTTAGACCTGCGGTACAATTTGGCGTAAACACAATACGGTCTGGTGTATCAATTGAAAAAAGATGTCCCAACGCTTCCCTTGTTTCCCAAAGCTTTTCTGCCGCCATAATACTTCTTTTATGCGCACCGCGCCCTGCATTTGCCGCATAATAGCGCATACATCTTTCGTATTCTTCATGCACAATACGTGGTTTTGGAAAGGAAGTTGCACCGTTATCAAGATATATCATTCGTATACGCCCATCATTTGAATCCCAAGTCCCTCTGCAGCTTTTTTCACAGCCCCCAAATGCTCTTTTTGTATTTCAAGCGCATAGCTGCATCCTTTTTTTTGCAGGCGCGCCGGACTTTGTACCACCTGGGATGGGATTTCTTCCGCCATAAGTCTCTGACGTAGTCTTACAGCAGATGTCATAGACGGTAAACGTACTAGCATCTTCATTCCTCCAATCCGAGAAACCTTGAAAAAGGTTGTCTCTCTAGCAGTATATGCACACGCAAAAAAAATGTTTTCTTTTTTCAGGAATTGCATTAAAACGCCATCCGTTATTTTTTAAAAAAAAAATTGTGTTTTTCCTTGACAAATCCTACTACATATAGTACAATATATCTACATTCAAAAACAATCAAACACAATATATTGTATTTTTAGAAAGGAGTACAAATGGTATGATTTCAGGAATCTTAAAACGTGACGGCCGCATTGTAATGTTCGACATTACGAAAATTGCGGGCGCAATTGAAAAAGCTTTTATTGCATGCAAATCTACGAAGGACAAAGATACATATTTACGACTTGCAAATCAAGTGGTCTCTCTTTTGGAAACCGAAGCGGAGGAAACCCCTTCCGTCGAGCACATTCAGGACCTTGTTGAACAAGTGCTGATCAATAACGGCTATGTCCGTATTGCCAAGGCATTTATTCTCTACCGCGGCGAACGCAGTCGCAGTCGCGAGATGAACACGCGTCTTATGCAGATTTATAAGGAAGTTACCTTTACAGACGCGAAGGATTCTGATATTAAGCGTGAAAACGCCAATGTGGATGGCGATACCGCTATGGGCACTATGCTGAAATACGGTTCTGAGGGTGCGAAGCAGTTTTATGAAATGTGTGTCTTAAAGCCCGAATTTTCGGAAGCGCACAGAAATGGTGACATCCATATTCATGATATGGACTTCTATTCATTGACCACTACCTGCTGTCAAATTGACCTTATTAAATTGTTCCGTGGCGGTTTTTCTACGGGACACGGTGTTTTGCGCGAGCCAAATGATATTTCAAGCTATTCCGCATTGGCATGTATCGCACTGCAAAGCAATCAGAATGACCAGCACGGCGGACAGTCCATCGTAAACTTTGACTACGCATTGGCACCCGGGGTACGCAAAACCTATACAAAAAAATATAAAGACAACTTGATTAAAGCGTTAGAACTTTCAGTGGATGGCATTGATGCTGTCGCGATTGTAGACGAACTATTTGCGGAAGCAAAAAAGAAATCGCTTTTGCCGACCCTGGAAGACACCGACAAATATGATGCGTTTGAAAAGAAATTCCTTACAGATAAAGGGATTGAGAAGTCTGTTATTGCAAAAGCACATCAATTTGCCGTAGAAAAGGGTACCCGAGAAACGGACAAAACAACGTATCAGGCTATGGAAGCACTCATTCATAACCTCAACACCATGCATTCCCGTGCAGGAGCACAAACTCCATTTTCCTCTATAAACTACGGTATGGACACATCCCCCGAAGCACGCATGGTTATAAAAAATCTGCTTTTGGCTACCGAGGCAGGTCTTGGCAACGGCGAAACACCGATTTTCCCCATTCAAATTTTCCGTGTCAAGGAAGGCGTAAACTATAATCAAGGCGAGCCGAACTATGACTTATTCCGTCTTGCCTGCCGTGTCAGCGCAAAGCGCCTCTTCCCCAACTTCTCGTTTCAGGATGCACCCTTCAACAAGCAATACTATAAGGGTACGCCCGAAACTGAGATTGCATATATGGGATGCCGCACGCGCGTTATCGGGAACCATTTCGACCCGACAAAGGAAATTTCCAACGGTCGCGGTAATCTTTCCTTTACGTCGATTAACCTGCCGCGTATTGCGATCCGTGCTAAAGGCGATGTCGGCTACTTCTTCGAGGAACTGGACAGAAAGCTTGAGCTTTGCTGCGCACAACTTTTAGAGCGTTTTGAAATTCAACGTCATAAACAGGTGAAAAACTACCCCTTCCTGATGGGACAGGGTGTTTGGATTGATAGTGAAAAGCTTTCCTGGAATGACGAAGTTGGCGAGGTGTTAAAGCACGGCACATTCTCTGTTGGCTTTATCGGTCTTGCCGAGGCACTCAAGGCGCTTATTGGTCAGCATCACGGCGAAAGTGAAACGGCACAGAATTTAGGTCTTGAAATTGTATCACATATGCGTGAATTTATGGATGCAAAAAGTGTTGAAACAGGTCTGAACTTTACGCTTTTGGCAACGCCTGCGGAAGGGCTTTCCGGCCGTTTTGTCCGCATTGATAAAAAGCGCTTTGGCGAAATTGAAGGGGTAACCGACAAGGATTACTACACAAACAGTTTCCATGTGCCTGTATACTATCAAACTAACGCCTTTAATAAAATTAAGCTTGAGGCACCATATCATGCATTAACCAATGCTGGACATATTTCCTACATTGAACTTGATGGTGACCCCTCACAGAATATTGACGCGTTTGAAAAGGTAGTACGCGCCATGCACGATGCAGGCATCGGATACGGGTCCATCAATCACCCCTTAGACCGTGACCCCGTTTGCGGCTATAACGGCATTATCGGCGACGAATGTCCCGCTTGCGGCCGCAAAGAATTTGACGATGGTATCGGCTTTGAACGCATCCGCCGCATTACAGGTTATCTTGTTGGTACTTTGGACAAGTTTAATAATGCAAAGCTTGCCGAGGTACGTGACAGAGTCAAACATAATCTATGAGCATTCTGCGACTTTCCGGTGTTGCAAATGATTCGATTGTAGATGGAAAAGGGCTGCGCTACACGGTATTCGTGCAGGGTTGCCCTCACCATTGCAAGGGTTGCCATAATCCCCAAACGCATGATTTTGCCGCCGGCTATGAAGAAGACACCGACACACTGTTAAAGGCAATTTCAGCAAACCCCCTTCTCGATGGTGTTACGCTTTCGGGTGGCGAGCCGATGTGTCAGGCAAAAGCTTTATTACCGCTTGCAAGAGAATGCCGTGCACGCGGTCTCTCGGTTTGGGTATACTCAGGCTACACCTATGAAATGATTTTGGAGCATCCTGATATGCTTGCGCTCTTAAAAGAAGTCGATGTTTTGATTGACGGACCGTTCCAGCTTGAAAATCGTTCTCTGGAGCTTACTTTCAAAGGTTCCTCCAATCAACGCGGCATTGATGTGCAGGAGAGTTTGAAATCCGGCGAACCGATTGTAATTTTTTAAAATACCGCTGTCACATGCAAGTTGTGGCAGCGATATTTTAATTTCTTTATGTTTTTTTAAAAAAAGGGTTGACTTTTCCTTTAGAATGTAGTATACTATTTAAGTCTTTTGGAGAGATGGCTGAGCTGGTCTAAGGCGCACGACTGGAAATCGTGTATGGGCTAATACCCCATCAAGGGTTCGAATCCCTTTCTCTCCGCCAGAAAAAATCGGGTTGCTTTTTTACTGCATCCCGATTCTTTTTTTCAAAATTTGATTTTTCTAACGAAACATTCTATGCCATTTTCTAAAAAACCCTTGACATGCCAACACAATTATGCTATAATATTTTTTGTTTAAAATGCTGTCTTAGCTCAGCAGGCAGAGCACTTCCTTGGTAAGGAAGAGGTCGGCAGTTCGAATCTGCTAGACAGCTCCATGTCGGAACGGAATCAGTCCGTTCCTTTTTTTTACGAAATTTCTGTCAAATTACTTTTCCTGTACCATAAACGATTAGAATGGCGAATGTTCTTCCTATCCCATTGCTGAGAACTCTTTTTTCAGTCTTACGATAATACGTTTTTCAAGGCGCGATATGTAAGACTGACTGATGCCCAGCATATCTGCAACCTCTTTTTGCGTTTTTTCGTTACAGCCGCAAAGTCCGAACCGAAGGCGCATAATTGTCTTTTCCCTCTCAGAAAGTTTTTCCATAGCAAGAGAAAGCATTTTCTTTTCTTCCTCGCCCTCAATTCTTTGATATACAAGATCTGTATCTGTACCCAGAATATCTGATAATAAGAGCTCGTTTCCGTCCAAATCAACATTAAGAGGCTCGTCAATGGACACCTCTGCCCTTCTTGCAAGGTTTTTCCGCAAATACATCAAAATTTCATTTTCTATGCAACGCGAAGCATACGTAGCAAGCTTTATATTTTTATTAGCCTGAAATGTGCTCACTGCCTTGATAAGCCCAATTGTGCCAATCGAAATCAAATCTTCTACCCCAACGGGCGTATTGTCAAACTTACGGGCAATATAGACGACCAGGCGCAAATTATGCTCTATCAGTTCCCGTCTTGCCGACTCGCTACCCGTTGCCAATTCACGGATATATTCCGCCTCTGCCTCGGGTGAAAGTGGCTGTGGCAAAACGTCCGCCCCGCCTATATAATGCACCTCTCTTTTGCATAGATGCCCCATTAAAAGGCGCACCAGTTCCTTCCACTTCATTTTACTGCCTTCTTTCTTTTAATATCCTAAAAGTGCGGGATGCAAAAGTGCCGCATAGCTTTTGTCACGTGCAAGCGGTCTTGCATACATACCAACTATCACATCTCCCGCTTCCTTTATCTGCTCATTTTCAAGAATAACCGCGTTATCGGGCCGAAATCCAACCAGCATGCCATGTTCCTTACCAAGCGAAGAAAATGGTATCATGCGAAGCCGTCCTTTTACTGCGTCATCCGAAATTGTCTCCATTGGCGGCACGCCCGCGTCTGAAAGGAGTGCGGGCGGCAAAACAGGGCGTAAGTATTCATATTCTGCCACAATAACAGGTGCTTTTGACAAGGGGTCACAAAGAGAATTGCCGGTATCTAAAAGCGCATCCAGCCATACTTCCCTGCCTTCCCAAAATAGTCCTACCTTGACATACATATTTTCTTTTGAAAGCCGATTTTGCAGCGCACCCCATACAAAACGTATCACCATATAGGAAATTGCAATTGCGAAAAAGAGAATATGCCATGGCAAATGGATATAAAAAACGCCGTTTTTGATGATCATGCCCAAAGATGCCCCCATGTCGGCGAACTGAAACAGTGCCATAACACCGCCACCGCAGGAAAACGTGACAAGATAAAAAATACCCAGTGCTTTTATGTAAAGTTTTATGCCGCTGATATTATAGGAAACCGCCACCACGCCCATCGAAAAGAGAAGTTTGGCTACCGCCGTATAACCAAAGGCAAGGTCCGGCAGAAAAATGAGTACCGCATACAACGCTCCGAGTACTGCGCCGGATGTAATTCGTGAAATTTTCGGCTTTATATGCGCAATTGCTGCCGTCAGATACAACAGCATATAATTGATAACAAAATTTATAAAGAACAGAACATCTATGTATACAACCAAAAAAAATCATCTCCTCCCCGTACACTATTAGTATACAGGAAAGGAGATGAAATATATGTCGTTTCACTGTCAAATTTTTTGATTTTGTTTGTCGAAAAATATCAAAGGGACAGAATTTTTGTCAAAGCCAAATCCGATGCACTGATCGATTTTTTCATGCTGAGTGCCTCTTCGATGGGGAAGTCTGTAACCAAGCCGTTTTTAAGCGCTACGATACGGCTATCGCATCCCTTTGCCAAAATACTGACGGCGTGACCGCCCATGCGGCTTGCCTCTATTCTGTCTCGAGCCGTCGGACTGCCGCCTCGCTGAATGTATCCTAAAATAGATACGCGTGCATCAATCCCTGTCTTTTGCTGAATTTCCGCGGCAATTTCGTCTGTTTTGCCGACGCCCTCTGCCAAAATTACAATATAATGATTTTTACCGCGGTTTCTGCAGCCAAAAATCGGCTTTATAATATCTTCATCCACGGAATAATCTTTTTCAGGTACAATGACCGCTTCCGCGCCGTTTGCAATCGATAAACTCAGCGCAATATGCCCTGCACCTCTGCCCATCACCTCTACAATGCTGCATCGTTGGTGGCTTGAGGCAGTATCACGAATTTTGTCAATCGCTTCCATTGCCGTATTCATAGCAGTATCATAGCCGATGGTATAGTCCGTGCAGTCTATATCATTATCGATTGTACCGGGGATGCCGACCACCGTCATACCGTGACGGCTTAAATCCCGCGCACCGCGAAACGTCCCGTCTCCCCCGATAACGACAAGTGCATCAATCCCAAATACCTTCGCGACCTCCATCGCGCGTATTTGCCCTTCTTCTGTGGTGAATTCCTTGCATCGTGCCGATTGTAAAAATGTGCCTCCGCGTTGTAAGGTGTCGGAAACGCTTCTCAAATGCATTTCTTTAATGTCACCATTTATCAGTCCACGATAGCCTTTGGAAATGCCCATAACACGCATATCGTGCGCAATGCCACTACGAACAACAGCACGAATAGCCGCATTCATGCCGGGCGCGTCGCCGCCACTTGTCAAAACACCGATTGTTTTAATCATGTCCATCCGTCCTTTCATAAATCGTAATTGCAGTTTTACCGTATCGTCTGTCCTTGACTATTGAAAGTCCTTGTACTTGCGGCAGTTCCTTATCCGCACGTCGTTCGGAGATAATGATACCATCTTTTTCTAAAATATCGCCTTGTAAGATAGCGGAAAGTGATGGGAAGTAAAGCTGTGCGTCATACGGCGGATCTAAAAAAATAATGTCGAATTTCATTTCTATTTGCGCTAAAAAACGGCATGCATCAACAAGGTGCACTTCTGCCTTTTCGGAAAGCTTGACCGTATTTAAGTTCTCACGGATAACCGAAAGCGCATCCGCATCATTCTCCAAAAAAACGCAAGAGGACGCCCCGCGTGAAAGCGCTTCAATTCCTAAAGCCCCGCTACCCGCAAACACATCTAAAACACGCGCTGAAAAAATACGCGGTGAAATCATGTTAAACATGGATTCCTTGACTCTATCGGTTGTCGGCCTTGTATGCAAACCATCTAGACTCAACAGCTTTCTGCCGCGTGCCTCTCCTGCAATTACCCGCATATTCCATTCGCCTCCGCTTTTTTGACTGCATTATAAATATCACCCAGCATATAAAGTGAACCAAAAGCCAAAACTACATCCGCGCCTGTCTGAATCGCTTCCAAAACACCTTCATCAAGGCTCGGTGCCGCGGTTACCCGTCCACGGTAATACGGTTTTGCCGCCATTGCCAAAGTCGCGGCAGATGCTGCGCGTGGTGATGGCACCGTAACAGTGATAAGTTTTTCTCCTAAATTACCGATTTCCATAAGCACCTTTTCGTATTCCTTATCGGCAAGCATACCCATTAAAAGAACAATTCTTTTCCCGGAAAGCGTTGCCTCAGCAGTTTGCAAAAGTGCATGTATCCCATCCATATTATGCGCACCATCTACAATAAATAAAGGGTTTTTTGATATTGTTTCAAATCTGCCGCGATGTACGGTAGCGGCAACGCCCTCTCTTATAGCCTCTTCGGGAATGAGAATGCCTTTTTCCCGAAGCACCTCTACTGTGCTGAGTGCAGAAGCGGCATTTTGTGCCATATGTGCGCCCGCAAGCGGTAAAAACAAGTTTCGATATTTCCCTGCATGAAATCGGATACCATCAGGCTGACTCTCCAAAATCTCTGCTTTTTCTGCCACATGAAGTTTTGCGTTCTTCTCGGCACAGCACGAAAGAATGGTTTGATACGCCTCCTCCTTCTGCTCGTATGCAGATACAACGGGGACACCTTCTTTTATGATGCCGCATTTCTCCGCCGTAATCTCCGAAAGGCTTTCTCCCAGGTACTCCATATGGTCATAGCCGATTGTCGTAATTATGCTTAAAAGCGGCTTTTCAATTACATTCGTGGCATCAAGCCGACCGCCAAGCCCAACCTCAAGCACCACAAATTCGCATTTTGCCGCCACAAAAATCAGAAATGCGATTGCCGTGATAATTTCAAACTCTGTCGGATGTGCCATGCCATCCATAGTCATCTCGTCGCATATCGTTTTGACTGTTTTTGTGTGCGCTGCAATTTCCGCATCCGATACAGGTACGCCGTCCACCATAATCCGTTCATTGAAATGGTACACAAACGGTGATGTGTATGCGCCTGTTCGATAACCCGCCGCCTTTAAAATGCTTGCAAGCACCATGGTTGTCGTTCCTTTTCCGTTCGTCCCCGCGACATGAATAATACGAAGTTTTTCCTCGGGATGCCCAAGGCGGCGCATCAGCTCTCGAATATTAGAAAGTCCTAACTTCGAGCCTAATTTTTGTGCACCATGAATAAACGAAAGTGCGTTTTCAAATGTAAAATCACTTGTATGCTTCAATGCTTACTAACACCTTTTCTAACATTTCTTTGTATTTTTCCATCTTTGCCTTTTCTTCCGCAATCAACTTTTCAGGTGCTTTATTCAAAAATCCCTCATTGGAAAGCTTGCCCGTAACACGTGCAATTTCTTTCTCCAAATTGGCTTGCTCTTTGGTAAGTCTCGCCAGTTCTTTTTCTTTATCAATGAGCTGATCTGTCGGCAAATACAGGGTGGCACCGTCTACAACAACGGTTGCCGCCTTTTCACAATCTGCATCCTTCTCTGCCTTTACGACTACCTCTGACGCCCCCGCAAGCTTTTTAAAGAAATCCGCGCATTCGGTAAATAAAGCGCGTTTTTCCGTTACGGCATAAAGTGTTGCACGTCTTGATGGCGGAATCTGCATTTCCGCACGCGTATTGCGGATGCTTCGGATTGCACCGCAAATCATTTCCATATCGGCTTCCTCCGTCGGATATTCTAAATCCACGTTGTAGGTAGGCCATGCTGCAATCATAATACTTTCGTCCTTTGTCGGCAATGCACAATACAGTTCCTCTGTTACAAAGGGCATGAACGGATGCAACATTTTCAGTGTACCTGCGAGTACATAGCAAAGCGTGTTTTGTGCATCCTTTCGTGTCGGGCATTCTGCATCGTAAAGACGCGGCTTTGTCAATTCAATATACCAGTCGCAATACACATCCCAGATAAAGTCATACAGTTTGCCGAGTGCAATACCCACCTCATAATGCTCGAGATTCTCCGTAACCTCACGCACCAATGTATTGTATTTTGATAAAATCCATTTATCTTCAAGTTGCGGATTTTTCGGCAATTCAATATCCTCAATATCAAGATTCATCATGACAAATCGCGCTGCATTCCAAAGCTTATTGGCAAAATTGCGGCTTGCCTCTACACGTTCCATATAGAAACGCATATCGTTACCGGGAGAGTTCCCCGTTGCAAGCGTAAAGCGCAAAGCATCCGCGCCGTATTCCTCGATAACCTCCAATGGGTCAATGCCATTCCCAAGAGATTTTGACATTTTTCTGCCCTGACTGTCACGCACGAGACCGTGAATAAAGACATGGCGGAAAGGCGGTTTTTGCATATGCTCCATACCGGAGAAAATCATGCGCGCTACCCAGAAAAAGATAATATCATATCCCGTCACAAGCACGCTGGTGGGATAATAGTAATCAAGTTCTTTGGTTTTATCAGGCCAACCCAGCGTAGAGAAGGGCCAAAGTGCAGAACTGAACCAAGTATCCAGTACATCGTCCTCCTGCCGCATCTTGCCGCCACATTCACAGGTATGCACATCCTCGCGTGATACCACCATTTTACCGCAAGACTCGCAATAAAACGCAGGAATGCGATGTCCCCACCAAAGCTGACGGGAAATACACCAGTCATGCACATTCTCCATCCAGTTTAAATACGTTTTGGAGAATCTGCCAGGAATAAATTCAATCGTCCCATCCTTAACAACACGCAACGCCTCTTCGGCAAGCGGCTCCATTTTTACAAACCATTGGTCAGACGTCATAGGTTCCACAGTTGTGCCGCAACGATAGCACGCACCAACGTTGTGATTATGCTCCTCAATTTTAACCAAAAGGCCTTCTTTTTCAAGGTCCTCCACCATTTGCTTTCTGGCTTCGTACCGATCCATGCCCGCATATTTGCCACCGCACGCACTGATTTTAGCATCATCGTCCATCACCTTTATCTGCGGAAGATTGTGACGTTGGCCAACCTCAAAGTCATTCGGGTCATGCGCCGGTGTAATTTTAACGGCACCCGTCCCAAAATCCTTATCTACATAATCGTCTGCTATAATCGGAATTTCACGCCCCACAAGCGGTAAAATCAAAGTTTTACCAACAAGGTGTGCAAAGCGTTCATCCGCGGGATTGACTGCCACCGCCGTATCACCGAGTAGTGTTTCGGGTCTTGTTGTGGCAATTGTTAAGAACGTGTTTTCGCCCTTTACGGGGTACTTAATATACCAAAAATGACCTGCCTGCTCGCTATACTCCACCTCTGCATCAGAAAGTGCTGTCCGGCATTTCGGGCACCAATTGATAATGCGGTTGCCCTTATATATCATCCCTTTTTCGTAGAGGCTGACAAAGACCTCCCGTACTGCGCGTGAGCATCCCTCATCCATTGTAAAACGCTCACGTTCCCAATCGCAGGAGCTACCAAGGCTCTTGAGCTGATTGATAATTCTGTCGCCAAACTGGTTTTTCCAATCCCATACGCGTTCTAAAAACTTTTCACGCCCAAGGTCATGACGTGTCAGACCCTCGGTTTTCCGAAGATGCTCCTCCACTTTAATCTGCGTTGCAATACCCGCATGGTCCGTGCCCGGAATCCAAAGTGCGCTATAGCCTTGCATACGCTTAAAACGAATCAAAATATCCTGCAACGTTTCATCCAGCGCATGTCCCATATGAAGCTGTCCCGTTACGTTCGGGGGCGGGATGACGATACAAAATGGTTTCTTGTTTTCATCAGGCTCTGCATGAAAATAGCCGTTATCCTGCCATTTTTTATATAATCGTTTTTCAACACTTTGCGGTTCGTAGGTCTTATTAATTTCCTGCATATTCTACATCCTCCCTTTACTGCGTGGTACGCAATGCATTTCTGATTATTTTACCCGAGGTCGTTTTCGGTATCTGTTCAACATATTCAATACGGCGCGGATATTTATACGGTGCCGTCATTTTCTTTACATAATCCTGCAGTTCCTTTGTAAGCTCATCCGACGGCGTATATCCCGGCGTCAACACAATAACGGCACATACAATCTGCCCGCGTATTTCATCGGGGCGTCCCACTATGGCACTTTCCTTAACTGCGGGATGTGTATTTAAAATACTTTCAATTTCGAACGGCCCTATGCGGTAGCCGGAGCATTTTATCATATCGTCATTTCTGCCGACATACCAGAAATATCCGTTTTCATCCTCATACGCGATATCCCCTGTATGATAAATCCCATCTTTTATGGGGCTTATACGTTCACCGTCCTGATAATAATAATCCAAAAGACCGACATGGCCTTTATCAGCGAAAATAACAACCTCGCCTTCTTCTCCCTCGGCGCACCGCTCTCCATTTTTATTGATAAGTGCAACATCATAAAGCGGCGACGGTTTTCCCATAGAGGACGGACAAATATCCATCCACTGGAAGGAACAGGTAATGGGCGTTCCTTCGCTTTGTCCGTAGCCTTCATGAATATGATGACCGCAAAGCTCGTAAAACGCGCGGTTTACCTCACCACTTAAAGGCTCGCCCGCCGTGGAAAACCACTGAATTGTTTTAAGATGCTCTCTCTGCACGCCGTTTTTCAAAAGAAAACGATACATGGTCGGCGGAATACAAAGGGAGGTCGGCCCAAAATCCCGCATATGCTCCATTAAACGTTCGGGGCTAAAACGAATTGGGTCATACCCCAAAATCGCACTCCCGCAAATCCATTGGCCGTATATATTTCCCCAGCCGAATTTTGCCCATCCGCTGTCCGCCTGCGTCAGGTGGAGCCCATTATTTTGCACGCACTGCATGTACTTTGCCGTAATAATATGCCCTAAAGGATAGGTGCGATTATGGGATGCCATTTTCGGATAGCCGGAGGTACCGGAGGTAAAATATATCAGCATTTCATCCTCATTTTTCCCCGTGCTCTTTTCTTCATACGGTTCACAAGCCTCATATTCACCGTTAAAATACGGATATCCTTCCACCGCCGTATCCCCGACAAACAAGACCTTGCAATCTGTGTGCAGTTCCTGCACCTGTTGGCAGACAAATTCATCCTCAAGCGCAATTAAAAGCTTAACCTCTGCTTGCATCAAACGGTAATCAATATCTTTTGCGCGCATCTGTATTGATGCCGGGCATAAAACCGCTCCGATACGATGGAGTGCTACTGCCAAAATCCAATATTCGTAGCGACGCCTAAGCAACGTCATAACTCTGTCTCCACGGCCGATACCAAGCTTTGTAAGATAAGTTGCAGCCTTTTTAGACAACAACGATATATCAGAAAATGTAAACGTTTTAGATTCCCCTGCATCATCGCAATATACGAGTGCACGTTTATTCGGTTCAATGCGCGCCCACTCGTCTACAACATCACGCGCAAAGTCAAATCCTTCGGGGACTATCAGTTGAAAATTCTCTTTGAAATCAGCGTAACTTTCAAACTCCGTTTTTTTCATATATTTTGATAACAGCTCCATGGTATTCCTCCTATCTGTTCATAAAAAAAATCATCCATCCCATTAGGACGAATGACTCGTGTTACCACCTAACTTCACACGGTGCGTTACTACCGTGCCTTATCCGACACATGATATGCCGATTCCCATTTTACGGTTGGAATTCCGTCGAAGCCTACTTATGCATATTGCTGTTCGGTCCGCAGCTCCAAGACTACTTCCCCGCATTTCCACCAAAGCGCTTCCACCATCCGCTTCTCTCTATCGGCTTCTCTTACGGGTACTCCTTCTTTTCATTGCATTTATATATTTATTTATTCTAGTATACACATTTTTCCCAGTTTTGTCAAGTAAATTTTGAAATTTTTTCAGTTTTATCAATATAAATCTTCACATAATCAAATTTGCATATTCAATTTCCTTCCCCTTTTGGTGTGAATTTGCAGTTTATAATTATGGAGGGAAACCTATACGCGATGCTCGCGAAGTTTTCCATACTTTTCTTGCAAATTAAAAAACCTTATGCACTGATTATCTCGATGCATAAGGCTTTCTCTTCAGTTTAAGGTGTCATCATTTTTCACCCAATCTGACACGCTATATATTTTATATGTGTCGGGTGTTACACGTATGACAACAAACTCTATTCCTGCGTTGATGATAAGGCGCGTGCACATCGCACAGGGCATCGTATTCTCCACGAGTTCGCCCGTTTTGGCATCCTTACCTACAAGATACAAAACTCCACCGAGCATATCTCTTCTTGATGCACTGATAATAGCATTCGCCTCTGCATGTACACTACGGCAAAGTTCATAGCGTTCTCCGCGCGGCACCTGCAGTTCCTCACGACGACATGTGCCCAAATCCATGCAGTTCGCACGACCACGTGGCGCGCCTGTGTATCCGCTCGAGATAATCTCATCATTTTTTACGATAATGGCGCCGAAATTCCGGCGCAGACATGTGCCGCGTTCTATTACGGTTTCTGCAATATCCAGGTAGTAGTTATATTTGTCAATTCTTTTCATTATGATTCTCCCTTTCATTATCGTATGTAAAACAAAAGGCTGCCCGAAGGCAGCCTTTATTCAGTGTCTTATTTGTTGATGGAGCTAACAACACCGGAACCGACTGTTCTTCCGCCTTCACGAATAGCAAAACGGAGACCTTCTTCGATAGCAATCGGTGTGATAAGTTCTACAGAGATAGAAACATTATCGCCAGGCATGCACATTTCAACGCCTTCCGGCAATGTAACAACACCTGTAACGTCAGTTGTTCTGAAGTAGAACTGCGGTCTGTAATTGTTGAAGAACGGTGTATGACGACCACCTTCATCTTTAGTCAGAACGTAAACTTCACCTTTGAATGCAGTATGCGGATTGATGGAACCGGGTTTTGCAAGAACCTGACCTCTTTCGATTTCATTTCTCTGCACGCCACGGAGAAGTGCGCCGATGTTATCACCAGCTTCAGCCTGGTCAAGAAGCTTTCTGAACATTTCGATACCGGTAACAACAACCTTGCGGGATTCATCAGTAAGACCAACGATTTCAACTTCGTCAGATACCTTCAAAGAACCTCTTTCTACACGGCCTGTTGCAACAGTACCACGGCCTGTGATGGAGAATACGTCTTCAACAGGCATAAGGAAGGGCAGGTCTGTCTTTCTTTCCGGTGTGGGAATGTATGCATCAACATTCTTCATGAGCTCAAGAATAGGTGCGTATACCGGGTCGGAAGGATCTGTGGAAGTGGATTCCAAAGCTTCCAAAGCGGAACCTGCAACAATCGGAATTTCGTCACCCGGGAACTCGTATTCGTTAAGAAGTTCACGGATTTCCATTTCAACCAGTTCAAGAAGTTCCGGATCGTCAACCTGGTCTTTTTTGTTCAGGAATACAACGATGTAAGGAACACCAACCTGACGGGACAAAAGAATGTGCTCTCTTGTCTGCGGCATCGGGCCATCAGCAGCGGAAACAACGAGGATAGCACCGTCCATCTGTGCAGCACCGGTAATCATGTTCTTAACGTAGTCAGCATGTCCGGGGCAGTCAACGTGAGCGTAGTGTCTTTCATCTGTTTCATACTCAACGTGTGCAGTAGAAATTGTGATACCTCTTTCTCTTTCTTCCGGAGCTTTATCGATCATGTCGTAAGCTTCGTACTGTGCCTTACCCTGGAAAGACAGTACCTTTGTGATAGCTGCTGTCAGGGAAGTCTTACCATGGTCAACGTGACCGATAGTACCAATGTTTACATGGGGTTTGGTTCTTTCAAATTTTTCCTTTGCCATTTGGAAAATCCTCCTTTAATTTGCTTTTTTTATCGCTTATAGCTATAATAATATAATTTTACAGAAAAATCAAGTCTTTTTTATAAAAAACTACGATTTTTTATTTTTGTTTGCCTGCTATGATAGCTTCCATGATGCTCTTGGGCACTTCTTCATAGTGGCTGGGCTGCATGGTGTACTGACCGCGACCCTGGGTCTTGGAACGAAGGTCGGTTGCATAACCGAACATTTCGCTGAGGGGCACATATGCGGCAATTGCCTGTGCACCGGGTCTTGCTTCCATACCCTGAATCTGTCCGCGACGGGAGTTAAGGTCACCCATAACATCGCCCATGTATTCTTCAGGAACAATTACGTCAACCTGCATGATGGGCTCTTTCAGAACAGGATCACCCTTGCGGCAAGCATCTTTGAATGCCATGGAACCGGCAATCTTAAATGCCATTTCGGAAGAGTCAACTTCATGGTAGGAACCGTCAACAAGTGTTACGCGAACGTCAACTACGTTATAGCCTGCCAGAACACCATTTTGCATAGCACTCTGTATACCGGCATCAACAGCGGGGATATATTCCTTCGGAATCGCACCACCAACAATCTTGTTAACAAATTCG
>JAZNUV010000024.1:0-45193 GCA_045592445.1 Clostridia bacterium | reverse complement strand
GGTAAAAAAGTTCGCGTTTTGGTATTTGCCAAGGGTGATAAAGTTGCAGAGGCAGAAGCTGCAGGTGCAGATTTTGCAGGCGGCGAAGAACTGGTACAAAAAATTCAAAGCGAAAATTGGTTTGAATTCGACGTTGTTGTTGCAACACCTGATATGATGGGTGTTGTCGGTAGAATCGGTCGTGTTCTTGGTCCGAAGGGTCTCATGCCGAACCCGAAGGCCGGTACAGTAACAATGGATTTGACAAAGGCAATTGCTGATATCAAAGCTGGTAAAATTGAGTACCGCCTTGATAAGACAAATATCATTCACTGCCCCATTGGTAAAGTTTCCTTTGGCAAAGAAAAGCTTGCTGAGAACTTTAAGACACTGATGGATGCCATCATCAAAGCAAAACCGGCAGCAGCAAAGGGCCAATATTTAAAGAGTGTTGCAATCGCTTCCACAATGGGCCCTGGCATTAAACTTAATTCTGCAAAAATCACTGATTAATTTTATACACAAAGATTTTTAGTCCGTCCGCAGACAGTCGGCAACAATGTGTAAGTCCGACCGAGGAGAGAGTAAAAAATGTTTTTACGGTTCTCTGTCTGCATTTGGATAGAGAACCTTTTTATTAGGGAGGTGAAATTATGCCAAGCGCAAGAATTTTAGAAGAAAAGAAGGCAGTTGTACAGGATTTAGTCGAAAAAATCAAAGGTGCATCCGCTGGCGTACTCGTTGACTATCGCGGTCTTAGCGTGGAAGAGGATACTGCTCTGCGTGTAAAACTGAGAGAAGCTGGCGTGTACTACAAGGTTGTAAAGAATACTTTGACACGTTTCGCTGCAAATGAAGTAGGCTTAACTGAGCTTGACCCGGTTTTGAACGGTCCGACTGCACTGGCACTGAGTGAAGACCCGGTTGCACCCGCAAGAGTGCTTTACGACTTCGCTAAAACAAATCCCAATCTTGAAATCAAGGCAGGCTTTTTGGATGGTAATGTAATTTCCATTGAAGAGATTACACGTCTTGCATCTACGCCGAGCCGCGAGGTCTTGCTTGCCAAAATCATGGGCAGCTTGAACTCTCCGATTTCCGCACTTGCAAGAACTTTGCAGGCGATTGTGGACAATGGCGTAGAACCGGCTGAAGCAGCAAGTGCTGCATCAGCAAAAGAAGAAGCGGCACCTCAAGAGGAAGAAGCCGCAGTAGCAGAAGCTCCGGCAACGGAGGAAGCACCCGCACAGGATGCAGAATAATTATTAAGGAGGAAATAAGAAATGAGCAAGATTGAGCAGATTATTGCAGATATCAAGGAACTGAAATTATTAGAAGTTGCAGAACTCGTAAAAATGATGGAAGAAGAGTTCGGCGTAAGCGCAGCAGCACCGGTAGCGGTTGCAGTTGCAGCAGAAGGCGGTGCCGCAGCAGCAGAAGAGAAGAGCGAATTTGACGTTGTTCTCGCAGATGCAGGCGCAGAAAAGATTAAGGTTATTAAGGTTGTTCGCGAGATCACAGGTCTTGGACTTAAAGAAGCAAAAGACCTCGTAGATGGTGCTCCGAAGGCTATCAAAGAAGGCGTTTCCAAGGATGACGCTGAAAGCTACAAAGCAAAACTCGAAGAAGTTGGAGCAAAAGTAGAACTGAAATAATTGAATTTTACATCAAAACCGTTCTGTCTTATGGCAGAACGGTTTTTCTGTATAGAATGTTCTGAAACAGTTATAAATAATTTAAAAAAAAGACTGAAAAAGTTGCTTTTTAAAGAAAAATGTGGTATACTACTAAAATAAGGAAGGTGTGTCTTATGCGGATTGGATTTATCGGCGCGGGGCGTGCAGGCACATCGCTTGCGCTTTATCTTACAGATTTTGGGTTTGAATGTAGCGGATTTTACAGTCGAACTGAAGATCATGTTGCCGATGCAACGGAAATTGTAGGAGGGACGGCGTTTCCTACAGCAGATTGTTTGATTGATGCGTCAGATATTGTGGTTCTTTCTGTATCAGATGACGCAATTCAAACTGTTTCAGAATCTATAAAAACAGATGTTTCGGGGAAATATATATTACATCTTAGTGGCGCACATACGAGTGCGATGCTAAATAACCTAAAAATACGTGGGGCACACACGGCGTCTATACATCCTGTGTATACCTTTGCAGCCCGCCTTGAAAAGCCGAACACCTTGCAATTCGTAGCAGAGGGAGACGAAGCGGTTTTAGCGCAGTTTGAAAAATGTGGTATTCAGCTTTTTGAAATAGAGACAAAAGATAAACCTTTATATCATGCGGCGGCGGTATTTGCCTCCAATTACATCACAGTGATTTCGCATCTGTCTGCCAATTTGCTTTCTGTAGTTGGGTTTTCTCCCGAGATGGCACAGTCTCTTTTTGCAGGGCTTTCCCATGCGGCGGTGTCCGCGGCGGCTGAGAAGGGTGCGGCAAATGCGATTACGGGGCCTGTGGCAAGGGGCGACGTCTCTACAATAAAAGCACATCTTGGGGCATTTTCTGATATGGAAGGATATATGGATATTTATAAAAAATTGGCACGGGAGATTTTAAGCTTTACGAATGTGCCGAATGAAAGGGCAGTAAGGGAGTTGATACAATGATTACAGCAGGGAAACTCAAGCAAATGAAAGAAAACGGCGAGAAAATCACAATGCTGACAGCCTATGATTACCCAATGGCACGTCTTGTGGATGCGGCTGGCATTGATATGATTTTGGTGGGTGACTCGGTTGGAAATACAACACTCGGATATAAAAATACGACGGCTGTGACAATGGAGGATATGCTACATCACACAAAAGCTGTCACACGTGGAGTGGAAAATGCACTGGTAGTTGCCGATATGCCTTTCCTATCTTTTTCGGCAGGCGTGCATGATGCAGTTATAAATGCCGGCCGCCTCATTCGTGAAGGCGGTGCAAAGATGGTAAAGCTGGAGGGCGGCGTGGAATTTGAAGCGGAAATTGCGGCAATTTTACGCGCAGGCATTCCTGTGATGGGGCATCTCGGTCTTTTGCCGCAGTCAGTAAACCGCTTTGGTTACAAGGTGCAGGGCAGGGAGACAGAGGCTGCTAAGAAAATTATGGAAGATGCAAAACTTCTGGATAAACTTGGCGTTTCTGCCATTGTACTTGAATGTGTGCCGGCATCGCTTGCGGCAGAGATAAGCATGGCTATTTCTGTACCGACAATCGGGATTGGTGCGGGTGTCGGTTGTGACGGGCAGGTGCTGGTTTTACATGATATGCTGGGACTTTATCAAGGAAAAACAGCAAAATTCGTGAAGCAGTACGCCAATATTGGTGAGGACATCAGCCGTGCAGTAGGCACATACATTGAAGAAGTAAAACGAAGTGTGTTCCCGGATGACGAACACGCATTTTAGGATTTGGGGCGATTTTAGATGCAGATTTTTAAGACGATAGCTGAGACTACCGCATATGTAAACATGTGCAAAAAAGAGGGAAAAACCATTGGTTTTGTACCGACAATGGGTTTTTTACACGAGGGACATATTTCGCTTTTGGAGCGTGCTGCGCTGGAAAATAATGTAGCAGGCATGAGTATTTTTGTGAACCCGACGCAGTTTGCGGCAAACGAAGATTTTTCTTCTTATCCGCGTGATTTGGAGCGTGATGCGAAAATTGCAGAGGCGGCAGGGGCTGACTTCTTGTTTGCACCCGATGCGGCGGAAATGTATCCTGAAGGGTATCAGACGTATACAGAGGTAGAAAAAATAACGAAAAAGCTATGCGGTATTTCGAGACCGACGCATTTTCGCGGGGTAACTACGGTTGTGCAAAAGCTTTTAAACATTAGCCGTGCAGACCGCGCATATTTTGGCCAGAAGGACGCGCAGCAACTTTTGGTCATTCGTCGTATGGTTCGTGACTTGAACATGTCGGTAGAAATTGTCGCCTGCCCGATTATACGTGAGGCGGACGGGCTGGCAAAAAGTTCCCGAAATACCTATTTGTCTACCGCGGAGAGAACGGCGGCACTTTGCCTTTCGCGAGGTCTTTTTAAGGCGAAGTCGGCAATAGAGAATGGAGAGACAGAGGCGAGCAAGATACGTGCCATATTGGAAACGGAGATAAAAGCAGAGCCTTTGGCGGATATAGATTACATTTCCATCGTGGATACACAAAAGCTTGAGGAAACAACTCAAATTGAAAAAGATAATACATTGGTGGCACTTGCGGTTCGATTTGGTACCACAAGGCTGATTGACAATATTATGATATAAGGAGAAAAGAATGCATATTTCAATGCTTGCAGGTAAAATTCACAGAGCAATTGTGACAGAGGCGGATTTAGAATATATGGGCAGTATCACGATTGACGAAAAACTTTTGAAAGCTGCAGGGATCCGCCCGTACCAAAAGGTGCAGGTCGTCAATAACAATAATGGGGCACGGATGGAAACGTATGCGATGCGTGGTAAAGCGGGTAGCGGAATTATATGTTTAAATGGTGCGGCTGCACGTCTTGCGCAAAAAGGTGACACGGTCATTATTATGTCTTTTGCTGATATGACACCCGAAGAAGCGGAAAAGCACACTCCAAATGTTGTGTTTGTGGATAAAAATAATCAAATTATAGAAATTTAGGGAGGGATTGAAATGCATTACAAAGAGGACTATAAAAACTTATACCCGGTAGCGGAAATTCGTGACATTAAAGACATGCTTAACCAAAGCTTGGAGCAGTTTGCTGACCGTACGGCATTTTTAGTAAAGAAAAACGGAAAATATGAGCCGATTACATACGCACAGTACGGAAAACAGGTGCATGCACTCGGAACGGCACTTTACCGTCGCGGCTTTAAAGGAAAGCGGATAGCTGTTATTGGTGAAAACCGCTACGAGTGGGCGCTGTCATATATGGCAATTGTCTGCGGTGTCGGCGTTGTTGTGCCGCTTGATAAAGAACTGCCAGAGGCAGAGCTTTTTGAACTAATCAGGATTGCAGAGCTCGACGCAATTTTCTATTCTCCGAAAAATGAAAAGGTCATACAAAATGCACCCATCGCCCACAAATTTAATATGGAGACGGATATTCCTGTTTTATTGGAAGAGGGCGAAAAGGCGCTTTCGGAGGGGGACAGAACGTATCTTGATGCAGAAATTGACCCCGAGGAAATGCAAATTCTCCTCTTTACCTCCGGCACGACGGCGTCAGTTAAGGCTGTTATGCTAAATCATAGAAATATTGCCAAGAACCTGATGGGTATGTGCTCTATGACATATACGGGAAAAGAGGACGTTTTCCTTTCTGTTTTACCGCTCCACCATACTTATGAATGTACCTGCGGTTTTCTTTGTGAAATTTATCGCGGCAGCGCAATTGCATATTGTGAAGGACTACGCTATATCACAAAAAACTTGGCGGAATGTAAGGCAACGATGATGCTCGGCGTACCGCTTCTTTTGGAAACCATGTATAACAAAATCTGGAAGCAGGCAGAAAAATCAGGCAGAGCTAAAAAATTACGCATGGGTATTAAAATCAGTCGAGCACTTTTGAAAGTTGGTATTGATGTTCGTCGTAAACTTTTCCATGAAATTCATGAAACACTGGGCGGGCGCATGCGTCTTTTGATTGCAGGGGCTGCAGCAATTGACCCGAAGGTTGCGGAAGGTCTTCGTGATTTTGGCATTGAGGTCATTCAGGGGTACGGTCTTACGGAATGTGCACCGATTGCAGCATTAAATCGTAACTGCAACTATAAGGATGATGCGGCAGGCTTACCGCTTCCCGGTGTGGAAATTAGAATTGACGCCCCTGATGAGGAAGGCGTTGGCGAAATTGTAATTAAAGGCGAAAATGTCATGATGGGCTACTACCAAAATCCTGAAGAGACAGCGGCGGTACTGCGTGACGGTTGGCTTTATTCCGGTGATCTCGGCTACATTGATGACGAAGGCTTTGTACATATAACGGGTCGAAAGAAAAATGTAATTGTAACAAAGAACGGCAAGAACATATTCCCTGAGGAAATTGAAACATATTTAAACCGGGCGGAAATTATTGCGGAATCAATGGTATACGGTGTGGAAACAGCGGATGGTGATGCCACAATAACGGTACAAATTTTGCCTGATTTTGCAGAGGCAGAACGCATTCTCGGTACAAATTATACCGAGGATGACCTCAAAAAAGCGATTGATGCGGCAGTTTTGGAGGTTAACCATAGCCTGCAGAGCTACAAACGCATTGCAGATGTAATTATCCGCAAGGAAGAATTTATAAAAACGACTACGAAAAAAATAAAGAGATATGTAGAAATCGCAAAACAACAAAATAAATAATGCGAGTAAAAGGAGACGTCTCTCGAAAAAGGGACGCTCCTTATTTGCGTTTTCTGCAGAACATTGCAATTTCATTTGATTTGATTCCATAAGAATCCAACGTATAACAAAACCATTAGAATATTGATAAAAAGAGTTAAATCCATTGACAGAAATCGAAGTTTATATTATAATAATATATGTATGTTTATGTCTGTTTTTAGATGAAAAAGGTAGATTTTATGATAGTGGAAATCTCGAACATAAAGGAGTGTTTTGATGTATAAGGTTATCCGGAAAAAAGAACTGAACCCTACCGTGACACAAATGGAAATTGAAGCACCTCTTGTTGCGAAAAAGGCAAAGCCGGGGCAGTTTATTATTTTGCGTGTAAAGGAAGACGGGGAACGGATTCCGCTTACTGTGGCAGGCACGAACCCTGTGGAAGGAACCGTGAAGATTATTTTTCAACTTGTTGGTTCCACAACACTGCTTTTGGGTAGCAAACAGGAAGGTGAATATATTCAGGACTTTGTAGGTCCTTTGGGTGTTGCCACACATACGGACGGCATTAAGAAGGTTTGTATTGTCGGCGGCGGTGTCGGTTGTGCGATTGCGATGCCTGTGGCGGAGGAATTTCATCGGCTTGGTGCGGAAGTAACAACGATTGTCGGTTTTAGAAATAAAGACCTTGTGATTTTAGAGGATGAATTTAAGTCGTTTTCTGATAAGATGGTGCTTATGACGGATGACGGCTCTTACGGCAGACATGGTAATGTTACGGTTCCCTTAAAAGAAATGCTGGATGACGGGGAAAAGTTTGATATGATTATCACCATTGGTCCGCTTATTATGATGAAATTTGTTGTGGCGACCGCAAAGCCCTATCAGATTCCTGTAACAGTATCCATGAACCCTGTTATGGTGGATGGTACCGGCATGTGCGGCGGATGTAGATTAACACTTTGTAAGGATGGAAAGAAAGTAACAAAGTTTGCGTGCGTAGACGGACCTGATTTTAATGGCTATGAGGTTGATTTTGACGAGGCTATGTCTCGCGGCAGAACGTATGCTGATTTTGAGCGCCACGCATACGAGGAAACCTGTAACCTGTTTAAAAAGATGTAAGGAGGATGGAAATGGCTATCAATCCGAAAAAACATGAAATGCCGACTCAGCCGGCCGAAGTAAGGGCGCATAATTTCAGTGAGGTTGCACTCGGATATTCTGCCGAAATGGCGGTATCAGAGGCAGAAAGATGCTTAAATTGTAAAAATCGTCCCTGCGTTGCCGGTTGCCCTGTGAATATAGAAATTCCTGATTTTATAACAAAAATAAAAACCGGTGATTTTGAAGGCGCATATCAGATTATTTCAAAATCCTCTTCACTTCCCGCTATTTGCGGCCGTGTTTGCCCACAGGAAACACAGTGTGAAAGTAAGTGCAGTCTTGGCATTAAATTTGAGCCGGTAGGGATTGGCAGACTGGAAAGGTTTGTTGCGGACTGGCACAATGAGAATATAAAAGAGGCGCCTGCAAAGCCTGAGCCGAACGGACATCGCGTTGCGGTTGTCGGGTCCGGTCCTTCCGGTCTGACTTGCGCGGGCGATTTGGCAAAAAAAGGCTATGATGTAACAGTGTATGAGGCACTGCATACCGCGGGTGGTGTTTTGGTATACGGAATTCCTGAATTTCGTCTGCCTAAGAAAATTGTTGCCAAGGAGGTCGAGGGTCTTAAGGCGCTCGGTGTTCGCGTGGAGCCGAATGTTGTGATCGGTAAAACGCTAACCATTGATGAACTTTTTGAGGATGGCTTTGAAGCTGTGTTCATCGGTTCGGGCGCAGGACTTCCGAACTTTATGGGTATTCCCGGTGAATCCTATAAGGGTGTTTACTCCGCAAACGAGTTTTTGACAAGAAGTAATCTGATGAAAGCGTATCTTGAGAATGCGACAACTCCCATTATGAAGGGTGGCAAGGTTGCGATTGTCGGTGGCGGTAATGTCGCGATGGATGCCGCAAGAACGGCACTTCGTCTTGGCGCAGAAAAAGTTTATATTGTGTATCGTCGTTCTTTGGATGAACTGCCCGCAAGAAAAGAAGAAGTTGAACATGCAATGGAAGAAGGAATTGATTTTCGCCTTCTTTGCAACCCGATTGAAATTCACGGGTATCAGAACGAGGCAGATCCGCGTGATCCGAAAAATGGTTTCGTAACGGGTATGACTTGCATAAAGATGGAGCTTGGTGAGCCGGATGAAAAGGGAAGAAGAAGACCTGTTCCGGTTGAAGGCTCGGAATTTTTACTTGAGGTAGACACGGTGGTTATGTCGATTGGAACGTCACCCAATCCGCTTATTAAAGATACAACTGAGGGACTTTCGGTAAATTCCCGTGGCGGGATTATTGTAAATGAAAGTGGTCTGACTTCAAGAGAAGGTGTTTATGCGGGCGGTGACGCGGTTACGGGCGCAGCTACGGTCATCTCGGCAATGGGTGCCGGCAAAACGGCTGCAAAGGAAATTGATTTGTACCTTTCTGGCAGATAAATGATAAAGAAACGGCAGGGTATCAAGTCTCTAGCCGAGAAAAAGGAGAAAGAAAATGCATTCAAATTTTACATTTGAGATTGTTGACAAAATTTTAGCCGATCATAACAATCATAAGCAGGCTATTATTGCGATTTTACAGGAAATTCAGGAGAACTATCACTATTTACCCAGAGAGGTGTTTCCTTACCTGGCTAAAAAGCTTGGCATGAGTGAGGCCAGAATTTATAGCGTTGCAACATTTTACGAGAACTTTTCTCTTGAACCAAAGGGAAAATACGTCATTAAAATTTGTGACGGAACGGCCTGCCATGTAAGGCGTTCCATTCCGATTTTAGAACGACTTCGTGCAGAATTGGGCCTTAGTGAGAAAAAGAAAACAACGGATGATTTGAATTTCACGATTGAAACAGTTTCCTGCCTGGGTGCGTGCGGACTTGCACCGGTTATCACGGTAAATGATGTGGTTTATCCGAAAATGACGCCGGATAAAGCAACTGAGCTTTTGAAAACACTCAAGGAGGAAATTGAAAATGCTTAAATCGAGACAAGATTTAATCGCGTACCGCGAAAGCGCCAAAAAACCATATGATGCACAAAGTAAAAAAATTATTGTATGCGCGGGAACAGGCTGTGTTGCCGGTGGTTCGATCGCCATATATGATAAACTAAGAAGTCTTATGGAGGAAAAAGGGCTGTGCGTTTCTGTGGAGCTTGCAAAGGACCCGCATGGTGATGAAATCGGCCATAAAAAAAGCGGTTGCCACGGATTTTGCGAAATGGGCCCCCTTCTTCGTATTGAACCGCAAGGTTGGCTCTATACAAAGGTGCAGCTTGCAGACTGTGAGGAAATTATTGAAAAAACAATTATCAACGGAGAACACATAGAACGTCTTGCCTATAAAAAAGACGGAAAGATCTATGAGGCGCAGGAGGAAATTCCGTTCTATCGTCAGCAAACGCGTATTGTGTTGGAACATTGCGGTAAAATTGATGCTGATTCCATTCGTGAATACATAGCAATTGGTGGGTATTCTGCTTTGGAAAAGGCCTTGTTTGATATGAGTGGTGACGATATTGTAAATGAAATTACAAAATCCAATTTGCGTGGCAGAGGTGGCGGTGGTTTCCCCGCAGGCCGAAAATGGGGACAAGTAAAGCGGCAAACGGAACCTAAAAAGTATGTTGTTTGTAACGGTGACGAGGGTGACCCCGGCGCGTTTATGGACAGAAGTATTATGGAAGGCGACCCGCACCGAATGCTGGAAGGCATGATGATTGCTGCAATTGCTTGCGGCGCAGATGAAGGATATATTTATGTTCGCGCGGAGTACCCGCTCGCTGTACAAAGACTGCAAAATGCAATTGAACAAGCTGAAGAACTTGGGCTTATGGGTGAGAATATTTTAGGCACGGACTTTTCCTTTAAAATGCATATTTGCCGTGGGGCAGGTGCATTTGTATGCGGTGAGGGCAGTGCGTTGACTGCTTCGATTGAAGGGAAAAGAGGATTCCCCAGAGTTAAGCCGCCGAGAACGGTTGAACATGGACTTTTTGACAAACCGACCGTTTTAAACAACGTGGAAACCTATGCAAATGTTCCGCAAATTATCAGTAACGGAGCAGACTGGTTCCTTAACATCGGTACAGAAAACAACTCGGGAACAAAAGCGTTTGCACTTACCGGTAATATTGCAAATACAGGTCTTATTGAAGTTCCAATGGGAACAACGCTTCGCGAAATCATATTCGACATAGGCGGTGGCATGCGCGGAGATGGTGAATTTAAAGCTGTCCAGATTGGTGGACCTTCCGGGGCATGTCTTACAGAAAAGCATCTGGATTTACCGCTTGATTTCGATACCTTAAAAGGCGTCGGCGCTATGATCGGTTCGGGCGGATTGGTTGTTATGGATTCACATACCTGCATGGTTGAGGTTGCCAGATTCTTCATGAACTTTACGCAAAATGAATCCTGCGGCAAATGCGTGCCTTGCCGTGAGGGTACAAAGAGAATGCTTGAAATCCTAGAACGTATTGTTGCAGGCGAAGGACAGGATGGAGATATTGAACTCCTTTTAGAACTTGCAGATACAATTTCTGCGACTGCACTTTGCGGGCTTGGAAAATCCGCACCCTCGCCGGTTATTAGTACCATTAAGAATTTCAGAGAAGAATATGAAGCACATATATATGAAAAACGTTGCCCGGCAGGTGCTTGCCAAAAATTAAAGCAAATCGTAATTGATCCTGCACTTTGTAAAGGTTGCTCAAAGTGTGCACGGCAATGCCCTGTCAATGCTATTGAAGGAAAAATCAAAGAACCATTTAAGATTATACCTTCTAAATGCATTAAATGCGGAAGTTGTGTAAGTGCATGTCCGTTTGGGGCAATCAAGGAGGTTTAAGTATGGCAGAAAAACAATACATGACAATTGATAATATACCCGTTGAGATAAACGGGGAAAAGAACTTGCTGGAGGTTATCCGCAAAATAGGCATTAAATTGCCGAGCTTTTGCTATCACTCGGAGCTTTCGGCATACGGTGCATGCCGCATGTGCATGGTCGAAAATGAAAGAGGCGGTCTTGACGCGGCATGTTCTACGCCGCCGCGCGCAGGCATGAATATTAAAACCAATACAGAGAGACTAAGAAGATATAGAAAAAATATTCTGGAACTTCTTTTAGCCAATCATTGCCGTGACTGCACGACATGTGAAAATAATACAAATTGCAAATTACAGGACCTTGCAATGCGATTTAATATCGAGGGTGTACGTTTTCCGAACGGTGCAGTTTCGACAAAGGACGAGGACACATCCTCCGTATGTATTACAAGAGACACTGGTAAATGTATTCTTTGCGGCGATTGCGTGAGAATGTGTAATGAAATTCAGAACGTGGGCGCGATTGACTTTGCATATCGTGGCTCGAACATGATTATCAGCACGGCTTTTGGTCAGCCTCTTGCAGACTCGCCGTGTGTCGGTTGCGGACAATGTGTTTCAGTTTGCCCCACAGGTGCGATTGTAGTAAAAAATAATCTTGATGTTGTATGGGATGCGATAGATGATCCCAACGTGAAAACAACCGTACAGATTGCTCCTGCCGTTCGCGTGGCTTTGGGACGTGAACTTAGAGTAAAAGACGGCGAAAATGTTATGGGGAAAATTGTTGCAGCACTTAGAAGAATGGGCTTTGACGAGATTTATGATACAACCATTGGTGCTGACCTGACAGTTTTAGAAGAATCTGAGGAATTCCTGGACAGAGTGAAAAATGGTGGAAAACTGCCGCTTATTACCTCATGCTGCCCCGGTTGGATTCAATTTTGTGAAAAGAAGCATCCTGAATTTATTCCGAATGTTTCGACTTGTCGTTCACCGATGCAAATGCTTGCGTCGCTGCTTAAGGATTATCACAAAAACGATGAGAAAAAAATGTTCCATGTCGCGATTATGCCATGTACTGCGAAAAAGTTTGAGGCGGCAAGAGATGAATTCAAAGTGGACGGAATGCCCAATGTTGATGTAGTTATCACGACACAGGAACTGATTAAAATGATTAAAGAATCAGGCATTATGTTTGATTTGTTAGAGCCGGAAGCTGTCGATATGCCGTTCGGAACGATTTCGGGCGCAGGTGTAATTTTCGGCGTAACAGGCGGCGTGACCGAGGCAGTTTTAAGAAGAGTTTCTGAGAATAAGTCGCGTACAGAGCTTATTTCCATATCTCATATCGGACAAAGAGGATTGGAAGGCATTAAAGAATTTGAAGTGCCTTTCGGCGAAACGACACTTAAAATTGCAGTTGTAAGCGGTCTTGCCAATGCAGATGCCATTTTGGAAAGAGTAAAAAATGGCGAACATTTTGACTTTATAGAAGTGATGGCTTGCCCCAATGGTTGTATAAATGGCGGCGGACAGCCCTTTGCAAAGCAACAGGCAAAAGCTGACAGAAGCAATGGCCTCTACGAAGCAGACCGACTTTTAAGTATCAGGCATTCTGAGGAAAATCCGATTATCAAGGAAATATATAAAAATATCATAAAGGATAGAGCACACGAGCTTCTCCACGTCGAATATAAAAACTAAAGACATAAAACCCTCTTATTTCGGGCGTATACCATTTCTTAAATAAGAGGGTTTTTGTAAAGAATGACCGCTTGACACGGCGGCGGAAACATAGTATAATCAGATGTGACAAAAAAGAAGGGAGGCCGCCAATGGAGAAGAGAGAGAAAAGTTTGCAACTGCGAAAATTTGATACGAAAGTTCAACATTTAAAATATAAAGTTCTGCGTGAGGTTGCTAAAGAGGCTTGGAACGGTACACTGACAGAGAATTTATTGGACCTTCCCAAACGGATTGTACCCGGAAACCAGTCCAAAATGCGATGCTGTGTATATAAGGAAAGAGCCATTTTGGGCGAAAGAGTGAAAATGGCAATGGGTGGGGATAAACAAAACCCGAATGTGATTGAAGTAATAGAAATTGCCTGTGATGAATGCCCTGTAAGTGGATACGAGGTAACCAATGCATGTCGCGGTTGCCTTGCACACAGATGCGAGGATGTATGCCGCTTCGGTGCGATCACTTTTGATGAAGAACATGTTGCACATATTGATAAATCAAAATGCAGGGAATGCGGCGCGTGTGCAAAGGTGTGCCCATTTACGGCGATTATCAATAAGAAAAGGCCTTGCCAAAACGCCTGTAAAATCAAGGCAATCAGCATGAATGAGGATAGGTCTGCAAAAATAGATAATGAAAAATGTATCTCCTGCGGGGCGTGCGTATACCAATGCCCCTTCGGTGCTATAACGGACAAATCCTATATTGTCAATGTAATTGATATGTTGAAGGATAAAAGCCAAAAGGTATGCGCGGTAGTTGCACCTGCCATTTCGAGCCAATTTACTTATGCAAAACTGGGTCAAGTGGTAAGCGGACTGAAAAGCCTTGGGTTTTCCATGGTCATGGAAGCGGCGCTTGGTGCCGACATGGTGGCACAGGCAGAAGCGAGAGAACTTGCGGAAAAAGGCTTTTTAACCAGCTCTTGTTGTCCTGCTTTCGTGGCATATATTCATAAAACATTTCCTGAAATGAAGTCGTTTGTTTCACATAACTTATCACCGATGGCAACGATTGCAAAATATATTAAGGAAACGCAAAAGGATATGAAGGTTGTGTTTATAGGACCTTGCACTGCAAAGAAAATGGAGATAAAAAGAGAAGATGTTGCACCTTTTGTGGATGAAGTAATTACCTTTGAAGAATTGCAAGCGCTTTTTGACAGCAGAGAAATTGACATTACGACACTTTCGGAGGGCACTTTGGACAATGCCTCTTATTTTGGCAGAATCTTTGCCCGATGCGGCGGACTTGCTGATGCGGTGGCACAATCTTTAAAGGAACAGGGACTTTCTGAATTTGAACTCAGGGCAGTTTCTTGTGACGGAATCGAGGCATGCAAGCTTACACTTTTGAAGAAAAATAAGAACCTTTTAGATGCGAATTTCATCGAGGGTATGGCATGTGACGGCGGGTGCGTCGGCGGTGCAGGATGCCTTACGCATAGCGAAAAAAACAAAATGCATGTAGATAAGTACGGCAAAGAAGCGGCAGAGAAAACAATTTCGGATGCAGTTTCGATGCTCGAAAACGGGAAATAAAATTATTTACTGAATCAATTCAAGTAGTGGAAATATATGGTATATAAATAATTTGTGAGAAGGGATGGATGTACATGAAATTACGTTGGGGTGTTGTCGGATGTGGCGGAATTGCGCGCCGCAGAACAATTCCGGGGCTGTGCAAGGCAGAAAATGCGGAGCTTTATGCCGTAATGGATACGAATGCGGCATTTGCGGAGGAAGTGAAGGAAGAATTTGGTGCAAAATATGCGTTTTCCGATTTAGAGTCACTTTTGGCACTCGATGAGATTGACGTTGTTTATATTGCAACGCCGGTCTTTTGCCACAAGGAACAGGTAGAGGCAGTAGTACGCACAGGTAAGCACATTCTCCTTGAAAAGCCGATGGGCATTACAAGCCGCGAGGCTGAAGAAATTGAGAAAATGTGCACGGCGGCAAATATTCGTTTGAGTGTTGGCTTTATGATGCGTTTCCATGCATATCATGAGGAAGTTCGTCGCTTGTTGGCAGAAAAAGCAATTGGTGATATTGTTGCCATTCGTGCACAGTTTGCTTGCTGGTATCCCGATATTGAAGGCGTTTGGCGGCAAAACAAGGCTCTTTCGGGTGGCGGTGCACTTGTCGACCTGGGTGTACATTGCATTGACCTTGTGCAGTATGTAACAGGTATGCGTGCAGTTGAAGTGGCGGCATTTTCTGATACCTTATCCTTTGGATATAACGTTGAGGATACAAGCTCTCTAATGATGCGTATGGAAAATGGGGCGACTGCATACATTGAATCAAACTTCAATATTCCGGACGATGCCGTAACAGGTAAAATTGAAATTTACGGAACGGGCGGCAGTATTGTTTGTGATGGCACGCTGGCGCAGGAGGAAGTTGGTACGGCGAGCATTTTAATCAGTGATGCGGGCGAATACGATGCTTCACAAACGCGCGGTGAAGTAAAAGCAGAGAAAATCCAGGTGCCGACAGGGAATATGTATACAAAAGAAGTAGAACGTTTTGGGCGTGCTATTTTAGAGAACACGGAAGTGCCCGTGCCTGCGAAGGAAGCTATTTTTATTCAAAAAATTGTGGAAGCGGCATACCGTGCGAACGAGGAAAAGCGTGTGATTGCTTTATAATCGGACAGGGTACTTATGGCGGCGCATCTTGTATGCGCTGCCTTATTTTTTCTCTGCAAATTAAAAGTGATTTTTCAGAAATCTGTCGCAACATTTTGATTTTTGACGAGAGAAGTCCACTATAGGTAGTAGGCATGGCAGATTTATATACGTTTTCAAAAAAAATCTGTGGAATTTGTTTGCAGCGTATGATATAATAAAACAGTAGAAAGGAAAGGTGTGCATCGTGGCGAATTATAAGCTATCGGACACGGCAGGCCTGGCAGCTATTCCGGTTGCCAGTGTTTTTATTGATCAGTATATGGCTGAAGCAAATGCAACCTATGTGAAGGTGTATCTTTACGGGCTGCGGCTTTGCTATGCCGTCGGTGCGCAGCAAGGGAATGCAGGCATTGCCGCTGCATTGGACATTCTGGAGTCTGATGTCAGGCGCGCATGGAAATATTGGGAAGAAAAAGGTGTTGTTCGTGTAGATGCGGACGGTTGTATTGAATTTACGGATTTGACAGCACTGATGCCAGTTGTGCAAAAACCGAAACAAAAGCCACAGTATAGCGCGAAAGAGATTGCTGCCGCCGTGACGGAGGATGGGCAAATGGCAGTTTTGCTCGACTATGCACAGAATATTTTTGGGAATACATTAAGTCGGACGGAAACTGCAAAGCTTTACGGTTTTTATGATTGGTACAAGCTTCCTGTTGAAGTGATTATGATGCTTTTGGAGCATTGTGCTGCACTGGATAAGTGTAGTATGAATTACGCGGAAAAAATAGCAATTGCTTGGGCAGATCAAGGTATTGATACGATTGAAAAAGCAGAGAATCATCTGAAAAATGCTGATAAAAAAGCTAAGATATCAAGAAAATATAAACGGATGTTCGGGATACAGGGGCGAGATTTGTCTGAATCGGAATACGCACACATCCTGCAATGGACGGAGCAGATGGGGATGATTCCCGAACTAATCAAGCTTGCATATGAAAAGGCTGTGCTTGCAACGGGACATGCATCCTTTCCGTACATAAATGCAATTTTGCAATCCTGGCACAGGCAGAATATAAAAACCGTAGCGGATGTAGCAAAGGATACAACCCCTGCGGCAAAGCCAGTAAAACAAAATCGTTTTTTAAATTATAAGCAGACGGCGGTCTATGATTTTGATGATATTGAACGCCGCGCGATGGAAAAAAGGATAAAAGAACATGGATGATAAAAAGCTTGCAGAAGTGAATCGGCGTTTTCATGCCGAAAAAAAGAAAAACGAGGCCGCACTTGCCGCACGGCGCGAGGAGGTCTATCTTGCCGTGCCTCAAATCAAAGCAATGGATGACACGCTTTGGGCGAGCGGGCTTTCAATGATGCAAGCAGTTTGGGCGGGAGAATCACCTGAAGATGTGGCAGCATCATACGCAACACGTGCAAATGATATGAAGGAGAAAAAGAGACATCTTCTGATGGAAGCAGGCTTTACACCGGATTATTTGGAAATGAAATATACCTGCCCGCATTGTAAGGATACAGGGCTTTTTGAAGGCCGTTTATGCAGCTGTTATCTCAAACTTATGGCAGAGGAACTGTATCGGGAATCCAATATGGGGCAGCTTTTGCGCACGCAAACATTTGCGAAGTTTCGCACGGATTTGTATGAGGATTCGCCTGTAGAAGGAAAAATGCTTACACCGCGGAAAAACATGCATACGATTTTAGGTGTATGCAAAAAGTTTGCGGATACCTTCCGTATGCACCACGATAGTTTGATTTTTTATGGAAATCCCGGTCTCGGAAAAACCTTTTTATCCTCGGCAATTGCCAACGAACTTTTGGATAAGGGGATATCTGTTCTTTATCAAAGTGCGGGACAGGTTTTTGACGTTTTGGGTGATGCACGCTTTGGGCGTGGGGATAGCGAAACAAATCAATTTTTAAAAGCACAGCTTTTGGAAGTGGAACTTTTAATTATAGATGACCTGGGTACAGAATTTATAAACGGAATGACGGAAGCGGATTTGTTTTATGTGGTGAATAGTCGGATTTTAGCTGAGAAGAGTACAATTATAAGCACGAACATGCACCTGAAGGATTTAAGCCGTCAATATTCAGACAGACTTTTATCACGCATCTTGGGGCACTATACGCCGCTTCATTTTTATGGAAAAGACATAAGGAGTATGGGGTAAATGTATAAATTTGAGGAGCCATCCGAGATAAAATTGATAATACTCTATATTATCGAAAACTATCGCGAGCCGATTGATAATGGGCAGATTACGGATATTTTCATGTCACATGATTTTGTAGATTATTTTACCATGCAGCAGTACCTGAATGAGCTGGTGGAGAGTGGGCTTGTGGATATTGAAACGGCGGGCTCGCCGCGCCTTTATTTTCTTACGGAACGCGGGAGTGAAGCATATCAAAGCTTTATTGGGAAAATCCCGCGTACAGTCAGAGAAAAACTGCTTTTGACAATCCGTGCACAAAAGAAGCAAAGGCAGCACAAAACAGATATTTCGGCAACCTATACGGCGCTAAATGAACTCGAGCACACGGCGAAATGTGCAATTTCGGAAAGCGGATTTCCACTAATGGAGCTTAGCCTTACCGTTGGTTCAAAGGAAATGGCGCGCGAGGTGTGCCGTCGCTTTCGGAGGGACCCGCAAAAGGTCTACGCGACTCTTTTACGTATTTTGATGGATGAGAATGAACAATAAATTTTTATATTGCACGGGCTTTGCACAAAAAATGCCCTGTTCAAAAAACCTCTTTTTTGGTATGATATCGTACCGAAAGGAGGTTTTTTAATGGCAAAGAAAAAAATTGCCGATAAAAAAGAGGTACAGCAGTTTTTAACGTCCGTGCTGCGTGATACAGAAGCAGATTTTAAAGACAAGCTGAAAGTGTCCGAGTACCTTTTGAAGTTGGCAGATGACGGCGAAGAAAAAGAAGATACGTTGTCAGTCGAAGTGAAGGTGGTAGAGTGAAAAGGCTTTCACTAAAAGTCACCAAAAAGCAAGCCGCTTTTATAAATGCTGCTGCAGATGAGGTGCTTTACGGCGGCGCGGCAGGTGGAGGCAAGTCCTACGGACAGGTTGTGGATGCTTTTTTGTACGCGCTTATGTATCCGGGCAGTAAGCAGCTTTTGTTGCGCTCTTCTTTCCCGGCGCTCGAACGCTCGCTGCTTCTAACGGCACTCCATATTATTCCGAAATCACTTTACTCCTATAAAAGTGCGAAGCATAAAATGGAGCTTGTAAACGGCTCTCTATTGGAATTTGGATTTTTGGCAAATGATACGGATGTCACGATGTATCAGTCTGCGGAATACGATGTCATTCGGTTTGATGAATTGACACATTTTTCATCGTACCAATATGTATACATGATGAGTCGCTTGCGTGGCGCAAATCGCTTTCCAAAACAAATGAAGAGCACAACAAACCCCGGTAGCCGCGGGCATAGCTGGGTAAAGGCGCGTTTTATCGACCCTGCACCCCCCGAAACTATGTTTGAGGCGGAAACCACACGAATTTTTATTCCTGCACGTGTGGAGGAAAATAAATTTCTAATGGAGCAGGACCGCGATTATATAAAACGGCTCAAAGCACTCCCTGAAAACGAGAAAAAAGCACTCCTATACGGGGATTGGGATATTTTTGAGGGACAGTTTTTCGAGGAGTTTGACAGACGAAAGCATGTCTGCACGGTGGAGGAGATACCGCCTTATTACAAGCGGTTTCGAAGTCTTGACTATGGGCTTGACAGAACGGCATGCCATTGGTATGCGGTGGATGGCGAAGGAAACCTTATGATTTATCGTGAATTTTGCCAAAGCGGGCTCACCCTTTCGGAGGCCGCGCGTGAAATTGTGCGTCTTACGCCTAAAACAGAACAAATTGCGTACACGGTTGCATCGCCCGACCTTTGGAACAGGCGGCAGGACACAGGCAGAAGCGGCGTTGAAATTATGGCGGCGGAAGGACTTTTAGGTCTTGTGCGGGCAGATAACCGGCGTGTGGCAGGCTGGCGTGTTTTACGCGAATATTTGCGTAGGGAAAAGATACGTTTCGCGGTGCATTGTATGGAGATTATCCGTACGTTACCTGCACTCTTATATGATAAGCACACACCTGAGGATGCGGCAGACTACCCGCACGACATTACACATGCACCTGAATCCATTCGCTATGGCGTAATGTCGCGGCCGCCGCTTGTGACACAGAAAAAGGAAAAAGTTGGTCGCTTTACACCCGGAGAATTATTAGACATGCAGGATGAAAAAACGGACAGTATTAAAAAAAGAGCATAGAAAGGAGTTAAAATGGCAGAAGTAATGATTTGCAGAGACCTGCAAGGTTTTGGCGGGGATATGGAGAAACTGGAAACCGCTGTTGTAAAAATGCAAAAAAATTTAACCTGGATTTTGGAACATTTGGACAGTAAGAATGTCCGTACCTTAAATACAAATCTTACAGAGATTAAAAGTGAGGACGGTGCAACGCGCCTTGAGGGTGCACGAATTGTCATGCGTGACGCGGAAGGTGCACTTCGCGCCGTAATCGGAAAAGGGGATAATGGCGTATTTCAATTCTGTTTGTATGACAAAGATGGGAAAGAAAGCATATATCTGAACGAAAACGGAGACGCCGTTTTCGCAGGTGATATTCGAGGGGCGGATATTGAAGGCGTAAACATCCGCATTGCACCAAATACATTTTCGGATTACATTGCGCTTGAAAATAACGGCGTAGAGGATACAATCAGCCTGTATTATGGCGGCACACGAATTGGCGGTATCCGTATGCTGGATGCGGGTGGTATGGAGATTTTTGGCGAAAAAATTGTAATCGGCAGTTCAAAAGGTACGGTTTCCTTAGGGCCCGGGGAATCAGGGTCTTTTACAAGTGCGGATGGCAAAACTGTAACGGTGGAAAACGGCGTTGTAACGTCTATTTGGTAGAAAAAATAAAAAATAAGGCATCTTTTGTAAAAATACTCTTGATTTCTTGCGCGGAAAATGATAAAATAACATCAAATTCATTTGGAAGGATGGTTTACTATGAAATTTTCCCACGAGGTGCAAGAAATGCAGTGCGTGGCTAAAGGCGTATGTCATGAGCCGGCTCCCATTCCTGAAGAGGGTAAATGGGTTAAAGCGAAGCAAATCAGCGATATTTCCGGTCTGACACACGGCATTGGCTGGTGCGCACCGCAACAGGGCATGTGCAAATTGACGTTGAACGTAAAGGAAGGTATTATTGAGGAGGCTTTGATTGAAACTTGCGGTTGCAGCGGTATGACACATTCTGCAGCAATGGCGGGCGAGATTTTAACAGGCAAAACCCTTTTGGAAGCACTCAACACTGACCTTGTATGTGATGCTATTAATACGGCTATGCGCGAGCTGTTTTTACAGATTGTTTATGGCAGAACGCAGACTGCTTTCTCTGAGGACGGACTGCCCATCGGCGCAGGTCTTGAAGACCTTGGTAAAGGACTTCGCAGTCAGGTCGGTACGGTTTTCTCCACAAAGGAGAAAGGTCCCCGCTATCTGGAACTGGCAGAAGGCTATATCACAAAGATTGCGCTTGATGATGAAGACCAGATAATCGGTTACAAGTTCGTACATCTCGGGAAGATGATGGAAATGGTTGCAAAGGGCATGGACGCCAATGAGGCATTGGAAAAGGCTTCCGGTCAGTATGGCAGATTTGACGACGCAGCCAAAGTCATCAACCCGCGTCAGCAGTAAGAAAGGAGTAGGAACATGGCATTATTTGAAAGCTATGAAAGAAGAATCAAACAGATAGATGCAAAACTCGCCGAATACGGCATTGCCTCGATTGAAGAAGCAAAGAAAATCTGTGATGAAAAAGGCATTGATGTTTACAATCTTGTAAAATCCATTCAGCCGATTTGCTTTGAAAACGCTTGCTGGGCATATATTGTAGGCGCAGCAATTGCAATTAAAAAAGGCTATAAGAATGCAAGCGAAGCCGCTGAGATTATTGGTGAAGGGTTACAAGCATTTTGTATCCCCGGCTCCGTTGCGGACGACCGTAAGGTTGGGATTGGCCACGGAAACCTTGGCGCAATGCTTCTTCGTGAAGAAACCAAGTGCTTTGCATTCCTGGCCGGTCACGAATCCTTTGCGGCGGCAGAAGGCGCAATTGGTATTGCAAAGTCTGCAAATAAAGTAAGAAAAGAACCCCTGCAGGTTATCTTAAACGGTCTCGGTAAGGATGCAGCACAGATTATTTCCAGAATCAATGGTTTTACCTTTGTAGAAACTGAATTTGATTACTACACGGGTGAACTGAAGGTCGTTTACGAAAAGGCATATTCGAAGGGCGAACGTGCTGGTGTTCGTTGCTACGGGTCTGACGATGTTCGCGAAGGTGTTGCAATTATGCATCACGAAAAGGTTGACGTTTCCATTACGGGTAACTCGACAAACCCGACGCGCTTCCAGCATCCGGTTGCAGGTACATATAAGAAAGAATGTATCGAACAGGGTAAGAAGTACTTCTCCGTGGCATCCGGTGGCGGTACAGGCAGAACACTGCATCCTGATAACATGGCTGCAGGCCCCGGTTCCTACGGCATGACGGATACGATGGGCAGAATGCACTCTGATGCACAGTTTGCAGGCTCTTCCTCCGTTCCTGCACACGTTGAAATGATGGGTCTCATCGGTATGGGGAATAACCCCATGGTCGGTGCTACGGTTGCAGTTGCAGTTGCACTTGAAGAAGCACTGAATAAATAAGAATAAAAACATCGCACGATTTTCGTGCGATGTTTTTTTGTCATTTTATAGTAGTGCATCTGAGAGTGAAACCATTGCTTCAATAGAAAGTGTTTCGCCACGCACAACCGGGCTAAAGCCCATTTTAGAGAGCATGGCGGCAATCTCTTCTTTGGTGCCAAAACGTCCCGCGTTGGAAAGACCATTTAAAAGCGTTTTCCGCCGCTGTGCAAAGATGGCTTTGACGAGTGCGAAGAAATGCGTTTCGTCCTTTGGCGCGAAAGGTGGAGTGTCGTAAAACTCGAGCAATATTACAGCTGAATCCACTTTCGGTGCGGGGGAGAAGGCGCCGGCGGGAACAGTGCAAACGCGCTCTACACGGCAACGGTATTGTGCTGCAACACTGAGTGCACCAAAATCTTTAGAGCCGGGAGCAGCAACCATGCGATCGCCCACTTCCTTTTGCACCATAAAAACCATTCTCTGTATCGGAAGGTGTGCTTCCAAAAGATATAAAATAATTGGTGTTGTAATGTAGTATGGGAGATTTGCGGCAACGGAAACGGGCAATACACCAAATTGCTCTGCAAAAAGTGCGGGCAAATTAAGTTTCAAAATGTCACCGTGGATTACGGTGGTGTTGTCAAATTCTGCGAGCGTTTCATCTAAAACAGGCAAAAGGTCCTGATCAAGCTCAACCGAAACCACCTTTTCGGCGACGGGTGCAAGTGCGCGCGTTAATGTGCCGAGACCGGGCCCAATTTCTAAAATACCGCATCCACTGGGGGCAGCGGCGTCCACAATTGATTCTAAAACGTGAGCATCCTTTAAAAAGTTTTGCCCGAGCGCTTTTTTGGCGCGAATGCCGTATTTGTCGCAAATCGCACGAATATTTTTCGGATTTGTTAAGTATTCCATGGCTATCTCTCCTTACAAAAGAATCACACGGAGCCCGCATTGATAGGCGTAGTTTACCGTGTACGATGTGCCGCCGTGCGATGAGCCGTTATAAAAGGCAACACAAACATCGGAATGGTCCACCATATAGCGGTTTCGTCTAAGCATACAGCCGCGGTCGTAACTTTCTGCAAGATACTGTACATCATCCGCGCAGGAAAGGATATCGTGATACACCATTTTTTGTGCATCACTCCATCTGTCGTACTGATTACGGCAGGGAATGGCAAGGAGTAGTCGTATATCAGGCAGCGTTCTTTTTTTATCTAAAATTGTTTTGGCGGCAAGCGTATCAAACCCGATAGCACCGCCACACAGAAAGTCTCGCACGCCATCTTTGTATAGCGCTTCAATTGTTTCGGAAAGTGACACTCGAAGGCGCACGACGTCTTGGGCAGAAATCATTCGATGCCCTGTAAAACAACAAGTTTTCATAATTTTATCCTTCTAAAAGCTTTGGAACATAACATTCGTCAATTTTTTTTATCTGAATTTTACCGTCCGTAGCATCTGTCAGTTTTTCATAAAGATAATTTCCACGGGCGTTTTCTACGCAAAGTGTAAGAGTTACGGAGGTGTCGTAGACGGTATCTAAAATGGTAAAGCCTAATTCGGAACATACGTGTTGAACCTTGCCGAGCAGAGGATATGCAATTTCAGCCGAAAATACATGCGAGTTTACCATTTCGCAAATGCCCGCCGCCTTAACACCGTCCGCTGCACTTTTAGAATAAGCACGTGCAAGACCGCCTGCACCGAGCAAAATACCACCAAAGTAGCGTGTGACCACAACACATACATCTGTAAGCTCCTGGCTTTGCAGAACATGTAAAACGGGAAGGCCTGCCGTGCCGCCGGGTTCGCCGTCATCACTATAACGACAGATGTTATTTTCGCGGCAGATATAGGCATATACATTGTGGCGAGCCTCTCGGTTTGCGGCTTTTATATCGGCGAGAAAACGTAGTGCGTCATCTTCGTTTTGTATGGGTGCCACATTTGCAATAAAACGAGAGCGTTTTTCAACATATTCTGCCAGTGCCGCGTTTTTGACGGTTTTATAATCTGCCATTTTACGCCTCCACTACTTTTGGAATTGTAGACACGCCGCATAAAGCGCTGCATCTGCCATACATTCCACCAAAATGCCTTCGGGCGTATATTCCTCAGAAATCATATCGCCCGATGTGCGAATCATATTCAAAACATTTCCGTTTGCGTACGGAATTAAAAGATGCATTTTGCGCCGCCGCCCCGGCAGGTGCAAATCCAGAAGTTCTAAAAGGGCATCCGTACCTGTGTTGTTTTTTGCAGAAATACAAACAGTATTCGATGTATAGGGCGGGACAGGTTTATCTTCCAAAAGGTCACATTTATTATAAACAGTAATTTTGGGTTTGCCGTCACACCCGAGCTGCGATAAAAGCTTTTCCACAACAGCAATTTGATTTTCTGTTTCCGGACATGCCGCATCAATCACATGCACCAAAACATCGGCGTTCGTTGCTTCCTCCAAGGTGGAACGAAAAGCCTCAATTAAATGATGTGGCAATTTGCGGATAAAACCGACCGTATCAACTAAAAGAGCCTCTCGGCCGTCCGCAAGGCGCAAAGCACGCGCGGTGGGGTCTAAGGTGGCAAAAAGCATATCCTTTGCGAGCGCATCAGCACCCGTTAAGGTATTTAAAAGTGTAGATTTTCCTGAATTGGTGTAACCGACCAAGGCTGCGGTTGGAACTTCGTTTTTTTCACGTCTGTCGCGTATAAGTGCACGATGGCGGCGAAGTGTTTCGATTTCACGCTCCAAAGCACTGATGCGACTGCGGATATGGCAGCGGTCAGACTCAAGCTTTGTTTCACCCGGTCCGCGTGTGCCGATACCGCCGCCGAGGCGGGAAAGTGATGTATAGCCGCCCGCAAGACGTGGCAGTTGATATTTAAGCTGGGCAAGTTCTACCTGCAGCTTACCTTCGCCCGACAGGGCGCGTCCTGCAAAAATATCTAAAATTAAAGCACTACGGTCAATAACATTGAGTCCTGTAGCGTTTTCTATATTGCGAAGCTGTGAGCCCGTCAACTCATCATCTACAACCAATAGATTTGCCGAAAGTGCATTGGCGGCTTCCTGCACTTCTACAAGTTTTCCCTCGCCGAGGTAGGTGGCACGGTCAACTGTGTCCCGATTTTGCACAATTTCTCCCAACACCTCTGCGCCCGCTGTTTCGGCAAGTTCAGAAAGTTCACGCATGGAATCCGCGGTCGAGTCCTCTAAGGGATTTTGGGAGCCGCGGTGTACGCCAATTAAAAGAACACGATCTATCTTTTCTTGATTTTCAAACACGGTGTTTTATGCTCCTTTCCAGAGAAGGTAGGACAAGAAGTAAAAGGGAAAGCCGCAAAACAAAGTTTACGGAGGAAACAGGCAATGCCGTCATAAAACGTGACCAGAATGTACCGCCGTATGAAATAAAGGTAAAAAATGGGTTAAGACCAAGGTTTAAAACGATATAGTCAATAAGAGAAGCTATCGTTATGCGATGCGGCATACTTTTTCTTTGTAAAAATGTACCGTATGTGAGTCCGCGTAGGAATGCCGTTAGTGTAAACAAGGGATTGATGGCACCTTGTGGAAATAAAAGTGCACGGATAATATCAGAAAGCGCCGCCAAAAGCCCGCCACCGAAAGGTCCGTAAAGCATGCCGGCTACAGCAACAGGTAAAAAACCCAGACTTACGCGATTTGTAAAGCCGTCAATTGGAATCGGAATTTGGATAAAACGCGTCAGTATGATTTCAAGTGCAATTAATAGTGCGGCAAAAACCAAACGAGTGGTGTTATTTCTAAATTGCATAAAAGCTTTTTCCTTCCATATAATATAATTTGTAGATTTAAAACGAAGGGGGAATAAAATGGGTATTTTAATTGCTACTTTGGCGGCATGTGTTGCCGCATATTTGATTGGCGGCGATTATTTACTTTATATGGTGGGTATCAATATAGTTGTGGTGGCAGTTTTTTCTCTCGTACTGCGCAAAATGCCGCTTCAAAATCCGTTTGCCGCTTTCGTCTGGTCAGTTACGCTCGGCACGGCGGCTGAGCTTTTAGCAGTAGAGAGTGGCGTACAGGGGACAATGACATCGCTTTCGCTGGCATGGGTGTTTTTTCTGCCTACGTTTATTTTGCTCCTTTTTACAAAACACATACAGGGTGGGTGGCGACGATTCTTTTTGGTGCTACCCGTATGCCTCATGCTTTTTTTGCATATGATTGCTGTGGAAGCTTCGAAAGATGGTGGTGCGCACCTATTGCCGTTTTGGACAGGTATATTTTTCTTTGTGATTGCTGCAACCTGGCCCCGAAGTAAAGAGGTAACAAAATCATGATATAAAGAAAAAGCGGCGCTTTGCAAAGCGCCGCAAATTTGGAGCGAATGACGAGGCTCGGACTCGCTACCTTCACCTTGGCAAGGTGGCGCTCTACCGGATGAGCTACATTCGCAACTTCTTAGATAGTATAGCATAATCTTTTTTATTTGTAAAGTGTTTTTTAAAAAAATATGGAAAAATTTTTTTTGTTTGTAAAATATACTATGAAGACTACGTTTGTTTTTTCTCTTTGAAATGGTGTTTTGTGCAGGCTTTGTAAAAATTTTTTGTAAAAAATGCGGAAAAATAAAATAAATGCTTGCAATTAAAACATGCATATGTTATAATAATATCGTGTATAAAGTATGCAATCTTGTTGCGGTGCAGCAAGAGAAGATTATCTATGCAGAAACAGGCTTTGGAAAATGAAAAGTATCTTTTTGTAGGAGGGGTAAAAATGACAAAGAAAATCCTGTTTTTATTAATGGCCTTTGTTTTCCTTTTGGCTGGTACGGTTGCTATGGCTGAAACAGAGAGCCCAATCGCAATTTCCAACGTATACTATGATGCTGCAGAGGGTACATATCATGCGACGGTTACAGGTACGGATGCATCGAAGGCCACGCTTTTAATTGTTTCGGGTGAGTTGGCAGGCCTTGAGGCGGATGCTACTACCGGTTATGTAACGGGGATTAAGTATCTTGACCAAGCTACACTCAGTGGAACAACAAAGGAATTTGTTTTTGCAATTGACCCATCTGTAACGGGCGCATTGACAATATACGCTAATACAGATAAGGATTCGTCAGCTTCCTTTAGCATAGACGCTTATGCGGATGGTATGGAAGGTGGAGAAACCGCAACAGCTGTTGAGGTTGTGACTGGTCTTACTAAATTTAAATATGAAAAAGGCGAAGAATTAGAATCGGTTGAAATTAATGTAACTTATACAAACGGATATGAGTTACGTAATGTTATGACCAAACCTACGTTGCTGAATGGTGCTTCCATGGCTACAGGTGGTGTAAAGAGCGCCCAGGTTATATATGATGGCTTTGAAAGTGACGTCACCTACAATGACATTTATGTAAACGGTTCTTTGGATGAGACAGAACAACCGACAATCACCCCGGGTACAGGAGATTCGGACATAGAGGTAGAAGCGGACATTCAGATTCAGTATGATGCGGAAAATCATGTATTTTATGTTCTCCCCACAACGGTTACAACAAAACCCGCCGGTGCAGGGGAGGGTGCTGCCGGAACAACTGAGAAGGTTTTGGCTTGGAACGTAGGTAATGATGCTTATGCACCGAATTCATCTGTTCCAAGTATTGACGGAGAGGTCAAGGCAACCTCAATTCAATTTGACAAACATGTATCTCAAAAGACGTCTATTCCTGCGACGCTTCGTATGACAAGCGATAAGCAGGGTGTAAGATTCAGCACGAACTACAATAAAACGGTTCTTGATAGTTTAAATAGTGCAGGAATTACAAACGTTGAATATGGTGCAATCATTGCAAGAAAAAGCACATTGGAAGGCTTAAGCATTACAGGTGACACCATTACGTCGTCTCAGATGCAAAGTGTAATAGGGCAGAATAAGGTTGCAAAGTATGCAAATCCTGCAAAAGTAGCACAGATTAGCGGCAATTTATATCAGTATAACTATGTAATCACAATGACCGAGGAAGCACACTATGTTGAAGACTTTGTGTGCATCGGATATATAAAATACAGCATTGATGGTGCGGGTGAATATTACGTCTTCTCTGACGAACATGCAGCAATTGCGAATGCAAAGCAAATTGCAAATGCGCTGAATGAAGAAGATACCAATGATTTGACACAGGGCGCCCAGGATTGGCTGGAAGAAGTGAAAAATGCATCGAATGGAGGAATGGAAGAATGAAAAAAGAATATTTAGAGCCTTCTTTCGAAGTGCTTCTCTTTGAAGATGACGATTTAATTCTTACATTAAGCGGATTAGATGGTAGCGAGGATGATTTTTGGGGCGACATAGAGAGCGAAGGCGATAACGACGTAAATATTGAAGATATTTGGTAAGAACGGGTAAATAGGCGGTTATATAAACCGCCTATTGTCTTAATATAGAAAGAGAGGAAATTTTATGAAAAAGAAAATTTTCGGATTACTTTTAGCAGGCCTTTTGTTATTGCCAACAGTGACACAGGCGGCATTTTCGGATATGCCCTCACCTGCACATTGGTCATTCCCGGCTATTGTGCATGCTATTCAAAATAAAATTTTAAACGGTTTTCCAGATGAGACAATACGTCCCGATGCATCGTTGACGCGTGCAGAGGCTGCGACCATTTTGGTGCGCGTATTTAAAGGCGAAGAGAAAAATACTTTTGTCGGATTTAGAGATGTACCGCAGTCTGCCTGGTTTTATGATGCGGTGGCATCGGCAGTAAAGATGGGCTTTTTCAAAGGTGTAAATGAAACAGAATTTTTACCGAACGCCTCCATTACAAGGCAGGAAATTCTGGTTGCAGTTGCACGCGCAAAAGGGCTGACGGAAGCAGGTAAAACACTCACATTCTCTGATAAAGATGATGTAGCGGCGTGGGCGCAAGATGCAATTTCTGCCATGCATGAAAAAGGCTACGTGGGCGGAGATAATGAAAATCGTATTTTGCCGCAAAAGCAAATCTCACGTGCAGAATTTGCGCAGATTTTATATAATATTTCTAAGAAAGATGGAGGGGCTGTAACGCCGAATTTACCCACACCAGGTGGTAATGGGAGTGGACCATCTACAAACCCGTCTACACCGTCAACACCGAGTCCGGAAAATCCTGATTTTGATATGGAAGCCGGCGACAATTTTGTGGACATAGATGAAATTTGGTAATGATTTGGGTGAAATTATGAAAAGATTTTTTATTCGAGTAATATCGGTTCTGATTCTGTGTATTATGGCGGGTACGATGGTATCGGCTGAAGAAAATATTTCATATGGTCTTTACAGAGGACAGGGTAAGGCAAGAATATGGGCGTATGCGGACAGGCAGTATACGGTGTATATTGCAAGGTATGATGTAAGCGGTGCAAATCCGCTCCTGTTGGACTTTAAGATCGATACAATGCAAGAAGGTACCCGAAAAGTAAATGGAGTAGAAATACCCTATTGGTATACTGGAATAGATGTTATAGAACAGAACGACATGCACGAAATCAGATACATGGTTTGGGACGGGAACTTCACAATGCGTCCGATAACAGATATGATTCGTGTGGACTGGAGTTCGAGGGATAACGACTGGTCACCGGAGGAAATCGGCTGATACGCATAGAGAAAAGGCGGTGGCACAAGTGCCAATTTACAATATTGGTGGCATACGGGTAGCTATGTCACCGCGATACCCAAAGCTTTGCCGTAAAAGTGCATCCTATCTATCTGAGGACAAAGATGCGGATATGAATGTCCAGCTTTCGTCGGAAGAATGGGCGGCGGCAAGAGCGCGCTATGCCTATCTGTCGGAAGAAGATTTGGAATATATTTTAACGGGGAAGAAATTTTACCGACGAGCAGTTTCCTACGGCGGTATTATGCTCCACGCCTCTGCTATTGCAAAGGGTGAGAAAGCATATCTCTTTTCTGCATCCTCGGGGACAGGAAAATCGACGCATACGGCACTTTGGCAAAACACGTTTTCAGACGTTACCTATATCAATGATGACAAACCGCTGCTTGTGCGCAGAAATGGCCAATTCTTATGTTGCGGCACGCCTTTTTCGGGAAAAACTGATTTGCAGCAGAATGTTATGGTGCCCTGCGGTGCAATTTGCGTTTTAAAGCGCAGCGAGGTGACGCGTGTAGAACGCCTTTCACCTTCAGACGCGGTCTATCATATTTTAGACCAAACTCTGCGTGGTATACAACATGCGGAAGAACTTATGGAGCTATGCGCATCTCTTGTTGAAACAGTACCCTGCTATCGCGTGTATACAACGATGGAAAAGGATGCGGCAGAGATTGTTTATAACGCCATATGCCACGAAATAGAACGAGGAGATGACAAAATATGAAGCTTCGCGAAGGTTTTGTAATCCGTGAGATTGACGGAGAAACTATTGTGGTTGCAACGGGTAAGGCGAGTGAATATTTTAATGGCATGATGCGAAATAATGAAACGGCAGGTCGGATTTGCAGTCTTTTGCTGACTGATACGACGGAGGATGCCATTGTGGATGCGCTTGAGACAGAATATAACGTCCCGCGCACGAGACTGGTGGCGGATGTTCGTAACATGCTTGCCAAAATGGAAGAGGTCGGGATGCTGGATGCATAAGAAAACAATTGAAGAGGCACTACAAAGCGGCAAACCGCTTACCATATTTACGGTAGGCAGAAGTATGGAGCCGCTTTTGTATGAGCGAGAAACGCTGGTGGTTATTTGCCGCGTGGACAGGAAACTGAAACGCGGTGAGTTGCCGCTTTATAAACGGCAGGACGGTAAGTATGTGATGCATAGAATTATACGGACCTGCAAAAACACGTATATCACGCGCGGCGACAATCAGTTTGTAAATGAAACGATACCTATGGAAAGTGTGATTGGCGTAGTGCGCGAGGTGCATCGACGTGGCAAAGTGATTCGAACGGATTCCTTCGGTTATAAACTTTACGTTTTGTTTTGGCGGCTTTCGTACCCTGTACGTTTTTTATGCCGAAAGCTTTATGCAAGGATAAAAAGACTATGAAAGAAAAATGGAATCGGGGCACAATGCGCTTTTTATGGAGTGCAATGGGAAAAAGTAAATATAAAGTGGGCGGACTTCTCTTTTTACACGTACTGCGCAGCGGTATTAGTGTTAGTTATGCACTTTCGCTACGCAATGTTGTGAATGCGGCTGTGGGAAAAAAGACGTATTTTTTTGTCTATATGCTAACACTTTGTGCACTTATGCTTTTGCAAATTTGTACACAGGCATGTATACGTCGTGTAGAGGAGAGTGCGACTGCATCAATGGGGAACAGTTTGCGTCGCAGGCTGTTTTCTGCACTTTTACATCGGGAATATACTGCGGTATCGCTTGTACATTCGGGCGAATGGATGAATCGCTTGACGTCGGACGTAACACAGGTTGCAGGGAGTGCCGTACGTCTCCTGCCGAATGCGGCGGGTATGGTGCTGAAAATTATATTTGCGCTTGGAGTTCTCATTTCCATAGAACCGCGATTTTTATATCTTCTTTTACCTGGTGGGTTGATTTTGGCAGTCGGCGCATACATCGCACGGCGGTTTTATGTTACGTTGCATCGTCGCGTGCAGGAAAAAGGCGGAAAACTACGCGTTTTTCTTTTGGAAACGCTTGCAAGTATGCCTACAGTACGTGCCTTTGCTATCCAGGAAAATGTGCTGATAGATGCAGAGGACAAAATGAAAGCGTACTATACGGCACAGATGCGAAGGAGTGACTTTTCCAATATAAGTCGCAGTGGTTTCAGCTTTTTGGTGCATACAGTCACGTTGTGTGGTATTTGGTTTTTTGCCGTTGGTATACAAAATGGAGCGGTCAGCTACGGTGATTTTGTTGCAATGCTGCAACTGGTGGCGGGGGTACAAACGCCTTTTGCGGGTTTAAGCGGCATTTCTTCACGCTTTTACGCGATGCTGGCAAGTGCCGAACGCATTATGGAGGCTGAACGATTTCCTGACGTGCCTGTGGCTTTGTCTGAAGATGAGGCAAGAAAAAGTTATTTCAATGAATTTCAGGAAATGGGACTTTGCGACGTGGATTTCACATATACCGCGCCAATTTTAAATGACGGTGAGCGCATACAAAATCAGGAAGGCAGAGAAACAGTTGTGTTTCAAAACTTCAATTTCTCAGTAAAAAAAGGTGCATACATTGCACTGACAGGGAAAAGCGGGTGCGGTAAAAGTACAGTTTTAAAGCTTCTTTTATGCCTATATACGCCAAATGCAGGAACATGTTACATACAAGTTGGCGATAAAAAAGAATTGCTTACAACAAAGTGGCAACGCATGTTTGCTTATGTGCCGCAGGACAATCACTTTATGAGCGGCACGGTGCGTGAGGCCATTACATTCTTTGATAAATCGCGGGCTGAGGATGAAACGGCAATCCAAAACGCGCTGCACATTGCATGTGCAGACACCTTTGTAGACAAGCTGGAAAATGGAATTGACACAATACTTGGGGAGCGTGGAGCAGGGCTTTCTGAAGGACAATTACAGCGGCTTTTAATTGCACGCGCTGTATTTTCTGACCGTCCGATTTTATTACTGGACGAGTGTACGGCTGCTTTGGATGAGGAGACGGAAGCCCAGGTCTTGCGTAATTTGCGAGAAATGACAGATAAAACAGTTCTGATTGTGACGCACCGTCCTGCTGCATTAGAAATATGCGACGTTGTTGCCGAGTTTACGGATTCGGGCTGTGCAATAAAAAAACCATGATAAAAGTAAAACGGCATAAGGAATGAAAAACCGCGTTTCTATGCCGTTTTTTTTATATAAAAAAGAAAAAGATTAAAAAATTTAAAAAACGCTTGACTTTAGTACGCTAAAGTGGTATCATAAAATTACAGTAATTTTATAGGAGATGTTTTGTATGAAAAAATTGATTTGCGCATTATTAGCATTTAGCATGTTGTTCGCGCTTTGTGCGTGTGGCGAAAAAGAGGCACCTGTCTCCGACACGTCCTGGGACTATGTTAAAGGAAACAACAAAATCGTTGTCGGTCTTGACGATACATTTGCACCGATGGGTTTCCGTACAGAAGCAGGCGAATTGGTCGGCTTTGACATTGATCTTGCTAACGCAGTCGGCGAAGTTTTGGGTGTAGACATTGAATTTAAACCCATTGTTTGGGATGCAAAGGAAATGGAACTCAGTGGCAAAAAAATTGATTTGATCTGGAACGGCATGAGCAAAACACCGGTGAGAGAAGAAGACATGAACCTTTCAAAGCCCTACTTCAATAACTCCATTGTTATTATGACACTTAAGGATTCCAATCTCAAGTCGAAGGCAGACCTTGCTGGCAAAAACATCGGTATTCAGGTTGACAGTGCAGCTTTAGAAGTTGTAAAGAAAGACGCCATTTATGGTGATATTGTAGATAAATTAGCAGAATATGAATCCTATGATGAAGCAGTTATGGACCTTGACACAGGCAGATTGGATGCTGTTATCATTGACAAGGTTGCAGGTAAATATAAGGCAACTGTAAAGGCAGACACATACGCATTTGCAGAAGAGGATTTTGGCGAAGATTTCTATGTAATCGGTATGCGTAAGGGCGATAATGCTTTGACAGAGAAGATTAACGCAGCCATGCAGGAAGTCATTGCAAGCGGCAAAGCAGCAGAAATTTCTAAAGAATGGTTTGGCGAGGATTTATTGCTTCGCTAAGCGATACAAAAGATAAATAGCGAAAACAGGATGGGACGCATACGATTTTTGTATGCGCCCCGTTCTTGCAGAAAAGAAGGAAATGATATGAATTTTTTAGCAGAATCATGGGCCTATGTAGTAGACTGGTTTTTGTATTCCGGTAAAATTTTACCTGCGCTTTTGAATGGCGGCAAGATAACGCTTTTGGTATTTGTATTAACACTATGTATGGCGTTGCCACTCGGTCTTATTATTGCGCTTATGCGCATTTCGAAGATTGCACCGCTCAAATGGTTCTCTTCCTTTTACATATGGGTACTGCGCGGCACGCCTCTGCTTTTACAGCTTTACTTTGTATATTTCGGCCTGCCGAGTGTAGGAATCACCTTGGACGGTGTTACATCGGCCGTTGTTGCATTTGTATTAAATTACGCCGCATATTTTGCGGAAATTTATCGCGGCGGCATCGAATCCATAGACCGCGGGCAGTACGAGGCTGCAAAGGTACTCGGGTTTTCGAGTGGGCAGACGATGCGGCGCATCATAATTCCGCAGACGTTAAGCCGCATTATTCCGCCGATTACCAATGAAACAATTACGCTTGTAAAAGACACGGCTCTCATTACGGCTATCAGTGTGTCGGAACTTTTGCGTGCGGCAAAGGGTGCCGTAAACCGAGATATGAATACAACTGCCTTTTTACTTGCGGCACTTTTATATCTTTTCTTTACTTTGATTTTAACGATTCTGTTTAAGTTTACGGAAAAGAGATTTTCTCGGCATATAAGGAGGGAAAGCTGATGGCAATTTTAGAGGTAAAAGGGCTGAAAAAAAGCTTTGGCTCACTTCATGTTTTGAAGGGGATTGACTTCAGCACGGAAAAGGGGCAAGTGACGGCAATTTTAGGACCTTCGGGATCGGGGAAAAGCACGTTTATCCGTTGCCTTAACCGCCTCGAGAAAATTTCAGCAGGTACAGTTCGCATTGATGGAGAGACGCTTTGCGAAATGAAAGATGGTAAAGTGTGTTATGTTCCTGAAAAAGAGGCGAGGAGAATTTGCGGCAAAACCGGCATGGTATTTCAAAACTTTAATCTCTTTCCGCATTACACCGTGATCGAGAATGTGACAGCAGCGCCGATTCGTGTTCTTGGCATTTCTCCGGCGGAGGCGATGGAAACGGCACAACAACTTTTAAAACGTGTCGGCCTATCTGATAAGGAAAATGCGTACCCTTCTGCACTTTCAGGGGGGCAGCAGCAACGTGTGGCAATTGCACGTGCTATGGCACTTCGTCCTGATATTTTGTTTTTTGATGAACCAACAAGTGCACTTGACCCCGAACTTACGGGAGAGGTGTTGCATGTTATCCGCGACCTTGCGGCTGAACGTATGACGATGATTATTGTTACGCATGAAATTGAATTTGCACTTGGTGTTGCCGATAAGGTTGTATTTATGGCGGATGGATATATTGTAGAGGAAGGTACGGCGGACGCGTTGATAAACCATCCACAAAATGAAAGAACAAAGGTATTCTTAAACCGTATTCAAAAGTAGGAGTGTGTCTATGCGGCTTGTAGGAATTGCGGCTGAGTACAACCCTTTTCACAAGGGGCACATGTATCACATAGAGCGTGCACGGCAGGAGACGGCTGCAGACGGTGTTTGCGTAATTTTAAGCGGAAGTTTTGCCCAAAGAGGAGAGCCCTGTATCTTTGATAAGTGGACAAGGGCACGTCATGCACTATTAGGCGGGGCAGATTTAGTGCTTGAACTGCCCGCGGTATATGCACTTTCATCAGCGGAGGGTTTTGCACGCGGCGCGGTGGAAACACTGCGTGCAACGGGCGTTGTGGATACCCTATCCTTTGGGAGTGAATGCGGCGATGTTGAACTTTTGAAAAAAATGTCGCATTCGGAAACACAGCAATTTCGGGCAAGGCTCAAAGATAATCTCAAAAAAGGGAAAAGCTATGCTGCCGCATATGCTGCGGCATATGAGGAAAACGAAAAGCAGTTTACCCCCAATAATATTTTGGCAATGGAGTATTTACGCTTTTTAGGAACGGATATAAAAGCACATACCATTCAGCGTGTTGGCACGTCATATACAGAGACCGCAATTGACAGCGCGTTTCCATCGGCACTTGGATTACGAAAAAAACTGGAAAAGGGTGAAGATTGCAGTCGGTTTATGCCGTTTGCGGCAACGTGCAGTGTACATCGCTTAGAAAACTATGAAACACTGATTCTGTACGCGCTCCGCACAGCGGATCTGGCGCAGTTTATGCAGATTCCGAAGGTAGTCCGTGCGCGATTGGAAAAGTGCGATAAAACGAGTCTTACTTCCATCTTGGAAACGGCAAAAACACGAAATATTACCAAAGCGGCAATAAAACGTGCACTTTTGCAGATTTTATTGCAAAACCACGTGTCACCAAGTACAATGCCTTCTTATATTCGTGTATTAGGTTTTACAAATTGCGGCGCTTCAGCTTTAAAGGAAATGAAGAAGAAGGCGAGTTTGCCTGTCATTACACGTCCCGCTGCCTTTCGAGAAAAGTCCGAAATTTGGGAGACGGAAAAACGCGCAACGGATATATATTTTATGCCGGAAGGTGTAGCTCCCAGTCAGGATATACGCCGTGCTCCGGTTACTTTTGGAAACCATGCTGAACATTAAACAGCATGGTTTTATAATTTCATAGGTAAAAAAAGTGTTCTAGGTAAATTGGATATATTGCCACATATGCCGTTTGTACGGATGTGAGTACTGACGGCTTGTTCGGATAACAACATATGTTCCGATGCAATATAAAATAAAGCATAATAAAACGGAGAGTAGTGATGAAGGAGATGCAGAAGTGAATCGTTATAGCTGACGGGGATGACCTTTATATCACATTTATGTACCTTCTTTTGTAAGAGCAAGGGAGAAGGATCCGGGGGCGCAGTCAAGAGTGCAGATAGAATGATCGAGGCGGCGGCAACAAGCGAAAGTCCCCCGCCAAAAAAGGCGCCGCAGAGGAATAGAACAGAGGTAAAGCTTGAAATTCTCCGCATACAGGTGTTTCCGCGGATAAAACCAATTTTTTTCCATAGGATGAGGCGTAAAAGACGGCCACCGTCAAGCGGCAAAGCGGGTGTGAGATTAAAGAAAAGCAAACAAAAATTCAAAGCGGCAAGCGTTTTTTCATTGCAGAGGGAAAAAAGGAGGGCAGCAGAAAGACTGCCTAAAGGCCCTGCTGCCGTTATCAAGGTTTCTGCGTAAAAATTCATGCGCGTAAGACGCAACGTACATCCGTAAGGCAGAAGCTCTATTCTGCGAATGGGCACATGTAAGTATAAGGCAGCAAAAAGATGACAAGCTTCATGCCAAAGTGCCGAAATAAACATTTGCAGATATAAAAGAGCAACAGGTGTAAACAGAGATAGGAATGCCGTACACAAAAGACCGTAGTGTAAATAAATATGCCTTGAAACACGCAGATACAAATGATTCATCTCCTTAAAAAAGTTAAAAAAAAAGAAGGATTTTTATTTTTGATGGAGAATAGTTCATATGTAATATATGAGAGATGGTAGAAAATTATTTTTGAAAGGGGTTATAACATGGCAAATAAATTTGTATATTTGTTCCGCGAGGGTGACGCTTCCATGCGCAATCTTTTGGGCGGTAAGGGCGCAAATCTTGCGGAAATGACAAAACTTGGTCTGCCGGTACCACAGGGCTTTACGATTACGACCGAGGCCTGCACACAGTATTATGAGGATGGTCGTAAAATCAACAGTGAGATCGAAGCACAGATCATGGAACATATCGGTAAAATGGAAGAAATTTGCGGAAAAAAATTTGGCGATAACGAAAATCCGCTTTTGGTATCTGTACGCTCTGGTGCCAGAGCTTCTATGCCCGGCATGATGGACACGATTTTAAACCTCGGTCTGAATGAAGAGGTTGTTGAGGTTATGGCGAAAAAATCAGGCAATCCGAGATGGGCATACGACTGCTATCGCAGATTTATTCAAATGTATTCCGATGTTGTAATGGAAGTCGGTAAAAAGTATTTTGAGCAGTTGATTGACGAGATGAAGGAAAAGAAAGGTATTACGCAGGACGTTGACTTGACTGCGGAGGACCTTCGCGAATTGGCAAACCAGTTCAAAGCAGAATATAAATCGAAAATTGGCAAAGATTTCCCGACTGACCCGAAAGAGCAACTCATGGGTGCGGTGGAAGCAGTTTTCCGTTCTTGGGACAACCCTCGCGCAAATGTGTATCGCCGTGATAATGATATTCCTTATTCCTGGGGTACGGCTGTAAACGTACAGATGATGGCGTTTGGCAATATGGGTGAAACTTCCGGCACAGGCGTTGCCTTCACGCGCGACCCTGCCACGGGCGAGAAGCAACTGATGGGCGAATTTTTGATGAACGCACAGGGTGAGGACGTTGTTGCAGGTGTTCGTACACCGCAAAAGATTGATCAACTGAAAGATGTTATGCCCGAAGTGTATGCACAATTTTTAGAAATTTGCAATACGCTTGAAAAGCATTACAGAGATATGCAGGACATGGAGTTTACCATTGAAGATAAGAAACTTTACATGCTCCAGACAAGAAACGGTAAAAGAACGGCACAGGCTGCACTTCGCATAGCATGTGATCTTGTTGACGAAGGCATGATTTCCGAAAAGGAAGCCGTTTTGATGATAGACCCGAGAAATCTCGACACGCTTTTGCATCCGCAGTTTGATGCGGCAGCGTTGAAAAAGGCAGAGCCGATGGCAAAAGCACTTGCAGCTTCTCCGGGTGCGGCATGTGGCAAAATTGTATTTACAGCAGATGATGCAAAGGCATGGAAGGCAAGGGGAGAAAAGGTAGTATTGGTTCGCCTGGAAACTTCTCCTGAGGATATTGAAGGCATGAAGGCTGCACAGGGTATTTTGACGGTACGTGGCGGTATGACATCGCATGCGGCTGTCGTTGCTCGCGGTATGGGAACCTGCTGTGTATCCGGTTGCAGCGAAATTGCTATGGATGAAGAAAATAAAAAGTTTATTCTGGCGGGTAAAACCTTCTGTGAAGGGGATGCAATTTCCATTGACGGCTCCACAGGTAAAATTTACGATGGAATTATTCCGACGGTTGATGCGGCCATCGGAGGGGACTTCGGCAGAATTATGGCATGGGCAGATAAATACAGAGTCTTGAAGGTAAGAACGAATGCGGACACGCCGCAGGATGCAAAGAAAGCACGTGAGCTCGGCGCAGAGGGTATTGGTCTTTGTCGTACAGAACATATGTTCTTTGAAGGCAACAGAATTGACGCTTTCCGCGAAATGATTTGCTCTGATACTGTAGAGGAGAGAGAAGCAGCACTTGAAAAAATCCTGCCTATGCAGCAGGGTGACTTTGAGGCACTTTATGAGGCGTTAGAAGGCAATCCGGTTACGATTCGTTTCCTGGATCCCCCGCTTCATGAGTTTGTTCCCACAGAGGAAGAGGACATCGAAGCACTTGCAAAATCTCAGGGTAAGAGCGTGGAGACCATTAAGGCAATCATTGATTCGCTGCACGAATTTAATCCCATGATGGGTCACCGCGGTTGCCGTTTGGCTGTCACATATCCTGAAATTGCAAAGATGCAGACAAAAGCCATTATTCGTGCCGCTATTAACGTACAGAAGGCACATGCGGAGTGGACGGTTCGCCCTGAGATTATGATTCCGTTGATTGGCGATATTAAAGAATTAAAATACGTTAAGGAAGTTGTTGTACAGACTGCAGATGCGGAAATTGAAGCAGCTGGTGTTTCTCTTTCCTATGAAGTTGGTACGATGATTGAAATTCCTCGTGCGGCATTAACGGCTGACGATATTGCAAAGGAAGCGGCGTTCTTCTGCTTTGGTACAAATGATTTGACGCAGATGACATACGGTTTCTCGCGTGATGATGCAGGTAAGTTCCTGGATGCATATTATGAAACCAAAATATTTGAAAATGACCCGTTTGCAAAGCTCGATAGAACAGGTGTTGGTAAACTCATGGAAATGAGCGTAAAGCTCGGCAAGAGCGTAAGACCTGAACTGCATGTCGGTATATGCGGCGAGCATGGCGGCGATCCAACCAGCGTCGAATTCTGCCACGAATTAGGCCTTGACTATGTTTCTTGTTCACCTTTCCGTGTGCCGATTGCACGCCTTGCGGCGGCACAAGCAGCACTGCGCTGAAGGTTTGGCTTTAAAATCCTTGTTTTGGAGCAAAACTTCATTACAAGATAAAAGTTAAGATAAAAGATTGAAAGGACCTTGTCGGAGAAAGTTGACAAGGTCCTTTTTTTGTATAACGAAAACCGGATGTTTAATATTCTAAACATCCGGTTTTTATGGGAAGCAGAAACATAGAGATAAATTTGTTATTAGCTATATTTTGCAACAAGTTGCAAAGCGAAATTATTGCTCCGCAATAGCTAAAAAAAAGACATTTTTCTTTGTCGAAAAATGTCTTTTTCTGGTAGAGATAGTAGGGCTCGAACCTACGACCTCTCGCATGTGAAGCGAGCGCTCTGACCAGCTGAGCTATACCTCCATAACATTTATAGTATACCACATTTCATAGCTATTTGCAAGCCTTTTTTTCGATCATAAAATAATTTTGCGTAGAGCGTATAAAAAAGCATAATAAAACCCGCAATATAATCATATAGCGCAGGTTTTATTTTTCGGAGGATTCTTCGTCTTTCGGAGTGCGAGTTTTGTTTGGGAGATAAGGCGGTAAGTCGTCTGATATTTCGGTTATATCCGGTTCTGCCACGAAAAGCGGCTCATAATATATTTCTTCAAGCGAATAGACAAAGGGACGGCGCACATCTTTCTGTTCGAATTTCGGAATAAAGGTCGGGTCGTCCGTTCGACCGAGCAGATAGTCGCAGGAAGTGTTCAGATAATCAGCAATTTTGGCAAAATTTAAAGTTCTAATATCTGTTCCCTTGCGCATCTTCGAAATTGTATTTATGCCAAGACCGCAAGCAGTTAAAACTTCGCTAATTGGTTTATTTTGTTGTTTTGCCAGTTCTTTAATTCGATTTGCAATTTTAATGGAGTCGTACAATCTGCGCCCTCCTTCCTAACAAAAAGTTATCTATAAAATATATCATTTTCGTTTTTATTATATATGATGCGATTTTTTTTGTCAATACGAAATTCACAAAAAACATACTACTCAGAATAAAAAAAAATATCATTTTTTGTACAATATGTAAAAATCACCTAAAAAGGTTAAAAATATGTTGACAATCACCTGAAAAGGTGATATTATGTTAAAACAATAAAAAATAAAGTGAGGGAAATAAAATGGAACGTGTCTTAGTTGAAGAAAAAATGATTGCAAATAAAAAGATTACATACAATATAATTTTTTTCGAAAACAAAGTAGGAATTTCTGTTTACGCAGATGGGGAAGGGGCGGAACATTTTGTTCCTGATACGGCAGAGAATGTTTTGCGGCTCATTCGAAAAATGGCGGAAGGAAACGTGACACCTGTCAGTGTTTCCGAAATTTTAGAGGATATCTATTGTGTTCTATAATGATATGCACATCGTATTTTTCAATATCGGTGCTAAAGCTTGTTTACATACTTTCAATGAATACAAAAAAGAGAAAAACCGCATCCGGGTCATATGCCTGAATGCGGTTTTTGTGTTCTGATTATCCTATAAACATTTGTGTCCAATAATTTCCGTCTGCAACGTAACCAATGCCAATTTTAGTATAATTTCGATTTAAGATATTAGCACGATGGCCGGATGAGTTCATCCAAGCATCCACGACAGCTTTCGGTGTGCGTTGCCCTTTTGCAATATTTTCGCCCGCCGTTCGATACGAAATACCAAAGCTTTTCATCATATTAAAGGGGGAACCATATGTAGGACTTTGGTGTGAAAAGTAGCGTTTGTCGTGCATGTCCTGACTTTTATAGCGTGCCACGCGTGCAAGTTCCCAGTCCTCTGTTAATGTGCCGAGACCGTGCGATACACGGATTTCATTGACAAGGCGGACAACCTCGCTCTCGAAATTTGTAATTGTAGTGTCGGGTTGGGGAACGGTTACGGATTGACCAGGGTATATAAGGTCAGGATTTTTAAGGTTTTCGTTTGCGCTTATAAGCTCACTGCAACCGATTTTATATCGGACTGCAATTTTCCAAAGTGTATCGCCAAAGCGGACGGTATAAGTGGCTGCCGATGTAGGTAGGCTACAAAAGAGCAAGGCGGCAGCTGATAGAGAAATCAGTTTTTTCATATTATGTACTTCCTTTCAATTAAATTGCCTGCGAGGCTTACAATTCAAGTATAACACGCAAGGAAGTGTAAAAGCAAATGTAAGTGTTTCCAATGGGGGAAAATCGTGGAAAAACCAAAAAAAGTTATATTTATTGCAAAGATTTAAAAAATTTTTAAAAGAATTTGTAACAAAATTTTAAAGTTTTCTAAATATTTAAAAATCCCATATTTACAGGCTTTTCTCCACTTTTGCCCGAAAATTAAAATCCCCTTAAAATTACTAAATATGTAATAAAATTGAAATTATTACATAAAATGGTTTGACAAGTGAAACAATTTATATTAAAATAGTACGCGAAGGAGTGATTTTGATGTTTAAATCAGGAGAATTACTCAAGCAAAAAATCAGGCGATATGTTGTGCCTGTAGTTGCGACAGTAGTTCTCGCGGCGATAACGGTTGTCGTTTGCGCTGCGGTATCAGGCAAAGTTGTTCACATTTATGATGAAAACTTTGTAACAAATTTTAAAACAGTTAAAACAACAGTTGGGGAAGTACTCGAGGAAGCTGAGATTATACCCGGTGAATTTGATAGAGTGGAGCCCTCGCAGGATACAGTTGTAATGGCGAATATGAATATTCGAATTCGGCGCGCAATACCTCTTATCCTTTCCGATGGAGAAACAAAAGAGGTATATACACTTGCGGCAACCGTCGGGGAGATGCTTTCTGAAAAAGGGATTGAATTAGGAGCAAATGATATTTTAACACCCGCCGCGGAAACGGCCGTTACAAGAGGCATGTCTGTCACAATAAAACGTGTCAAGCAAATTCAGTATTTTGGTGACGCGGGTTCGCTTTCTGTCAGCACGTTATCAGATACGGTCGGTGCAATGCTTACTGAAATCGGCATTACGGTCGGAGAACTGGACTTTACAGAGCCGGCAATTGATACGGTGCTTGAAGATGGCATGACGGTCCGCTTGGTGCGTGTGGAAAAGCGTGAAGTTAAAAACAGAATCAGTCTTGGCTATTCTACAGAAGAAAGAAAAACATCTTCCTTGACAAAGGGGCAAAGTCGCGTTATACAAAAAGGAAAGAATGGTGTAAAGACTGAAACATATACGGTGGTATTCCATGATGCAGTAGAGGTTTCAAAGGAACTGATATCCGAAGAGATTACATCAGCACCGAAGAATAAAATTGTAGAAATTGGTACGGCAACACCGAAAGCAACAACAGGAACACGTGAAAAGGGTGCGAATTTTAGCTATAAAAAAATGATTGTGTGTACGGCTACCGCATATGATTTATCTTATGAAAGCTGCGGTAAGCACCCGGGTGACCCATATTACGGGATTACGGCAAGCGGCATGAAGGCAGGACCTGGTGTTATAGCGGTGGATCCGTCCGTTATTCCGCTCGGGACAAGACTTTATGTGGAAGCTGTGGATGGCTCGTGGACTTATGGCTACTGCGTAGCAGGAGATACGGGTGGCGGTATTTACGGGAACAAGGTGGACCTTTTCTTTAATACTAGAACGGAAGTTAGAAACTTCGGCCGCAGACAGGCAAACGTATATATATTATAGGAAGAAATTCTGCGACGCAGGCAAAAAGTCTGCGTCGCAGTCTTGATTTTAGAGATAAAAAATATGTTTATGGAAAAAAATAAAAAAAATTTTAAAAAAAGCTTGCATTAAAGTGAGAAATGTGATATAGTATCATGTGCTGTGACATGGCATACGATGAAACGGGAGGTTGCCGACTGCGTGTCGGGTTTTTCCGTGGAGAATGTCCGATTCTTGAAATTGGGCGACAGTCACTGTACACTAAGTAGGGAGTAGTTTGCTCTTTTGCTTATTTGTGCCCGGATATGCCTTATGCATCCGGGTTATTATTTGGAAGGGCGCGACACGCCCGGCAGAGTGTACGGTTTATCTCGTCGGCATGGAAGGCGGCAAAAGCCGCAGGCAGCGATAAAATTTTTAGGAGGCGAGAGTATGGCAGCAAAGCAGAAAATCAGGATTCGTCTGAAGGCGTATGAGCACGCGCTCATCGACCAGGCGGCGGAGAAGATTGTAGAAACCGCAAAACGTACAGGTTCTACAGTATCCGGTCCGGTACCGCTCCCCACAGAAAAAGAAATCATCACGATTTTAAGAGCGGTACACAAGTACAAGGATTCCCGTGAGCAGTTTGAAATGCGCACACACAAAAGACTCATCGATATCCTGTACCCCACAAACAAAACTGTGGAGGCACTTGGGCGTCTGGAAGTGCCAGCCGGCGTAAGCATTGAAATCAAGCTTGTCGGTAAGGACGCACGGTAAATGTTGGCGATATTGTCAACCAATAACCAAAAGGAGGAAATGTAATGAACAAGGCAATTATCGGAAAGAAAGTTGGCATGACACAGGTTTTCACACCTGAAGGCCGTCTGATCCCTGTGACTGTAATAGAAGCAGGACCTTGCACGGTAACACAGAAGAAAACAGTTGAAACCGATGGCTATGCAGCAGTACAGCTTGGCTTTGGTGACAAGAAAGAAAAGAAGGTTAACAAACCCGAAAAAGGTCACTTTGAGAAGGCTGGCGTTAGCGCAAAGCGTGTTCTGAAAGAGTTTAGACTGGACAATGCGGCAGAAATGAATCCTGGTGATGTTGTTAGTGTCGAAATCTTCGCCGAAGGCGATAAGGTCGATGTGACAGGTACATCTAAAGGTAAAGGCTACGCAGGTACGGTTAAACGTTTCGGCACACACCGCGGTCCTATGGCTCACGGTTCCAAATATCATCGCGGCCCCGGTTCTA
>JAZNUV010000023.1:0-35126 GCA_045592445.1 Clostridia bacterium | reverse complement strand
TTAATTTGTGCAGTTCTTTTCTGTATTCCTTTATATGTCGGTATTCTCTGGGCATAAAAAAATCCTCCTATGGTAGTTTCTTTTATTCTACCATAGGAGGGCGTTTTTTTCTATTGTCCATTTTTACTGGACCTGTTCATTTCAGCATTCCGTGCTTTTTCATTTCTCTACTTATTTACCTAATTTTTTAATTTTAATACCGTAGTAAATGTATGATGCCACAAGATAGACGGCAAGGCAAATGTAAATAAAGTTAAATCTTTGCGCCGTAGTTGCCGCCGTGTAGCCGCCCATCTTAAGGAACGGAATTTTGCTGAGTATCTGTACCAGGAGTGTGGTGACTGTGCCTGCCATAATTTCACGCATAAAGAGTGCACCGACCGCAAAGTACGGCATTACGAATAAAAACTTGCATTCTTTCTTTACAAAGAACAATACCAAAAATGCTGCCACGCCCGCAATACCGAGCCACATCAAAATATCGATGAGCACCTTGGTCTGTCTTGCATAGATGGATACAAACCAATTATATAAAAATACCATAACCATGGCACCTACAAGTGCAATAGCAGTTGCAAGCACAATCTTATTGTCAAGCCGTTCTCTTTCCTCATGTATCATTTTCTTATTTTCTCTGTTTTGTTGTTTCATGAAAGTGCCTCCCGTTTGTCAAAATATATATATCAATATATACTATACATTTTTTCATCCGTAAAGTCAAGTGTTTTTCCGTATTTTTTGGAAAATTCCCCTCTTTTATCGCAGCGTTACAATCGTTACGCCATCCTCTCCCTCACCGTAGCGACCAAGCCGAAATTCCTTCACAGCACGATTTTTCTTCAAAAGTGCCTGTATGCCGCTTCGTAAAACACCTGTCCCTTTCCCGTGAATGACTGTCACTGTTTCGAGATGCGACAAGACCGCGTCATCAATAAACTTTTCAGTTACAAGCTCTGCCTCGTCAAGCGTCATTCCTCTTAAATCAATCTCCTGCTTTGCCGCCCTTCCTCCGCTTGTTCGCGCAGCATAGTTTTTTGCAGGTTTTTTCTCCTCGGGTGCGGCAGAAACGGTGGAAATATGTGTTTTCACCTTCATGATGCCCACCTGCACCTCTACATTACCATCTTTATCCGGCGCGCGAAGTGCCGTGCCGCGTTGCCCCATCGCTTCCAGATATAACGGCGTGCCCGCTTTGATTTCCGCAGCAGAAAGTGCGCGGCGTACAGGTTTTAATACATTATCCGCCAGCGCCTCACTGACAGAATCAATTTTTTTGTTAATGCTGTGGCGCGCTTTTTCCAGTGCCTTTTTCTTGTTCTCCGCCTCAGTCGCTTCTTTAATTCGAGTATCTATCTCCGCCTTTGCTGCCTGTAAAATCCGTTTTGCCTCCCGACGTGCCTCATCCAAAATTTTCTGTCTTTGCGACTCTGTTTTTTCGGTATCACGCACAAGTTGCTCACGTAAGTGTGCCTGCTTTTGTCTGTCCGCCTCTAAAGCTTCCCGCTCTGCCTCAACGCCGCGACGGCTTTGTTCCAGATTTTCGATAACGTCTTCAAACTTTGTCTGTTCTGCCGTCACAAGCTTTTTGGCATCCTCTAAAAGGTCTTTCGGCATTCCAAGTTGTGATGCAATTGCAAATGCGTTACTGCGGCCGAGTGCACCAATTGTCAATCGGTATGTGGGGCGAAGCGTTTCTACGTCAAACGAACACGCGGCATTCTCAACGCCTTCTGTTGAAAGCGCATACATCTTGATTTCACTGTAATGCGTGGTCGCCGCCGTTTTCGCCCCTTTTTGCCTGAGTGCCTTGATAATGGTTGTAGCAAGTGCTGCACCCTCGCCCGGGTCTGTGCCCGCGCCAAGCTCGTCTAACAACACAAGCGTATGCATGTCCGCTTTTTTTAGAATATCTACAATATTTACCATATGCGCCGAAAATGTACTTAAGGACTGTTCTATGCTTTGCTCGTCCCCGATGTCTGCAAAAATTTTGGAAAAGACTCCAATGCGCGAGCCATCCTGCGCCGGGATATGCAACCCCGCTGCCGCCATCTGCGTCAAAAGACCAAGCGTTTTTAAAGACACCGTTTTCCCGCCCGTATTCGGTCCCGTAATCACGAGTGTATCAAAGCTTTCGCCAAGCGAAATATCAATCGGCACAACCTTTTCCGCTGCAATCAAGGGATGTCTGCCGCGTCGAATATCAATTACGCCATCTGTCGTTATGGTGGGACACACAGCGGAAAGCTTGTCTCCCAATCGTGCGCGACTGAAAATCATGTCAATTTCCACAAGGCGTGCAAAGTCCGTTTCCACTTCCTCCGCCACCTCTGCCACTTCTGCCGACAAAGCCGCTAAAATACGCTGAATTTCTTCTTTTTCCTCTGCCGCAAGGCGACGCAGATTATTGTTTGCCTCCACCACACGCATTGGTTCTATAAAAAGTGTAGACCCTGTTTGTGAGGTGTCATGCACGACGCCCGCCATCTCGCCTCTCTTCTCCGCGCGAACAGGCACAACGTATCTGCCGCCACGCATGGTGACAAGTTGCTCCTGCAATACATTGGCATACGCCTGGCTTCGGATAATCTCATCCAAAATCTCACGAATTTTATCCGTGGTTTGCCGTTGACGGCGCCGAATGGAAAAAAGCGTTTCGCTGGCGTTGTCAGAAATTGTATTCTCATCGATAATCGAGTCTGTAATTTTCTTTTCTAAATCCCGCGCTGTAAAAAGTCCTTCCCGCATTCTCGCAAGATGCGGGTAATGCACTTTAAAATCCGTTTTGTCCGTATAACGCAAAAACGCATACGCTGTCCGAAGTACAGCCGCTATGCGAAGAAGTTCTCCCGGCGAAAGTACAGAGCCGACACGGCTGCGGCGCGTTGCTTCTTCCACTGCGCCAAGCGGCACTAAGGGCGGTGCACCTTCTTTTGCGCCTAAATCTCTCGCTTCGCTCGTCTCCTCTAAAAGTCGTACCACGGTTTCGCGGTCCGTTTCGGGCACCACCTCGCCAAGGCGCGCCGCCGCCTTTGAAATGACTGCCATTTCCTGCAGCATTGCCCGAATTTTATGAAATTCCAATGTGTAAATTGCGTCCATTTTAAGCTCCATTTCTTTTATCGTGCAAACTAAATTTTCCCCGCAATGCGTAATTCATAAATTTTTTGGTACACGACAATTTTTTTGACATAGCGCTCCGTTTCCGCAAATGGAATCAGATCCAGTTCCTGTCCATCATGCGAATATTTTTCCTGCAAAAGCCAACCGTCCACGCGCCCATGCCCCGCATTATATGCCGCCATCGCACTCTTTGTGCTCCCGCCGTACATATCGAGGAGATAATCAATATAATATGCGCCAATGGTAATATTTTCCGTAGCATCAAAGATATTTGTAAATGAAAGTTTCCCCTCTTTTGCGCACCATGAAGCCGTATTTTCCATAAGCTGCATAAGCCCTTTTGCTCCACGTGCGGAAACTGCTTGCGCATCAAAATTACTCTCCGCTTTCATAACAGCATACAAAAGGGCGGGTGACACCGAAAACTGTTCTGCCGCCGCATCCACCGCCTCTCGGTACGGTATGGGAAATAATCGGTGTACAAGTGTACGTACGCCGAGAAATAAAATACATATAAGCAACACTGTCGAAACCAGCTTGTTAAGACAGCCGCGTTTTTTTCGTTTCAAACTGTATACCATTCCTTTGCCAAAACATCAATCTTTTCGATAAACGATATTGCATCTGTGCTATTTTCAATGATTGCGTCCGCGTTCTTTTCATATTCTGAGCGGTCCGCCTGTGCATCGATTCTTGCCGCTGCCTCCCCTTCCGTGATTCCATCACGTGCCATAATCCGTCGTATACGATCCGCAATGGGTGCCGAGATCACAACCGTTTTGTCACATACAACACCGAAGGTATTAGGAAGCGGTGCATCAATCAATACATTTTTTTCGTTTTTCTTCCCTTCGTTTATCGTCTTTATAATATATTTATGGGTAATCTGATTTAATACGCTTAATTTTTCCGCATCGGAAAATATGAGCCTTGCCAGCGTGCGGCGGTCAATTTCCCCATCCGCACAAAGCACATTCCCAAACGCCGCGACAATTTCCGCATACGCCGCGCCGCCCTTTTGGGTAATTTCCCGTGCAATTTTATCTGCATCCAAAATTTTATACCCATTTTTTCTAAAAACGTCTGCCGCCGTACTTTTCCCGCAGCCGCTTCCGCCCGTCAGCCAAATCTGCATTTCTTTCCCTCTCTACTTCGCGTCATACCAGCTTTTGCCGCAACCGATGTCCACTGTCAGCGGCACGCTTAAAGCATACGCATTTTCCATCTCACGCTTCATAATCAGTTGTACGGCTTCTACTTCATCAGGATGCGCCTCTACAATCAATTCGTCATGCACCTGTAAGATAAGCTTTGAACGCGGCGCGCCTTTTTCGAGTGCGTCAGCAACGCGCAGCATCGCAAGCTTTATAATATCTGCGGCACTACCCTGAATCGGTGCGTTCATTGCAACACGTTCGCCAAATGCACGCGTGTTAAAGTTCGAGGCACGAAGTTCGGGCACATACCGCCGCCGATTTAAAATGGTCTTTACAAAGCCGTCCTTTTTCGCCTCTTGAATTGCCTTTTCCATAAACGCAGCAACACCGCTATACGTTTTCATGTAGCTTTCGATATACGATGATGCCTCTTTCCGACTAATTTTCAGATTCCCTGCAAGGCTAAAATCACTCATCCCATATACAATGCCAAAGTTAATCGTTTTGGCACGGCTACGCATATCGGGCGTTACCATAAATTCAGGCACCCCAAATATTTCTGCCGCCGTATGCGTGTGAATATCCTCCCCGTGTCGGAACGCTTCCTGCATACGTTTATCCCCTGCCATGTGCGCCAAAACGCGCAGTTCAATCTGCGAATAGTCCGCATCCACCAGCAAATAATCCTCTTTCGCAACAAAAACCTTGCGAATTTCACGCCCAAGCGCCGTTCGCACGGGAATATTCTGCAAATTCGGGTCAGCGGAGCTAATGCGCCCCGTTGCCGTCACCGTTTGATGGAAGGTGGAATGAATGCGCCCTGTTTTTTCATTGATAAATGTGCCGAGTCCGTCTGCATACGTGGACTTCAGCTTCGAAACATGGCGATACTGCAGAATATTTTCAATAATCTCGTGTTTCCCTATCAATTTTTCAAGCACGGCTACATCGGTGGAATATCCACTCTTTGTTTTCTTTGCGGCGGGCAGACCCAATTTTTCAAATAAAATAACACCGAGTTGCTTTGGGGATTGAATATTAAAGGTTTCCCCCGAAAGTTCATAAATATTTTTTTCCAATACGTTCATTTCGTCCTGCAATTTTGCAGAAAGAGCCGAAAGCTTTTCTCCCGCAGCAAATACGCCTGTTTGTTCCATGTCCGCCAGGACAAATGCAAGCGGCAATTCCAAATCGGAATAAAGCGCAGTCTGTCCCCTTTTTTCCATTTCCGCAGAAAGCGCTTCTCGCAAAGGGCGCAAAAGCGACACCTCGCCCGCACATCCTTGCGCACTTTTTGATAAATACGTTTCCGAGAGCGTCTTGATATCGTATGCACGCATGGCGGGGTCTAAAAGATACGCCGCAAGGGCCGTGTCAAAAATGCCACCCGCAAAAGATATGCCCTGCCGCCAGAGACAGACAGCAATATTTTTTATATCATGACAGATTTTTTTCACATTCGGGTTTTTAAGAAGCGGCATAATTTCAGACGCCTCTGCCTGATACACGACTTCATCTGCCGTAAAATAGAAGGTGCCCTCCGAAAGCAGTAAGTAGATTTCCGCCGCGTTATCAAGCTCTCCCTTATAGGGAATCGCTTCTTTTTCCACCGTTTCAAAGGCACTTTCCCCCGTTATGCCGATTTTCTCCGCAAGAGACTGAAAGCGAAGCCGTGAAAACAAGGCACTGACTTTTTCTGTGTCCGGCGCCTTACGCATAAAGTCCGAAAGTGTACATTCCATCGGCACCTCGCGGCATATTGTGCCGAGCATACGGCTTAAGAATGCCGTTTCCTGCCCGCGCCGCAGTTTTTCAGAGAGTGCACCTCGAATCTCGTCTATATGCGCATACACCTCTTCTATCGTTCCATATTTTGTAATCAATGAAAGCGCCGTTTTCTCTCCTACGCCTGCCACACCGGGAATATTGTCGGAGCTATCGCCCATAAGGCCCTTCACTTCAATCAGTGATTGCGGTGAAACACCGTATTTTTCCCGAACTGCCGCAATATCATAAAGGCAGGTTTCCGTTTTGCCGCCGCTTGTAGTTGTTAAAAGCACATTCGTTTTTTCGCTTATCAGCTGTAAATCATCTCTGTCGCCCGTTAAAATTCGGCAGTCTACGCCCTCTTTTTCACACATAGCGGCCACCGTACCGATAATGTCATCTGCCTCATAGCCCGGTTTCTCCAAAACAGAGATATTCATTGCCCCCAAAACATCTTTTAGGACAGGAAGCTGCTCTGCAAGCTCATCGGGCATGCCGTGACGCGTTTTTTTATAGCCGTCATACGCCTTGTGGCGAAACGTAGGCGCCTTTACATCGAAAGCAACCGTCAGCATATCGGGCTCTTCTGTATCAAGCGCTTTAAAAAGCGTTGTTAAAAAGCCATAGATGCCCCCTGTGTGCAGTCCGTCCGGCGCAGTTAAGTTTTTAATTGCGTAAAATGCGCGATTTAATATACTGTTACCGTCAATAATCAATAGCTTCATCGGTAAAAATCCTTTTTCTTTTCATTATATACCAAATTCTGCAAAAATACAATACTTGGGGGATAAAAAATTATTGTGTGGAAATTGACATTTTCCCTTTCTTATGTTATAATGTGAATACGTATATAAAGCTTTTGATTTACATAAAACTCACCAGAAAGGAAAGATTTGCGGATATGAAAAAATTACTTTGCATACTGCTTTGTTTGCCGCTATTGCTTATCGGCTGCAAAAAGACAGAAAAAAATCCCGCAGGCGGCCATGCTGCTACGGGCGAAGATACACCCTATAAAATCGGCATTATTACAGGTAGTGCCGTCTATAATGAAGCCGTTTTTGCGGCAGAACGCCTGGCAGAAAAATATAATTTCATTACCACTGCCATGTACGCAGATAACCTTTCATCGGAAAACACGATTTCCGTTTGCACAAAGATGGCGGAAGACCCGAAGGTACGTGCCATTGTTTTTGTCCGTGCCATCGCAGGCATTGACGCGGCAATTGACGCGGTGCGTGCCACACGCCCTGATATGCTCTTTATCGTCGGTGCCGATACAGAGGATGCCGCTTTTGTTTCACAAAAAGCCGATATTTCCATGGCGCAAGACATTTATGGTATGGGCAGAGAAATGATTGACCAGGCATATCGCATGGGCGCGAGGCATTTTATCCATTATACCTTTGCGCGGCATCTTTTAAGTGAGCCTGTGCTACGCCGCCGCGAAGCAATGGTAGCGCGTTGTAAAGAACTCGGCATTGAATTTATGGACGTTACGACACCTGACCCCGAGGATGCAGCGGGTGGCGGTGCAGAAGCACGCATATTTATTGAAGAAGATGTGCCCGAGCAGGTTGGCAATTTCGGCCCGAGTACGGCGTTTTTCTGTACGGACTGTACCATACACACCCAGCTGATTAAAACTGTTATGGAATGTGGTGCGATTTATCCCCAACAATGCTGTCCAAGCCCCTTTCACGGTCTCCCGAATGTGTTTGGCATAGATGTTGGCTCCTATCATGACCCCGACGGCGTGCTTCGCCAAATTGCCCAAGGCGTTGCAGATTACGGCGCAACAGGTCGTGTTTCCACATGGCCCATCTCCTCCGATACACTTATGGTCGAGGCGGGCGTACAGTATGCACAGGACTACTGCGAGGGCCGCGTAACCGAAAAGGCAAACAAAGCACACATGCAAGCTATCTTTGATTCGCTTACGGGCGGGCGGTGCCATATTGGAGACAATGGAAACGGCAACTGTTTCCTCTTTATATGTGATTACTACATGCTGTAAAATTTGAAAAATCCAGATACTACCTTGTATTTTAGCGTTTATGCTACGAACATTTTATTTCATCCCCCAAAAAGGGGTTGTTTAAAAACTGAAGTTTTTAAACAACCCCTTTTTTTACTGCATAATCCCGATATTCTCGACGGTTTTTTCAAAAAGCGGTATGTCCTCGTTTTCCTCCAAAAGCGGCAAAAGCGCAGTTGAAAGCACCGTATCCATATTATCGGCAAATATGATTTCCATTTTGTCCAATACATCCTGCGGGATATCTTCCAAATCCTTTTTATTATCAAGTGGCAATAGCACAGTCGTTTTGCCGTATCTATGTGCCGCCAAAAGCTTTTCCTTCACGCCCCCTATGGGCAAAACGCGGCCACGCAAAGTAATCTCCCCTGTCATTGCCAAATCACCGCGCACAGCACGCCCCGAAAGTGCGGAGGCAATCGCCGTTGCAATTGTGATGCCCGCCGAAGGCCCATCTTTCGGCACGGCACCCTCCGGCACATGGACATGCAAGTCCTGCGTTTTATAAAAATCCAAAGGAATGCCGAGTTCTTTTGTCCGCGTTCTGATATAGCTTATCGCGGCGGCGGCCGACTCCTTCATCACGTCACCCAGTTTGCCGGTAAGTTGTACCTTCCCGTCGCCCTCCATCGCATTCACTTCAATTTGTAGCGTTTCGCCGCCTACCGCCGTCCATGCAAGACCACATGCAACGCCAATGGTAGGTTCTTTTTCAATGGTGTCCTGTAAAAACTTATAAACACCGAGGTATCTTGTCAGATTGTTTTTTGTGAATACCACCTGTTCTTTTCCGCCGACAATCTCCTTGGCGGCACGACGCAAAGCATGTGCAAGCTCTCTTTCAAGGCCACGTACGCCCGCTTCCTTTGTGTAATGCGTTATAATTTCCGCTATCACATCACGCCGTATGCGCACCTTTTTGCCCGTAAGTCCATGTTTCTTAACGTTGCGAGGCCAAAGATGCCGCATGGCTATCTCTGTTTTTTCCGCTTCCGTATAGCCGGGGATTTCAATAATCTCCATACGGTCATACAAAGGACGGGGAATTCGATCCGCCGCATTCGCAGTTGTGATAAACATAACATCTGAAAGGGAGAACGGTACCTCTAAAAAGTGGTCACGGAAAGAACTGTTTTGTGCGGGGTCCAGCACCTCTAAAAGTGCCGCTGTCGGATCACCTTTATAGTCCGTGCCCAATTTATCAATTTCATCTAAAAGCACGAGCGGGTTTTCTGTGCCCGCGTGTCGAATCGCGTCCGCAATTCTGCCGGGCATTGCCCCGATATACGTCTTTCTGTGTCCACGGATTTCCGCCTCATCATGTACACCGCCGAGGGCAATGCGTACATATTTCCGCCCCAATGCCTCAGCAACAGATTTTGCTATTGAAGTTTTTCCCACGCCCGGCGGCCCGACAAGGCACAGAATTTGCCCGCTTACACTCCCCGCCAGCGTTCGCACCGCCAGATATTCCAAAATTCTTTCTTTCACGCGTTCTAAACCGTAATGGTCACGCTCCAAAATCGCCTTTGCACGAGCAATGTCTGTATTTTCCTCGCTTCTCACCCCGTAAGGCATCCCCAAAAGCTGTTCCAGGTAGTTATAAATCGTATTCGCCTCTGCGGATGCGGATGGGAATCTTGCAAGGCGCGCCAACTCCTTTTCCGCCTTTTTTCGCACCTCGTCAGGGAAAGGCTTTGTTTTTATTTTTTCTTGAAAAGCTGCAATATCGCTTTCCAAATCGTCGCCAAGCTCGTGCGCGATGACGCGCATCTGCTCGCGCAAAATATTTTCCCGCCGTTGCAGTGCAAAATTCTCCTGCACTTTTGCCGCAATTTCTCGTTCGGACGACAAGACCGCAATTTCATTTTGCAAAATGGAAATCAGTTTTTCCACACGCAGCAAGAGATTCTTTTCCTCTAAAATTTTCTGCCTATCCTCTGTACGCAGAAGGATTTCCGCTGCAATCGCATCTGTATAACGCCCCAAATCGCGGTTTGCTGATATTTTTGCATAGATATCGCGACTCACTCTCGGGCTCAGCTCCAAATACTCCAAAAGCAATCTGTCCGCCATGCGCATAGCCGCTTCCATATCCGCCGCCGTCAAAGCGAAGCGGTCTGCCTGCACCTTTTGCACAGTGCAGTTTATAAATCTGTCTTCTTCTGCCGCCACAAGTTCTGCGCGGTAGAGGCCCTCCACCATAACGCGGACAAACCCCTTCGGCAGCTTTAAAAGTTGCTTGACCCGTACCACTGTACCAATCGTATAAAGTTCCTCCACGCTCGGTGATTCAACCGACGCGTCCTTTTGACTTGTTAAAAATACAAGCCTGTCACCTTCCATTGCAGCTTCAAGGGCAGCAATAGACTTTTCTCGGGCTACATCAATGTGCAGCACCATATATGGGAAAATGACGATACCCCGCATTGGGATAAGCGGCATTTCTTCTCTCTTTCCGGGCACTGAAAACGCCTCCTATATGTATTTTATTATAGTATAACGTATTCCATCCGGAATTTCAAGAGTAAATTTCAGGTTGTAAAACATTTTAAAAAACCTTGTTTTTTGTATAAAAAAGCAGTATAATACAAAATAGAAAGGAACATGCACTATGAAGAAAAACTGGTATCGAATTTTGTTTCGTCGCCGTTTTACGGTTGCACTTTTACTGCTGATGCAGTTTGCCGTTTTGCTTTTTCTCCTGGAGGATAGCCGCCGCAAATATTTTTGGCTCGGCCCTGCCTTAACGATCATGAGTACGTTGGTAACACTTCGGATTATCAGTAGCAGAGATAAATCTGCCTATAAGCTCACATGGTCCCTCATGATTTTGGTATTTCCCGTTTTCGGCGGGCTTTTCTATCTTCTTTATAAACTGCAGACAAGGACGGCAGGGCTCCATACACGCGCGGCGCATATTGAAAAGGCATCCCGTGCCTTATTCCTGCGCCCGGGTGACGCATGCGCGGCGGCAAATCGTGCTTTCCCCACGCTTGCGCGGCAAACAGATTATCTTCAGGATTATGTCGGTTTCCCCATATACGAGCATACTGCCACCTCCTACTACGGCAGCGGCGAAGAAAAATACGCGGCACTTTTAGAGGCACTTCGCAGTGCAAAGCGGTATATCTTTTTAGAATACTTCATTATACGCGATGGCAAAATGTGGGATACTATTCTGGAGATTTTAATTGAAAAAGCCGCGAAAGGTGTTGAGGTACGCGTTATCTATGACGATATGGGGTGTTTTTTACTCCTACCGATCAAGTACCCGAAACTGTTGGAGCAGAAAGGAATAAAATGCGCGGTTTTTAATCGCTTTCGTCCTTTTTTGTCTGCACTGCAAAATAATCGCGACCATCGCAAAATTGCGGTCATTGACGGCGAAATCGCCTTTACAGGTGGTGTAAACCTTGCCGATGAATATATAAATCGCGTTCATCGCTTCGGGCATTGGCGGGATGCCGCCATTTCTATGCGTGGTGATGCTGCCTGGAGTATGACGGTTTTATTCCTCGAAATGTGGTCTTTATGTAAAAATAAAGCCGAAGATTTTAACCTATATTATCCGTCCACACCCACGGCGCTCATCACGTCAGACGGCTTTGTGCAACCGTATGCCGACAGTCCTTTGGATGGTGAGCATGTTGGCGAGCATGTGTACCTCGAAACGATTTCAAGCGCGCAAAAATACGTCTATATCTGTACACCTTACCTAATTATTGATGACGATATGGTTTCCGCACTGATTCTGGCGGCAAAAAGCGGCGTAGATGTTCGTATTATTACACCCCATATCGGGGATAAACGCCTTGTGCATATGACGACGCGCTCCTACTATCGAGAACTGACGCGTGGCGGCGTAAAAATCTATGAATACCTGGATGGATTTACTCACGCCAAAACCTTCGTGGCAGACGATACCGTTGCCATTGTCGGCACCACAAACCTCGATTTTCGCAGCCTTTATTTACATTTTGAGTGTGGCGTACGGCTTTTGGGTACAAGTTCTGTCCACGCCGTGCGGCAGGATTTTGAGCGCACGCTCATGCATTGCCGCGAAATCACGGCAGCGGACTGTAAATATCATCCCTTTGTCCGTACGTTGCAGGATATATTGCGGCTATTTGCACCGCTTATGTAAATTAGAAAAAGAAAATCACACCTTTCGCAGTACACAAATATCGCGAAGGGTGTGATTATTTTTTTGCAGTAAACTTCTTTTAACTTAAATTGGGGGAACGGGCGTCGGTCTCTCGTGATCCCAAACATCAGATACCGCAAATAAATCGTCCAGCATTTCGGCCCCGTAGTACATACGGTAGCCATCTAAATTTCGCCTGCCTTGCCGCAGATACCCATCTCGCAGCTGCACCCAATAATCGTGTGCATCTACGTTGCAGAAATATCGAAAGCCAAAGCCGCGCAAAATCTCGTATTTCTCACCTGTATAATCCTCAATACCCGCAATATCCTCCCCATGCGCGTAAATGATAACGTCTGTTTCACCCAAAATCGGTTGTACCTCATTCTCCCATTTTTGCGCGTCCGTCCGTAAATCCTCTACGCTGATGGAGCCATAAAGCCGATGCCCCCAGCTATGGCTTGCAAAAACCCAGCCAAGCTCCTTCATACGGTCTGCCACCGCCTTTGCCTTGGGAATTTCTTCTTCATTGTAGCCCTCACCCGTTGGGCAGGTGCGATACCCCAAAACGCCGTCGTATCCCGTAATGGCAAGCGTAGCACGTGCACCGCGATACGAAAAATCGGGATGCTTCTGCACAAAGTTTTCAAGCAGCGGTACTAAATCGTATGCACCGCGTACCACAGTTCCATCATCCTCGACATATTCACATGTCGGATAGCCATCTTCACCGATTACAAGTCGTGTTGCGAATCCATCCCCCGTCATGTACTGATAATAGCTCACATCATCCTGCGACATAACAAATGGTTTTTTCCCCGGCGGCAGTAAAATCTGCCCTACTTCCATTTTCTCCGTGCCGTCCGCATTCACTACGGGTTTTGCCATATCCGACAAATTCACGAGAACATAGCCACGCTTATACATTTCTTCCATCATCTTGTTAAATTCGCTGATGGTCGTCATATACTGATTATAACCGCCTTCTTTATAATCTCCGTCGAAGGCTTTTTTATTGTCCGCAATCAGCGTATGGAAAAAAACATGTGTAATCTCTGAAATATTGGCTGGCTGGAGTGTGCTTTTTACCGTCTCATAGCGTGCAATCGCCTCCGACATTTCAGGATTTTCTGCATAGCCTTCTACCGACTTTACCAGTTCAATAGCACGGTCATAATCATACCCGGCCGCCAGAAGGTCCGCCTTTGCGACCACATCTGTAGGCGTTACCGTTTCCGTTACTGCAGGCGGATTATTGCCGGAATTCCCTTTATCCGTAAAGAGCCGAATTAGGCCACGCACACCGAAGAATATGCCCGTCAAAATCAAGATACATATTGTGAAAAACACCGCATAGAAGATGCGTTCCTGTTTTTTTCTTTTTTTTCTTCTTTCTTCACGTTGTTCTGCCGTAAGTGGCATTTCGTCACCCCTTTTCTCTGATTCTTCGCCACAAGTCTACAAGACGTTCCACTTTATACTGTGCGTTTGCAGGGCTTGTCGAAGGGAGCAGTATCGCCGCACCGTGCAAAATACTGCAATGCCTTTCATATAGCCGAAAGGCTGTTTTTCCGTTTGTATAGATGCTTTTTATGGGTGCATTTTTTAAAATCACATTTAAATCGTTGACTTCTGCACCTCGAATGGAGCTATCCGCGGAGCCTTCTATGGTGCAGGCAGCAATCACATCCCAAAGCGCAATTTTATTTTTTTGCAGAAATTTCTTTTTTTCCTCTATTGATATCGGCACCCTGTCATCATACACTGCGGCCAGCACACGCCAAAACCGATTTTGTGGATGCCCGTAGTAAAAACCCTGTTCGCGGGATGCAACCGAAGGGAATGAGCCTAAAATTAGAATTTCCGCATTCGTACAGAAAAAGGGCGGGAACGGGTGTTCTTCCCGCTTCCCGCCCGTAAGCTTCTGCCGATTCATTAGTTTATAATCGTCATTTCTGTTTCTTTGTCGAATAAATGGAGCTTATTGGCATCAATTGCTACTGTAATATCGTCACCAACCTGTGCTGTGCTGCGGCGATTTACCTTTGCAACCATCGAATTTTTATCCGCAACCAGGTAGAGATATGTTTCCGAGCCCATCATTTCCGTGTTATCAACATGTACCTTAAGTAAGCTCTGCGGCATTGTAGCAATGTGTGCTTCATCATCGTGAATCGATTCCGGACGAAGACCAACAACAACGGTTTTGCCAAAATATTCTTCCTTGCCTTCCAAAGCTTTCGCTTTACCTTCCGGAAGAACAATTGTATTATTAGCAAATTTTAATACAACATTCCCATCTTCTTTATCCAAAACTGCTTCAAAGAAGTTCATCTGCGGGCTTCCGATAAAGCCTGCAACAAACATATTTGCCGGTGTATCATAAAGAGCCTGCGGGGTTGCAACCTGTTGCACAAAACCATCCTTCATAACAACGATACGTGAACCCATTGTCATTGCCTCAGTCTGGTCATGTGTAACATAAATAAAGGTTGTCTGTAAACGGCGATGCAGCTTACCGATTTCGGAACGCATCTGCACGCGAAGCTTTGCATCAAGGTTGGAAAGCGGTTCGTCCATCAAAAAGACCTTCGGTTCGCGAACAATCGCACGACCGAGCGCAACTCTCTGACGCTGACCGCCGGAAAGTGCCTTCGGCTTTCTCTGCAAAAGGTGTTCAATATCCAAAATTCTTGCTGCTTCTTCTACACGACGCTTAATTTCGTCCTTCGGTGTTTTACGAAGACGCAAGCCAAATGCCATATTTTCAAAAACAGTCATATGCGGATAAAGTGCATAGTTTTGGAAAACCATCGCAATATCTCTATCCTTCGGTGCAACCTCATTGACCAGCGTGTCACCTATATAAACTTCACCCTCTGAAATTTCTTCAAGCCCGGCAATCATACGCAATGTAGTGGATTTACCGCAACCGGAAGGGCCGACTAAAATCAAAAATTCCTTGTCTTCAATTTCAAGATTAACGTCACTTACTGCTGTAACGCCGCCTGCATAGCGCTTATAAACGCCCTTGAGACTTAAACTTGCCATTTTCAATGCATCCTTTCTTCTTCAAGATATTTCTACCTTCTCTTTATCTATAGAATAGTATACCATACCCGCCAATGTTTTGGAAGTGGCGTTTTTAACAAATTATTTGCTTATTTTTTGTCACATTTACACATAGGATTACAAATGAATTGAACTGCGCGCAACGAGCGGATGCATAAAGCCGGTAAGGGCAGTTGTCATGATATCACCGCCTAAAATACGTCCATCTGCCACATAGATATGCGCATATACAGGACCTGTTTCCAAAGGGTAATTTGCGATTTCGACTGTATACCGTGTTGCCGCGCATCCACTGTAAGAAGCGAGCGGATATTCTGTCTGCATAGCGAGATAGTTTTTCCATGTTTTTTCCTCTTTTTTCGGCAATACAATCTCTTCCGACGCAAAGTCTCCTCGCGTTTCCCATCCCAATTCTTTCAGGCATTGCGTACATAGCGCCTCACCGTCTGCATCAGGTGCTGCAAACGCAAGGAGAAGAAAGACGCCACCTAATATAAATATAGTTTTATATTTTCGCAAGCTACATCCCTCCATTGATTTATGTATATGTACACCATTTGCGCGATATGCGACCGCATAACCGGTATGCATTTACAATGGGCTGCATTAAGGGATCAGTCATTTCCTGAAAATTTTGTGCCTGCGCTTTTTATTTTTACATAAAAAGGGACGGTCTGTGACCGTCCCTTAAAAACTTTTGATTAGCGATATACAACTACGAGTTGCTGCGATGTTGTCTTCCATGCTGCAAAGAATACATCATCTTCTACAATGTCTTCAAAAGTAATCGCTTTTGCCTTCTTTGTTTCCTTATTCCAAACAACGAACTGTCCGGTTGTCGGGAACGTACGTTTTACAATTGTAGAACCAGAGTCTATCGCTTTACCGTCAGCTGCAATGTTTGTCTCCGCCAAAACAGCTGTGCTGCTAACCTCCACTGCTGTTGCATAAGAAAGGAGATTTGGTCCATTGTAATGTATGTTTACAGCCGGTCTGGAAATGTTGCCTCCATTATTGATAAACTCAAAGCCCTTCTCGCCTTCCTTCTGGAAAGGATGCTCTACGCGGTGAACAACACTAATTGTTTTTAATTCTGTACCTTCCGCCTCATAATGGATAACGTCACCAGGTACTAATTCTGTAAGCGGCATATACATTTTCGGTCTTTGTGTTCCTGTCCAATACACTCCCTGGTTCTTCGCTGCTGTATTGCCAATCACATCACCGGATTCATTTTTGATATACCAAGCATCATCAGCCATGACATCTGCATTTGCACTACGATAGAGTACTTCTATTTGCGGGTCAACAACCATGTCTACTTCTTTGCCGAGTGTATTGAAGATTCTGACGATAAATTCTTCGTCTCCTTCTTTATTGATACGTTGCGACATGCCTGTAACAAGACCGAACGGCTTGCCTTCCGCAGGATATTCGCTGCTCTCTTGGTTCGACAAATTGTTGTAGAATACCAGAGCACCAACCTGGAACTTTTCGTTCATGTCATAAAATCCGAGACACTTGTAGTTCTTACTGGCGTCATACCCTAAGCTTGTTGTTTGGCGAACCTCGTACTTCTTTTCATCTGTCGGATCCTGCGGCACAACAAATACAGTTGTCTCAGGCGTAATCTGTGCACGGGAGAAATAGGTACCCGCACCCTCGCCCGACGGAATATAGAATCCCATGTAGCCAAGGCTTACCGGTGTGCCTGTGCCTGCCGGTGTGCCGTTATATTCAGACAGATTCTGTGTTGAATTTAAATAGTAGTCAAAGCTAAAGTCTCCGCCCATTTTTAAGCTGTCTGCCATATTCGGGTCAGACTGATTTGACGCTGTTTCCAGAGAAACAAGCTTTTTAACTTTTCCTTCTTCTACTGTTTGTGTTTCCAAACGTACAAGCTGCGGCTGAATTGCCGTACCAGCATCGTTAAAGAGAGGATTGGAAACAGGATCTGCCAAAAGGTCCTCCGGCTTTGTAATTGTGCCATTAAACTCAATGTTATAATTTGCATCTATAATTTCAATTTTGCCTGCATCGTTAAAGAGCTTAATCTGTGCATAGCCATCTCTGCCCTTTGTTCTTACAGCATCCAAAAGCCATGCATACTGGTATGCTGCCTGACCGTCCGTGTCAACAGCTACGACATTGCCCATAAAGTCAAGGCAGAAGACACCTTCCATGCCTGCTTCCGGTACTGTCAAAGAGGTTGTGTCCATGTAGTTTGAAACAGGGTATGTGTTTTCACCGATGTGAATGCCATCTTTCGTGCTGTACTCGTCGATCTTTCCGCTTACCTTGTCATCTGAAACTACAACACGTAAAATCTTATTGTCTGCGGATGCTGCAATAGAAAGAATGTCCCATTTGTTAATGTCCTCAACCTTCAATGCTTTGCCTTTTGCATTTGTCAATGTAAACTGAAATGCGGAATCAACAGGATTGAGTGTGATGCTGCCATCTTCCATGTAGTATACAATATGGTCATCTTTCTTTACACGCTTTGCGATATGATTTTCATAAGATTCTACAACAAGCGTAATCTGGTCGCCCACTTCTATAATCTTTACAGAGCCTGTATTGGGCGTAATATCCGTGTCCATATCGTTCAAGTTCTTCGCCTTGCCGTTATATATAACATTTGCACCTGTGATCAGAACTTCTTCTTCTTTGCCTTCAGCATTTGTATACTTGAAGATAGATTTTGTTGTGGAAACATCAATATCCTTTGCCAAAACTGTAACTGTCTTACAGTCCGCTGTGGGAACTACTGCCAATGCAACCGGCATACCGGTTTCATCATCTTCACGTGTGTATACATCAGCGCGCATACCCACCATGTTCTGGATATCTGTTTCGCCTTTTTTCACAACTACATCGTTACTTAAAAGTGCTTCATCTGCATCCAGTTTTTTAGTAGGCGCTACAAGCTCAGTCATCACTGTTGCCGTAATGCGTTCTCTGTAAATTTCAACATTCAAGTATTTCTCAGCGAGTGTTTCCTCAGCTTCGGAATAGGTGTAGGAATTATCGCCATATGTTTCTTTTTCCAGAGGCTTTACATCCAATGCATTATAAAGAAGGATTGCCATGTCGCCGCGCTTCATGGGGCTTTCTGTCGAAACGCCTTTTAAAATGCCAAGCTGTGCAGCCTTTGTCAGATACCCTGCGGGGTAACCGCCTGACGCTTGAGCCTGCACGTCATAACCAAGAGCGCAAACAACCATTTTTACAGCCTGCTCATAGGTTACGGAAGCATCCGGAGCAAATGTATTGGCATCCATACCGTTGATAATACCAACGCCATAGGCCGTGCTTACATTTGCGTAGCCCCAATGTGTGGACGGTACATCTGCAAAGATATCCTTCCCTGCAAGTGCAGGTGTATTGATAGCGCGCAAAATAATTGTCGCCATCTCAGCCCTTGTTAAAAGGCTTTCAGGCTCATATTCGCCGCTGCCTTTACCTTCTACGATGTCGAGTGCAGATAATACATCTGCCGCGATTTCGCAATTTGTTCCCTCGGTGTCCACAAAGGCCGCCGCAGAAACCGTTGTTGCTGCAGTAATGAGCATCAAAATACTCAAGAGCAAGCAAAGACTTTTTTTCATGTTCATTCTCCATTCTTTAATAGATTTCCAAACACATGCAAATACATTTTTAAGTAACAAAAAATGCTTTATTTTGCATTTTGCCATATCGCTATTATACACATTTTGAATTTGATTGTCAATACTTTCTGTTTTATATGTTTATTTTTTTTTTATTACATCTATATTACAGGTAGTGGCCCTCCACGATGTCCAGTCATCCGTTTATATAGTTTTTTAACTGACGAAACACGCCCGCCGCCTGCATTTGCTTTACAAAGAGCGCAACAATCGGCCCTAAAATCATTCCAAACAATCCGAACAGGCGAAAACCCACATACATTACCATGAGCGTCAAAAGCGGGTGCAGACCAATTTGTTGTGCAACCAGTCGCGGTTCCAGAATTTGCCGCACCGCCAAGCAGATAAAGTACAAAATTAAAAGCATTGCACCAAGGCGCACATCCCCTACAATTAAGGAATAAACGCCCCAGGGTATCAGCACTGTGCCTGTACCGAGTATCGGAATTGCGTCCACAATGCTGATAATCGTAGCCAAAAGAAGCGTATAATCCGCCACCGCACCGCCAATAATCAAAAAACCGACCGTAAGTTCCAAAAATGTAACACAGATGAGTACAAGCTGTGCCTTCAAATACGCACCGAGTGCCGAGAACATATTGTCCGTACACATATCTGTAAAGTGCATCACCTTTTCAGGTACAACGCTGCGGATTCCCGCCGCGATACGCGGCCAGTCACTACTCATAAAGTAGGTGCCGATCATAAAAGCTACGAAAAAGATAATCCCCGACGGCACACTTTTTACCATGGTGTAGACACCCTGCAAAGCGGGCAAAGCATTTTGTGCAATGCTGTTTGCCAAATTCTCTCCCGAGCCCTCAAATAATTGATCCAACGCATCTGCAAGCCCAAATCGTGCCGCGAAGGTGTTACGAAACGTTTCATAACGCACCGTAAATTTTTGAATAATGACGTCACTATGCGTTATGATATCATTGATTTCCTGCCAAATCCGCCCGAAAACCAACGTCAAAAGTCCGCCGAGAATGCCGACTGCCACTACAATTCCAATAACGGATGCGACCGAACGCGGAATACGCAACTTCGTATGCAAGAAACAGACTGCGGGCTCGATAAGCTTTGCCAAAAGCCACGCCAATACAAAGGGTAAAAACAGCAAAATAAGCCGCGGCAGTAAAAGAACAACTGCCGTTATGGAGATTACTGCAATGAGCCCAACCCATAAAATACGATAGGTTTTCTTTGTCATGCCTTCCTCCTATTTTTTCAGTAAATCCGGTCGTTTTTCCGCCGTGCGTTCCAAAGCCTTTTGATGCCGCCACTTCGTAATCTCTGCATGATTCCCGCTCAGAAGAATTTCAGGCACCTTTTTTCCCAAAAATTCGGGTGGGCGCGTATACTGCGGATATTCCAAAAGACCGTCAGAAAGCGACTCACTTTCGGAATTGCCGTTTTGTACCACACCGGGAATCATACGCGCGACTGCATCAATCACTGCCATTGCGGGAATTTCGCCGCCCGTTAAAACATAATCGCCGATTGAAATTTCTTCATCTACAATTTCCTCTAAAATCCGCTCATCCACGCCCTCATAATGTCCGCACAAAAACACCAAATGGTCATAATCCGCAGCAAGCGTGCGCGCTTTTTCCTGCTTAAACACTTGCCCTTGCGGAGACATATAAATCACATGCGGTTTTTGAGAAAGACCTTTCGTTATATGCAAAAATGCGTTATAAATTGGTTGCGGAGCCATCACCATGCCGCCGCCTGCACCGTACGGATAATCGTCCACGCGCTTGTGCTTATCTTCGGAAAAATCGCGTATATTTATGTACTGCAAATCCAAAATTCCCTTTTTCGCTGCACGCCCGATTACGCTGTCACCCAAAACAGCTTCAAGCATCGCAGGGAAAAGCGTTAAAACGTCAATCTTCATCATCTAATAATCCCTTCAAGGGTTTTATATAAATCCTGCCTTTTGCAGGGTTTATCTCCAAAATCACTTCATCAATTACGGGAATTAAATATTCCTTCTCGCCCTCTACTACATACACATCGTTACTGCCCGTCTTTAAAACATCTTTTACGCGGCCAAGCTCCCGGCCATCCTCGCAAACAACCAAAAGCCCCAAAATATCTACAATATAGTAACGCCCGTCGGGCAAGGGCGGTCTTTCCTCCCGCGAGACAAAAATTTCACGGTTTCGCAATTTTTCTGCCTTTTCCACCGTATCAATTTCCCGAAAGCGCATTAAAAGCGCGCCTTTTTGAACGCGATATCCCACAAGGGAAAGACGCGTTTTATCAGGAAGGTATACCGATTTTATTGTATCAAAAAAAGACGGTGCATCTGTATACGGCAAAACTTTCACTGTACCGTCCAGTCCATGCGTATTTACAATTTTCCCGCACAATAACATACTTTTCTCCTTATATGGAAATATAGGGCGGGTTCCCCCGCCCTTATCGCACACAGCATTTTTACACTATGTCCACATTTACCTTCAGATTGCGCTTTGTGGCCGCCGCTTTCATGAGAGAACGGATTGCCTTCGCAATCTTGCCCTGCTTACCAATGACTTTACCCATATCGCTTTCATTGACATGAATTTCATATGTGTAAATGTCACTGTCCACCGTTTCCGTAATCACAACATCGTCGGGACAGGACACCAGAGATTTTACGATAAACTCTAAAAGTTCCTTCATAGCTTATCAGCCTCCCTTTTCTTACTCTACGATGCCGCTTCTCTTCAAAAGAGATTTTACGCTGTCTGTCGGTTGTGCACCATTACCGAGCCATTTCTTCGCTTTGTCAGCATCAATGTTGATTTCAGACGGGTTTGCCATCGGATTGTATGTGCCGATTTCTTCTAAAAATCTGCCATCACGCGGGTATCTGGAATCTGCAACTACCACTCTGTAAAACGGAGATTTTTTTGCACCCATTCTTCTCAATCTGATTTTTACTGCCATTTCTTTTCACCTCCTCATATTAAAACCCAAAAGGAAACCGCTTACGCTTTTTCCCTTTGCCCATAAACTGCTTCATCAGCTTTTGCATATCATCAAACTGCTTTAAAAGGCGGTTTACGTCCTGTACCTCTGTGCCGCTGCCCTTTGCAATGCGCCTTTTGCGCGCGGCATTTATAATATCCGGATTATCTCGTTCCTTCGGCGTCATCGATTTGATAATGGCCGCCGTACGGGCAACTTGCCTTTCGTCAATCGTTGCGCCCTTTAAGGCACCTGCCTTCATGCCGGGAATCATCCCTACCAAATCCTGCAAGGGCCCCATGTTTTTCATTTGCTCCATCTGGTCGAGAAAATCCTGTAAAGTAAATTGTTGTTTTCTTAATTTTTGTTCCAGCTGGGCGGCTGTTTTTTCATCAAATGCCGCCTGTGCTTTGTCAATCAGCGTCAGCATATCGCCCATGCCGAGAATGCGGGAAGCCAAACGTTCGGGGTGAAACGGTTCTATGTCGGCAAGCTTTTCTCCAACACAAGAAAACTTAATCGGTTTCCCCGTTACTGCCTTTACACTCAGTGCTGCACCGCCTCGGGCATCGCCGTCCATCTTTGTTAAAATCACGCCGTCAATGCCGACCTTTTCAGCAAAGCCTTCTGCGATGTTCACCGCATCCTGTCCCGTCATGGCATCGACCACGAGCAAAATCTCGGTTGGTTTGACTGCCGCCTTCATGCGCACGAGTTCGTCCATCAGCGCTTCATCCACCTGAAGACGCCCTGCAGTATCTAAAATAACCGTGTCAAACCGCGATGTATCACAGCTTTCGACCGCTTCTTTCGCGATTTTCACAGGGTCATTTTCTCCTTCTTTTGTGAAAACGGGAACATCCACCTGCCCGCCCACGACCATCAATTGTTTGACTGCAGCGGGGCGATACACGTCACACGCAGCCAGTATCGGGCGTGTGCCCTGCTTTTTCAAATGGCCCGCAAGTTTTGCCGCCGTGGTGGTTTTGCCTGCACCGTTTAATCCAACGAGCATCAAAACAGTGGGCAATTTGGGCGAAACAGCTAATTTTGCCGTTGTGCCACCCATTAAATCGCAAAGTTCATCCCGTACAATCTTGATAATCTGCTGTGCGGGCGTTAAACTTTCCAGAACGTCCGCTCCCACAGCTTTTTCACTGACTTTTGCAATAAACTCCCGCGCGACCTTAAAGTTTACGTCCGCCTCCAAAAGGGCGAGGCGCACCTCGCGCATCGCTTCCTTTATGTCCTTTTCGCTGACGCGCCCCTTGCCGCGAAGCTTTTTAAATACATTTTGCAGTTTATCGCCTAAATTTTCAAATGCCATCCGTTTCCCTTTCCATGCCGATGCGTAAAAGTTCTGCGGCTTTCTCTGCATTTTCCTCTGCCATGCCGCCTTCACGCGCCGCCTCCTGCAGCATTTTCAGCACTGCCTCCGCCGCTCCGTAGAGTGCAGCGTGATTGAGTGCCCCTTCCATACGCCTAAGATGTGCTTCCCCGTTCTTTAAATAACCGCGGATGCATTGCCGCGTTACGGAAAACTGTTCCGCAATTTCCGCCAGGGAATAATCCATATTATAATACATATCCAAAGCTTCCCGTTGCCGCTCAGTCAAAAGCGAACCATAAAAATCGAGAAGATAACCAATTGTTAAATTTTTTTTCATTTCTTTCTCCAAAAAGGTGTAAACCAAAAAGCATTTACAGCTTTTATAGTTTACACCCTTTTTTCTGATTTGTCAAGTATTTTTTTATTTTATTTCTTTTTGAATTGTTTTTGCGAGTGCGGCGGCGGCAGCTGTGGTAATAATCAGTTCAAACAGCATGTAAGAACCATTATATAGGAAGGAATAAAGAGATGCGCCATACCCTTCCCAAGCATATACATCCCAAATGAGAATGCCTGATAAAAAGTGGCATATAAAACGCAGGAATATAACGAGTGCAGTTGCCGCGGGAACACCCCATGTTTTCCCGCCAAAAATACGGCGGTGGAAAATGCCCGCCATGCCGATCACGCCAAACGCCAGCACGTAATCCAAAAGCACGACGAGCATGTACGAGACCACGCTCGCAACAGGCGGGGCAGGAATGCCGCCCAAAAGCATCTCTAAACACGCAAATACGCCGCCCCCTAAAAGCCCCCATTTTACATCATATAAAACCGAAATTATAATCACGGGGAGCATGGATGCCGCGGTTACGCTGCCACCATATGGTGCATCAAACACCTTAATCTGAGACAGTACGATTGCGAGTGCCAGCATTACGCCGGCGGTTGTCAGTTTTCTTGTCATTTCTTTCTCTTCCTTTCTTTTTTGTAGAGAAAAGAAAAAGCTTTCCGCGCGGAAAGCTTTGAGTTTCTTTATCTTCCCTACGTTGGCATTATCCAAATCAGGTTATAGGGTCGAAGTTCAATTCCTTCCTCTCAGCCTGAAACACAAGCTCCCCTCTATATATAGAATACCACCTTTTCCCCTATTTGTCAACATTTTTCTTGACTTCTTTTCGGTTTGCGTGCTATAATGAGCAAGGATTACTACTATAAACAGGGGGGCATATCCATGCAAATGAAAAAACCGTTGTCTTTTCTGCTGGTCGCAATTGTAAGCTTCGGGCTTATGACGGGGTGCGCTGTAAAAGTAGAAAAAGCGCTCCAAAAAGCAGAAGAATACGAAACTGCAGAGAATTGGGAAAAGGCTGTAAAGCAGTATGAAAAGGCTTTGAAAGCGGAGCCGGAGAATACCGAAATTCGTCGCGATTATTACATGGCGAAAATTATGGCAGATGTTGAAAATGAAGAAAATTGGGTAACATTTCTGGAGTTTTGCGAAAAAGAAGGGATGCATTCCTTTGTTCTTGACATACTCTATGATACGCGTGGTCGCGTGCCGGGGAGTGACCGTGTAAAGTCGCTTTTGTCTGACTATCGTCCGCCTGCACCGTACCTCAATTATTACCGTGAAGGCTACATCCCGCCGATTGGGAGTTTCTATGCAGACAAGCCGGTCACATCGGCAGTGGAAACAGCATTCTTTTTGTCGTATACATATGCTGAGGACTATATTCCCTGGGCAGACGAGATTCGATATACCATAAATGGCGAAGAACATGCAGAGCCATATCGCCACAATAATAACAACCGCATTTTCACCATAAATCCCACACGGCATTTTACAACGCCGGGGCACTATAAAATTGAAATGTCTTCCTATGCGAGCGAATATGATCTCTCATCGTCTACGCAGACGGTGGAATTTACCATTCCGGAGGAATGTGTCGGCACAGTTTCCGCATCCACACCCGGCGGCACCTACGATACGCTTGGCAGTATACAGCTTTCCACCACAGCTGACGGCGTAACCGTGTATTATACGACCGACGGCAGCGACCCCGTTTTATGGGATGACCGCGGCAAAGCGGAAATCAAGGGCAAAAAATATACGGGCGTGATTCCGCTCGACGTAGGTGAAACCACCATTTCAGCACGCGCTGTCAACGCAGGCGGTATTATAAGTGCACTCTGCCGCGAAACATACGCTGTGCAATCTGCTCATGCAGCCGTCGCACACTATGCTATGTCCTGGCAGACAGACGGACATTTTATGTATAATGCAAGCCAGGAAGGTGTTTTCCGTTATAATATGGACGGCACGGGCAAAACCTGTATTTTTGAAGGACAGGTTTCCGACATGGCTGTCATGACGGGCGGTAAAGTTGCTTTTTACGCTACACCCGAGAAGAAATACAACAAGAATAATCGCTACTACGTCTATTACTATGATAACGGAAAAATTGACCGTAGTCAGGGAAGCCCATCCACCGCAAAACTGGAAGCGATTGGCAATCGTCTTTACATAAATGAGTACTATAATCCATGGACGGGCGAGTCCGACCAACCAATGACCGATGCACAGAAAAAAGCCTTACTCTGCACCGACCAGTATAATATTTATATTTCAGGCACACCACGCGGTCTCGAGGTTTCCGCGCCCGACGGTTCAAATTGGCGCGTGTTGCAAAAATTCCCTGAAAAGCCAAAGCGTTCCGGCCACTTTACAATTCATGCTTTAAACGGAACGAAGCTTTTGTATTCCACCTACTACTCTTCCTACCCAAGCGATGAACCGGGTGAACTGCATTATTACGTCATGGATATCACAACGGGCGAATACCACGCCACGCCTGAGCTTGATGCTGTTCGCAGCACCTTTTGTGCAACCGATTCGGGTGCATACTACCTAAAAGACGGCGTATTGCAGAAAACGCCGATTCGCTGGTAAGGACTTGATGCAAGCTTAAAATATATAAAAAGTTACATGAACAAATAAGGCAACCCGCACCTTTGTACGCTATCAGGTGCGGGTTGCCTTTTTACAGTTTGATACAAGCAAATAAATCTATTCAAATAAAAGTTTGGGTTCCAAAGCAAAGCTTTTTCCTTTTAAATACCCCAAAACGCCGTCCTCGGACTGAAAATCAAAGAAAATGCGGTAAGCGCAAAGGTCTTGCCCTTTTCCGCCCTCCCCATACTTCGGGTCACCGACAAGGGGACAGCCAATATGGCGCATATGCACGCGTATCTGATGGGAACGCCCCGTTATAAGTTCAATTTCAAGCGTGCTTGTCTCTCCATTTGTCTCGAACGTCCTATACCGTGTTATGGCTGTTTTCCCCGTTTCAGAAACGCGGCTTATGTTTTGTTTTTCGTCCTTCTTAAGCTTTGTTTCAACAATGCCTTCAGGCGGATTTGGCATGCCTAAAACGCGGCACCGATAAAACTTCCGCACTTCACCCGTTCGGATTTTTTCGTTCATCGCGCGAAGGGCTTCCATATTTTTTGCACCAATGACAAGCCCCGTCGTATTCACGTCGAGTCGATTACAAAGTGCAGGAGAAAACGTATTTTCCGTTGCGGGATCAAAACTGCCGTTTTGATAAAGATACCATTTCAGCATATCTGCAAGCGTCTTTTTAGGACGCGTTTTATCAGGCTGACAGGCAACACCGCGCCCTTTATACAAAAGTACAATATTTTTGTCCTCGTAGACCACGTGCGGTATGATGCCGCCCGCCTTTTCAGAAAGCAATGCCACATCCGCTATCTGCGGCAAAAATTCGTCTGCCCCAAAATACGTTACCGTATCGCCCGCGATAACGCGGCTGTCTGCCTTCGGCTTTTTTCCGTTCAATTTAATTTTATTGGTACGGATGTATTTATAAAGCATGCCGGACGGAAGCGTGGGCATTAAATGTTTTAAAAACGCGTCCACACGTCGTCCCGCGTCATTTGCCCCGACCGTAAATATCCTCATCTCGGTGGAATATGGCCAACGCCGGGCAGAATAAAGGAAGGCTTATACGGCATCTCGATAAGCTCTTTTTCTCCCGTAACGCCGCTTAAAACAAGCACCGTATCAATTTCCGTTTGAATGCCCGAAAGGATATCCGTATCCATGCGGTCACCAATAATTGCCGTTTCATTGCGGCTAAGACCGATGCAATGCATGGCGTGGCGCATAATAATCGGGTTCGGCTTTCCGATAAAGTAGGCGTTTCTGCCCGTTGCCATTTCAATCGGTGCAACCAATGCGCGGCAGGCAGGTAATATGCCCTTTTCAGAAGGGCCCGTAATATCCGTGTTGGTGCCGATTAGTCTCGCACCCCCCAGTACCAGGTGAATGGCGTGTTCGATTTTCTCAAAGCTGTATGAACGGCTTTCACCCACAACCACGTAGTCCGGATTATAATCATTCATCATAATACCCGCGTCATAAAGCGCACCCGTAAGTCCCGGTTCGCCAATTACATATGCGCTCCCGCCCGGGCATTGGCTCGCCAGGAAGGACGCTGTGGCAAGCGCGCTGGTGTAAAAGTGAGACGGGTCAATATCCAGCCCCAATCGTCCAAGCTTCTGACTCAACTCACGCGGGGAACGCTCACTGCTGTTTGTCAGAAACAAAAAGCGTTTATTCTCCTTTTGAAGCCAGTCCACAAATTCTCTCACGCCGTCCAAAAGCTTTGTGCCGTGGTAGATGACACCGTCCATGTCGCATATAAAGCCTTTTTTCTCTCGAATTTTTTCAATGTCTTTTGAAATTTCCACGCTCATATTCAGCCTCCTATTGAAAATATAGCACCCGATTGCATGACAATTTTCACGCCGCGGGTTTCTTCAAAATATCGTATGTTTTCCCTCTTTTGTCCGACCACCTGCGACCAAAGATGCGGCGGGCAAGTGATCAGAACTTCTTTTTTATTCCCAATTTCACGTTCAATGCGATTTCTGAAAAGGCGCGCCCGTACCAGTTCTCCCATAGCGGGGTGATATGCGCCGCCGCAGATTTCCGCACCCAGTGTTTCTGTTTCCTGTAAGCCGATACGCAGTACCACCACGCCGCCCTCTTCCAGGATTTCTAACACATTTGCAGCAGACCTAACTGCTTCCTCCACCGTTTGAGGTGTATATTTACCCGTCTGCATTCTCGCATAGAGTGCAGTATGGCGAAACACCACCGTCGGATATATGCGCGCCTCTTTTGCCCCCAAGCGTACAAACGCGCGCGCCGTTTCGATTTCATCCTCGTCCGTACTGCCGGGAAGGCCTGTCATCATCTGCAGTCCGAGCACAAATCCGTACTTTTGTATTTGTGCGGCTGCCCGCGCCGTATCTTCTGCCGTATGGCCGCGCCCCGAAAGCGCAAGCACCTTGTCCGACATAGACTGCGCGCCCAGCTCAATATGCACAACATGACGTTCCTTTAAGAAGGAAAGTGTGTCCGCATCAATCTGGTCCGGCCGTGTAGAAATGCGTATACCCGTCACCTTGCCACTTTCCAAAAAGGGTGCTGCTGCTGTGAGGTAGGCATCCTGCTCATCGCGTGGAATTCCGGTAAAACTGCCTCCGAAAAACGCAATTTCCGCTTCACGGTCGCCTGTATTTTTCAAACATTCCGCAATAGTAAAAGCGACGCTTTCCGGGGAAGGCGCCGCCAATGTATTCGTGACCGAGCGTTGGTTGCAAAACACACAGTCATGCGGGCATCCTAAGTGCGGAATAAATATCGGCACATTCATATGCCCTTTCATAAAAGTGCCTCCAACGCATTTTTTGCCGCAGCTTGTTCTGCTTGTTTTTTGCTTCTGCCCGTGCCGCAACCCAGCATCTTATCATCGTATAAAACGCCGACCGAAAAGGACTTGTCATGGTCGGGCCCTGTCTCCTCCAGCACCGTATAGACAAGTGCTTTTGCATTCTTACTTTGAAATCGTTCCTGCAACATCGTTTTATGGTCCCGCGTGTTTTGCCCCGATAGTGCTTCCATAACCGCACCTTCTAAAAGCGAGCCTACCCATTTTTGCGTCACAGTAAAACCTGCATCCAGATACAGTGCAGCAATCACAGCTTCCATGGCATCTGCCAAAACGGACGCTCTTTTTGCGCCGCCTGTCCGTGCCTCCCCCTTCCCGAGGCGAAGCACATTACCGAGGCCGATACGCGCCGCACAATCAGCAAGCGTTTTTTCGCATACCACCGTGGCGCGCGCACGCGTCATCTCCCCCTCCGAAATGGAAGGAGTATAGAAATAAAGCTGCCGACTTACGATAATGCCGAGGACGGAATCTCCCAAAAATTCCAACCTTTCATTGCAGACACAGCCTTTTTCATTGGCATAGGAGCTATGAGTGAGCGCCTCCTCTAAAAGGCGAACGTTCTGAAACCGATGGCCTGTTTCTTTTTCAAAAAACTGAACAATATCAGGCATTTGCTTTAATATACGCTACCACATCGCCGACTGTACGAATCGTTTCTGCTTCCTCATCGGAAATAGAAAGGGAAAATTCATCTTCAAAAGACATAATCAATTCAACAATATCCAAGGAATCTGCGCCGAGTGTATCAATAAATGCGTCCTCTTCCGTAATGCTCGCAGCATCGATTCCGAGCTGTTCTGCAATAATTTCTGCTACTTTTTCAAATATCATACTATCTGTCCTTTCCTTTCTTTTCTGTAATCGTATTGTTAATATACATATTATAGAACATTCTTCCTAAAAATGCAAGTTTTTTTTTCACATCCATAAATTATATCTTGACTTTACCTCCTAAATCGACTAAGATATAGATAAGAATACAGCGAGGAAGGACGTCTACTTATGATAAAACGTATATGCACATTGCTTTGTTGTCTCCTCTTTCTCTCCTTTCCCGCGGCGGCAGACTATCAGAGCGAGCTTAGCGCTTTCCCGTCCGCTTGGCAAACGAAACTTGCGGCGCTACACAAAAAATATCCGAACTGGGTTTTCGTTGCTGTGCCGACTCATTTGGACTGGGATACGGTCGTGAAAGCAGAAACAGGGAAAAAAAGCCTTGTTGAAAAATATTACAGTACGCTTTTGCGCAATCACGCTGCAGGGCATTATAATGCGGGAACAGGCACGTATACATACCACGATGCATCGGTTTGGCTATCTGCATCGACCGCCGTTGTGGATTATTTTATGAACCCTGCAAACTTTTTAAACGAGCAACATATTTTTATGTTCGAAGCGCTTTCTTATGACAAAACGTATCACACAAAAGATGGTGTTGAACTGATTTTAAATGGCACCTTTATGCATGATACGCCAATTTCTTATCTGACGGCAACGGGTGAAACCGTTACCACCGAGAAAACATATGCAGAAGTCATTATGGAGGCTGCCCAAAAAAGCAGTGTAAGCCCCTATTACTTAGCCTCTAAAATCCGTACCGAAATCGGCATAAAGCCTTCAGGCAGCGTGTCAGGCAGCTATGGTGATTTTAAAGGTATTTATAACTTTTATAATATTGGTGCAAATGATGGCAAAAACCCAATTGCAAACGGCCTCAACTGGGCAAGTCTCGGTACGTCCTACGGTCGTCCGTGGACAACGCCCGAAGCCTCAATTATAAATGGTGCCGTATGGATTGGCGAGCTTTATATATCCAAAGGGCAAAACACCATGTATTTTGAGCGTTTTAATGTAGCACCCAAAAGCGGGTATGCACTTTACACGCATCAGTATATGACAAATGTATACGGCGCAGTCGGGCAGGCGCAATCTATTTTTACGGGCTATCAGTCAGCCGGTACACTTTCGGATGCAAAAGTTTTTTACATTCCTGTCTTTTCCAATATGCCTGCCGCAGATACGGCCGTTACATTTTCTGCAGTCAATGCGCAAACTGCCACCTCAAGCGGCGGCGTCAATGTGCGCAAAGGTCCTTCCACGAACACGGCTGCGGTCGGTACGTTGACGGCAGGGCAGACTTTTACAATTTTAAGTGGCACGCGCACGTCCGACAGTATGCTTGTCCCCTACCTCAAAAATCCATACTGGTATAAAATTCAATATAGTGGCGGCACGGGATATATCAGCGCCGAATACGCCTCACTCATTCCTTCTGTGCGTCTCGCCGTTGGCGAAAAATTCTCGCTTTTGCCTGCCGCCACAAACGGCAGCGGCAAGCTCTATTGGGAAAATACGAACGCAAATGCAGTCACAATTTCTCCTGACGGCACCCTCTCCGCCAAAGCAGGCGGTACGGCGGTTGTCCGCGCTTACACTTCGGGTGGCGGTATGGCAACCGTGTATGTTGCAGTTACGGATTCCTTTACGGATATGATTGGGCATTGGGCGACGGATGTTGTAGATAAAGTCTGTGATATGGGGCTTTTCAGCGGCACCTCCGAAACCACCTTCTCGCCCGATACTTCCATGACGCGTGCTATGTTTATCACCGTTTTAGGACGGCTTCATACCGCGCTCGGCAGTAAGACCACCGGAGATATTGCTGCACTCCCCTATTTGGATATTGACGAGTCTGCCTGGTACGCGCCGTATGTGGCGTGGGGCTATGAAAACGGCCTTCTCTCTTTTGCAGAAGGGTCCATATTCAGTCCCTCCGCTCCCATCACACGTTTTGAAATGGTAGCCTCTATGTATAGTTTGGCGGAAAAACGCGGTGCCAACCTTACAGGTAACCGCATCACAGCGGAAGCTTATTCCGACTTTGTCACGCTTTCCCCCTATGAAAAAACAGTCTTGCAATGGGCCGTTACGAAGGAAATTATTCGTGGCATGGGAGACGGAACGCTTTCCCCGTCTCAAACCGCAACACGAGCGCAAGTGGCACAAATTATGATTAACGCACATACATTCTTTTCACAATAAACCAAAAGTGAGCACCAGCCCCGAAAACATCGAGTTTTCGGGGCTGTATTGTTTTGAGAAAATATAAATTGACTTTGCACGGGTTTTGTGTTAAAATAATCCTATTGACGGAAAGGATGAGAAATATGGAAAAATTTTATATCACCACACCGATTTATTATCCAAGCGACAATTTGCATATCGGGCATACCTACACAACTGTTGCGGCCGATACCATCGCCCGCTATAAGCGTATGCGCGGCTATGATGTTATGTTTTTAACAGGCACGGACGAGCATGGGCAAAAAATCCAGCGCAAAGCGGAAGAGGCAGGCAAAACGCCGAAGGAATACGTCGATACCATTGTGGCGGGCGTAAAAACCCTTTGGAAACTGATGAACATTTCAAATGACCGCTTTATCCGTACAACGGATGCGCAACATATCAGCGCGGTACAAAAGATATTTAAAAAGCTCTATGACAAGGGCGATATTTATAAAAGTGAATACGAAGGGCTTTATTGCACCCCTTGCGAATCGTTTTGGACGGAGCATCAATTGGTGGACGGCAAATGTCCCGACTGCGGCCGCCCCGTCGAAAAAACGAAGGAGGAAAGCTACTTTTTCCGCATTTCAAAATACCAGGACCGACTTATCGACTTAATCGAAAATACAGACTTTTTGGAGCCGCAAAGCCGCCGAAATGAGATGCTGAATAACTTTTTGCGGCCCGGTCTTTCCGACCTATGTGTCTCCCGTACAAGCTTTACATGGGGTGTTCCTGTGGAATTTGACCCCGGGCATATCGTATATGTTTGGATTGACGCTCTCTCAAACTATATCACCGCAATGGGCGCGTTTTCCGAGGATGAAAGTGACTTTCTTCATTACTGGCCTGCCGATCTGCATTTGATGGCAAAGGAAATTGTCCGTTTTCACACCTTGATTTGGCCCGCTATTTTAATGGCGCTCGACCTACCCTTGCCGAAAAAAGTGCTCGGGCACGGTTGGATGCTTTTAGACGGTGGTAAGATTTCAAAATCCAAGGGCAATGTGGTAGACCCTATCATTCTGGCGGGCAAATATGGCGTAGATGCGCTCCGCTACTACGCGCTTCGCGAGATGCCCTATGGTGCAGATAGCGAATTTTCAAACGAATCGCTTATCAACCGTATCAATACTGACCTTGCGAATGACCTCGGCAACCTCGTAAGCCGCACGGCCGCTATGCTTGAAAAATATTTCGGTGGCACGGTGCCTGCGGTGCGCAAAACGGGCACGTTTGATGACCAGTTAATTGCCTGTGCCAAAGAGGTGGCAGAAAAAACAGAAAAAAATCTGGAAAGCTATAACCTTGCGGGCGCACTTTCCGATATCTTTACGCTCGTGGGCCGCACGAATAAATATATTGATGAAACAATGCCCTGGGCACTTGCGAAGGACGAAAGTCAAAAAGCAAGGCTCGGTGCGGTACTTTATAACCTCGCCGAAAGTGTGCGTGTTATTGCTGTCTTGCTTTCACCCTTTATGCCTGAAACGGCAGAGAAAATCTTTGGGCAGCTTGGCGCGGACGAAAAGGCACGCAGTTGGGACAGTGCACATAGTTGGAATGTATTACCCGATACGTTTTCCATGTCGCGTGCTGATGCACTTTTCCCGCGTATTGACATGGAAAAGGAGCTTGCTGATTTAGAAGCCATCAGTGAGAAAAAAGCTGCCGAAAAGAAAACTGCGGAAGAGAAAAAAGAAGAAATTACGATTCACGATTTTGCAAAATGTTCGCTCTGTGTTGCTAAGGTGCTGGCGGCAGAAAACGTAGAAGGTGCCGACAAGCTTTTAAAGCTTTCGCTTGATACGGGTGACGGCACACGCACAGTTGTATCGGGTATTCGCTCTTCCTACACGGCTGCGGATATGGTCGGTAAACGTGTTGTACTTCTTAAAAATCTGCGCCCCGCAAAGCTTCGCGGGATTATGAGTGAAGGCATGCTTTTATGTGCGGAGGCGGACGGCAAGCTTTCGCTTTTGACGGTAGAGGGCGATATGCCCGCCGGTGCGGAGATACGCTAATGTTTTTTGATTCACATGCACATTATAATGATGATGCTTTCTCGGATGACAGGGACGCACTTTTAGCGTCCCTTCCGCTTTCGGGTGTTGATGCCATCGTCAATATCGGAGATGATTTGGAGGCAAGTGCGGCTTCCATTGCCATTGCTGAAAAATATCCCTTTGCGTACGCGGCCGTGGGCATACATCCGCAAAACGCAGAGGAGCTTGACGAATCGGCGCTTTCCGCGCTTGAACGTATGACGGCGCACGAAAAGGTTGTTGCCATCGGCGAAATCGGGCTTGACTATTATTACGGGAACGACAACCGCGAAGTGCAAAAAAATGCATTGATACGTCAGCTTGCATTGGCTGAAAAAGTAGGATTGCCCGTTGTTATCCATGATAGAGACGCACATGGGGATACGATGGATATTTTAAAATCACATTTAAAAAGCGGCGGCGTGATGCATTGCTTTTCGGGCGGTGTTGAACTTGCGAGAGAGGTTTTGCGTCTCGGCATGTATATTGCCCTAGGTGGCGTTGTTACCTATAAAAATGCCGTCAAAACTGTCGAGGTCGCCAAAATGGTACCGCCTGACCGTCTGTTGTTGGAAACGGATTGTCCGTACCTTTCACCTGTGCCTTGCCGTGGCAAACGGAATTCCTCCCTTAATCTTCGCTATACTGCAGAAAAAATTGCAGAGATTCGTGGCACTACCGTCGAGGTGATTGCCGCCGAAACCTCTGCAAATGCAAAAAGATTATTTGGAATTGTATAACATTTTTTCAGAGTTAGAATATCTTTAAAAATTTCTCTTTCTTTTTGAGAGAGTAAAAAGGAACGCAAGTTCCTTTCAGCGTGTCGATAAAGTCGACACGCTGACCGAGACATCGAAAAACGCAGTTATATTTTGTGAAATCGTTTTCGTCGGCGTACGTGGGTACGGTAGAGAACGATTT
>JAZNUV010000022.1:0-16626 GCA_045592445.1 Clostridia bacterium | reverse complement strand
TATTTAGACCAAAGGATACCCATAACTATCTCTAAAACCACCAGATAAGATAGAAATAAGGTCAATTATTGTTCCAATTCCACATAAACCATATGTAAAGAAATGTAAAACACCACTTCCTACTTTTCCAACATACATTCTGTGAAGACCGCCAAGACCAAAGAAACCTAAAATACACAAAATCAAAGCAACCATTTTACTCTTTCTAGGACCAACCCCAAAACCACCATTGACATTCGTGTTGGTGTTGGTGCTTTCATTTGAATTCGTAATATTGATGGTTGGTTGGCCACCTGATTGTTTTGCCTCGTCAAGAACATTGCCAAGATCTTGTTTGCAATACATTCTTCCTTTTACTTCTACAAGACAGTCCTTGCAGAAAGGTTTTCCACAGTATGTACACATTCCCTGTGCATCAATTTCTGGGTGATTCGTACATTTCATTTTTTATCTCCTCCATTTTTATCCTCTTCTGTTAAATAATTTTTAACTTTATAAAATATTGACCTGGCAACAAAAAGAACAGTTATTCCAACAACAACACAACTAATGAAACCTCCCAATATTAACACGGGTATCATATTAGAGAGGTTAAGGTTTTCAAAATCAAACAACGTTGTAGCAGAAGAACCGACTACAAGAGCAATACCAACTGTCAATATAACACAAACTACAGATAAAATAACTAATAACATAATTTGTGAAAAAAATGACCTATTTTTCAAAATCATCCCCTCCTATTATGCCATATTATAACAAAAAACCACATAACTGTCAATAGGAAACACAGATTTTAGTTGATGTTTTAAGATTTTGTATTCTGTTCATAATAAGTGTATAGTGTTAAAAATCATGGAAATAATCCATGATTTTAGAAACAATGCCCTATTTCGCATTGTTTTTCTTTTTTGGTTTTCAGGCTCATAAGGCAGAATTTTGTGCGAAAAATAAATAAAAAACGATTCCGCAGAAAATAAAGTTATAAGTTACAATTCCTTTTTTTGACATTTCTTCTTTTTTGTGATATACTATGTATAACCCTAAAAAAGAAAAGGAGCTTTGTATGGAAAAAGAACTGCGCGCGTTCTCACGCGGCGTATGTACAAAAGCTTACAAGCTTTTAGGTTGTCACGCAGGGGAAAACGGGTTTTCCTTCCGCGTATGGGCACCTCGGGCAGATTACGTCAGCTTAGTCGGCGATTTTAACGAATGGGACGAGGGTGCGGCGCCGATGTCCCCCGTCGGTGGCGGCGTATGGGAATATACAGAGGAAAAAGCAAAACAGTTTGATCATTACAAATTTTTTATAAAACGCGGCGGCCGTACCTTTTACAAAAGCGACCCGTATGCCTTTCATACGGCGACGCGCCCCGAAACGGCGAGCAAGGTCTATGATATTGACGCCTTCCATTGGCACGACGCGGCGTACAGAGAAAACCGCAAAGACGCGCTTTGCGCACCGATCAATATTTACGAGGTGCATCTCGGTTCCTGGCAAAAGCATGCGGACGGGAACTTTTTTTCCTATCGCACGCTCGCGGAGGTCCTGGTTCCATATGTAAAGCGCATGGGCTACACACATGTAGAATTTATGCCTGTATCCGAATATCCCTTTGATTTGTCCTGGGGGTATCAGGTAACAGGGTATTACGCCCCCACATCGCGCTACGGTACGCCTGAGGATTTTGCTTTTTTGGTGGATTCGTTTCACCGCGCAGGCATCGGCGTTATTTTGGACTGGGTGGGCGCTCACTTCCCCAAGGACGCACACGGTCTTATGGAATTTGACGGCGATTGTCTTTATGAATATGCAGACCCCCTGAAAAAGGAACATCCCGACTGGAATACGAGAATTTTCGATTACGGGCGGCAGGAAGTTCTGTCCTTCTTGATTTCCAACGTCTGCTTTTTTATCGAATACTATCATATTGACGGCTTTCGCGTGGATGCGGTTGCCTCCATGCTCTATTTAGACTACGGCAAGCGGTCGGGCGAATGGCGGCCGAACCGATACGGGGATCATCGAAATCTGGAGGCCATTGAATTTTTAAAAAAGCTGAACGCTGCCGCATTTGCCTTGGACCCGAAGGTGCTGATGATTGCTGAGGAATCCACCGCCTTTCCCATGATTACAAAGCCGCCCTACGATGGCGGTCTCGGTTTTAACTTTAAGTGGAATATGGGTTGGATGAACGATATGCTCGCCTATATGGAAAAGGACCCGCTTTTCCGAAAAGGCATGCATCGCAACTTGACCTTTTCCATGACCTATGCGTTCTCGGAAAATTTTATTCTGCCGCTTTCGCATGATGAGGTTGTGCATGGCAAACGCTCTTTAATTGAAAAAATGCCCGGCTCATATGCAGAAAAATTTCATAATCTGCGCGCCTTTTACGGATATATGATGGCGCACCCGGGTAAAAAACTGCAGTTTATGGGAAACGAGTTTGCACAGTTCATTGAATGGAATGTTAAAAAGGAATTGGATTGGCATTTGCTTGGCTATGAAATGCACCAAAAAATGCAACGGTTTGTGCGGGATTTAAATCACTTTTATCTGCAAAACGCACCGCTTTGGGAAAACGATACCGATTGGGAGGGCTTTACGTGGCTTGCCAATGACGATACGGATAACAGTGTTATTGCTTTTCGGCGTGCAGACAGACACGGCAACGAACTTTTTGTTTTCTGTAATTTCTGTCCCGTCAGGCGGGACCATTACCGCGTCGGCATGCCGAGTGCGGGACTGTATCAATGTGTTTTTTCCACAGACAAGCAAATTTACGGCGGCACAGGCGTGCGTCAGCCGCGGCGGCGCACGAATAAAATCCCGTACCATGGACAGGCGCAAAGTCTTTGCCTGACCTTGCCGCCGCTTTCTGCACTATTTTATAAAAAAGTACAATAAGGAGATAAAGAATGGGCGAAAAAAAAGGACTTTTCTCAAGGCTCCGTGCGGGGCTCAGCAAAACACGGGAGTCATTTTCCGAGAAGATAGACGCCGTACTCGGTGCCTTTGTCAAGATTGACGAGGATTTATTTGATGCGCTTTTGGATGCACTTGTGCTTGCGGACATCGGCGCAGAAACGGCCATGAATTTGATTGACCGACTGCGCGCGGCAGTAAAGGAAACGCGCACAACGGACGCCGCCGAGGTGCGTGCGCTCTTAATCCGCCTTCTTGCGGAAACGCTGGCGGATGACGCGCAATCGCTTTGCCTTACAGGCAAGCCTGCTGTTATTTTTATAATCGGCGTAAACGGTGTTGGCAAGACCACGACCATCGGCAAACTCGCGGCACAGCTTAAAAAAGAGGGGAAAACCGTTCTTTTGGCGGCGGCCGATACATTTCGCGCGGCGGCAATCTCACAGCTTGCCGTTTGGGCAGAACGCGCAGGGTGCGACATTATAAAGGGCAGCGAGGGTGCTGACCCCGCTTCCGTAGTGTATGACGCTTGTATGGCGGCAAAAAAGCGTGCGGCAGATGTTCTGATTGTCGACACGGCAGGCAGGCTTCATAACAAAAAGAATTTAATGGATGAGCTTGAGAAAATGTACCGCATTATTGCAAGGGAGCTTCCCGAGGCTTCTAAGGAAAGTCTTTTGGTCCTCGATGCAACAACGGGGCAAAACGCGCTCTCACAAGCAAAGCTTTTTGCTGAGGCAGTACCGCTTACGGGTATGGTTTTGACAAAGCTTGATGGCTCAGCGAAGGGCGGCATTGTTATCGCCATCCGCGAGCAATGCGATTTGCCTGTGAAATTCGTCGGTGTCGGCGAAGAAATTGAGGATTTACAACCGTTTTCCGCCACTGACTTTGCGGCTGCACTCTTTGGGGATGCAGCGTCAGATTCTTGAATCTGATTCTGGCAAACAGAGTCTGAAAGCAAGTATTTTTGAAAAATTTTTTAAAAGTACTTGCTTTTCTTTTTTCTTTGTGTTATAATTTATATTCGATAAGTCAATATGTGCCGGAATGATGGAATTGGCAGACGTGCCGGACTCAAAATCCGGTGGTAGCGATACCGTGCGGGTTCGACTCCCGCTTCCGGCACCACACGCAGCATATTCTGTTGCAATCAAAAATCCTGCTTTGCAAAGCAGGATTTTTTTGTATGCCTTTTCCCCGAAAATCATTGACTTTTTGCTTGTGGTACAAACTATGCACCTTACATCCTCCCTTTGTCATACACTGTAACGGGAGGTGTTTTTTCTTGCCGCAAATTCGCAATTACAACCGAAGAAAAGCAGTGGAATATGCCAAAAAATGGGCATATGGTCGCAATCCCGCATATTATGATTTCACCGGTATTGGCGGCGACTGTACCAATTTTATCTCACAATGCCTGTATGCGGGCAGCGGTGTTATGAATTATACGCCCGAGGTGGGCTGGTATTATATAAGTCCCCAAGACCGTGCACCCGCTTGGACGAGCGTAGAATTTTTATATCAATTTTTAATTACGAATCGCGAAAAAGCCGTATTCGCTACCGAGGAGACATCCGAGGCAATGGAGCTTGGAGATGTAATACAGCTCGGAAATAACGAGCGGTACTATCACTCGCTTTTGGTAACGGGGATAGAAAACGGGGAAATTTATATCGCAGCGCATAGCTTTAACGCTTATATGCGGCCGCTTTCAAGCTATACGGCCCCACGTAAACGGTATTTGCATATCGGCGGGGTGTACGTGTAGGATTAGAGAACAAAAACAGAGGAGACTAAAATCCTGATAAAACGTGTAATACGTGAAGCCCTGCCGGGGGAGGCAGGGCTTCGAGAAAAATGAAAAAGAATTGGTTCGGGCGTTTTGCCCTTATTTTTAGTATATTCTGTATTTATGACATACTTATAGTTTATTTTTAAATTTTTTATGAACTTTTGCACCATTTTTCAAACAGGTCACGGAGCACCCTCCAAAAAGTTTTGCGCGGCACATCCTCAGCGGCGCATAAAGGCACTTCCAATAAAAGTGTGCCGTCCGCGTAAAACTCGACCTTTCCTGCCATATCCCCCGCCTGAATCGGTGCCGACAGGTTTTCGGCAGGCAAAATTCGGCTTTCAATTTGGGGAAGCTTTGCTTTTTCGAGCAATATAGCAGGAGATTCAGCGTAAGAAAGTGGCACGGTATCCTTCGTGCCCATCAAAACGCGTGCCTCGCCGACGGGTGCGTCCACCTCGGCGGGCGAACAGAGTCCGTAGGCAGAAAAACCATAATCAAGCAGTGCGCGCGCACCGTCAAATCGGTCACGCGTTGTGGGCGCACCTAAAATGACGGCGATAAGCTGCATATTATCACGCTTTGCCGTTGCGGAAAGGCAGTAAAGCGCCGCATCCGTCGAACCTGTTTTCAGACCGTTTGCACCCTCGTAAAACCGAATCAGCTTATTCGTGTTGGCAAGCCCGAATGCCCCGCCGCGCAAGCTGTCTACCCATATGGTTGTAAATTCAAAAATACGCTCATGCTTTAAAAGCTCGCGACTCATGAGTGCAATATCGTAAGCGCTTGTGACATGGCCTTCGGCAGGCAACCCGTTGCAGTTTATAAAATGCGTATTTTCCATGCCCAGTTCTTTCGCGCGCGCGTTCATTTTTTCCACAAACGCCGCTTCCGTCCCCGCCAAATACTCCGCCATTGCAACGCATGCATCGTTGCCTGAGGCAACGGCGATGCCCTTCATTAAATCGTAGACCTTCATCTGCTCGCCCGTGTCAAGGAAAATGGTCGAGCCGCCCATGCGCTTTGCGTTTTCGCTTGCCGTTACAATGTCATCAAACGAAATTTGGCCGCTGTCCACCGCTTCCATAATCAGCAGCATCGTCATAATTTTCGTTACAGACGCGGGCGGTAACGCTTCGTGACTGTTTGATTCAAACAAAACGCGCCCCGTTTCCGCTTCCATCAAAAGTGCCGCCTTTGCATTCGGAGATAGTGCGGACGTTTCCGCGGCGGCGGGCATGCCTGTTAAAATCAGTATAAAACAAAGAAAACCGCTCAGTATTTTTTTCATAGCATCAAACCTCCATCCGTACCATGCTATGCAAAAAATACAACGGTTATTCTAAAGAATACAGAAAAAGCGTAGCCCAAGACGCATTTTATCGTGCGCGCGGGTGGGCTTTTTTATATACATTCATCATTTTATTCTCTACAATTTTGGTGTAAACAGAGGTGGAGGCAATGTCCGCAAACCCCATCATTTCCTGAATAGAGCCAAGGTCTGCCCCATTTTCCAAAAGGTGCGCTGCAAAGGAATGGCGCAGGGTATGCGGCGTTAAATCCTTGTCAATCCCCGCCTTATCTTTATAGCCTTTCACAAGCTTCCAAAATCCTTGCCTTGAAAGGCGTGCCCCGCCTACATTGACGAAAAGCGCAAGTTCATCCCGCCCCGCCAAAAGAACTGGGCGCGCCGTTTTTATATATTCAGCAACCGCATAAAGCGCAGGTTTGCCGACCGGAACCATTCGGTTTTGCCCGCCCGTATGGCATATCAGAAAACCGCGGCGTGGTTTTACGGCGTCTATATTCAGACCGCAAAGCTCCGAAACACGCAGCCCCGTTGCATATAAAAGTTCCAGCATTGCCTTGTCACGGCACCCTTTTGGCGTTGTGGGATTTGGTTGCGCCAATAAAAGCTCCACTTCCATAGACGTCAGAACAACAGGCAGACGCTTTTCGTACTTTGGCTTAGAAAGCCTCTCCGTCGGATTCTCGCGAATTACCCCCTGCATGTACAAAAAATGAAAAAAAGCGTGCAACGAAGAAATCGTGCGCGCGGTTGTAGAAGCCGCCCGCCCGCGACTGACAAGATGGCGTATATATGCGTCTGCATCTGAAGCATTCGTTTTTAAAATATTGCCATCCAAAAAATCAGCGAACTGCAAAACATCCTGCACATACGCGCGTGCAGTGTTGTCCGCCACTTGCTTTTTTTCTGTAAGATATTCGTGAAAGCGGGAAATCCATTTTTCCATATTGTTCATCCTTGTAAAATACTTTTTAAAAGCGGTGCAGAAACGTACCCCTCCACCAGACTGCCAAAAAACAAGCACACAAACGGCACCAAAAAGGAGACAAGGTACGAAAAAAATCTTGTGCCCGCCTCTCGCCGCATAAGGCGCAGGGAAAAACGTGTGCCGAGCATTGCCATCAGAAAATAGCAGGGGATAAAAATAAGGCTGTGCGGGAAAACACCGCCCAAGGCGGCAAAAAATCCGCGAAAGCCGTGTGCATGCACCAGCGCACCCACGCTGATGCCGACCGCATACCCCTGCACACCGAGGAGTACCAATGAAGGCAGCGCCCCGAATACGGTTGTGCCGAAAATAAAAAAGAGTGCGGCGGCACGTCCGCTTTTTAAAAGTGCATGTAAAAAGCTTTGTTTTGTAAGTGTTTGGGCAGTTAAATTCCCCGCCGTTGCCGCGAAAAATGACGCGATTTCATCCGTTCCCATCCGCGCCGCCCACACGGCACCGCAGCAAATGCCTGCCGAAAGCGCCGCAAGCAAACAAAAAAATCGAAATTTTGTCGAGTGTAGCATACCGAACCCCCCCTCGACGTATCGTATGCGCGGCAGGGAAACAGTATGTCTACTTTTTCAGTGATGCACTTTTTTCTGCACAGGCACGTGTTGCCGCCATTACGGTACTGCGGAAACCGCCTGCCTCCAGTGCTGCAACCGCGGCAATCGTTGTGCCGCCGGGGGAACAGACATTATCTGTCAAAGTTGCCGGGTGTTCCCCTGTTTCGAGCACCATTTTTGCGGCGCCCATAACCGTCTGCGCCGCCAGAGAAAGCGCATCCTTTTTCGTAAGCCCTTCCAAAACGCCGCCCGCCGCCATCGCATCAATCAACATATAGGCATAGGCAGGGCCGCTGCCGCTGACGGATACAACCGCATCCATCTGCGCTTCCGAAACACAAATACATTTCCCAACCGCGGAAAAGATTTCAAAAACCGCTTTTTCATCTGCTTCTGTTGCGGTAGCATGCCGTGCAATCGCAGTCATACCTGCGCCCACAAGAGCAGGTGTGTTCGGCATAATGCGTACAATCCTGGATTTTTTCAAATAAGCGGCAACATAATCCGCCGTGATGCCCGCGGCAATTGAAATTACTAATTTTCCTGCCGCTACGTCAGCCAGAGTCGGTAACACCTTTTCATAAATGTTTGGCTTTACCGCTAAAATCAAAGCATCTCCAAAAGCGGCAGCGTCCATATTATTTCCGACGCTGACACCCATTTTTGCAAACACTGCAAGTTTTTCCGCCGAAACATCACTCACAAACAGTTTTTCGGGCGCTTTCCCGCTTGCCATCAGTCCTTTTATAATGGCGCCCGCCATATTGCCGGCACCGATAATTCCGATCTTCATACCTTCCACAGCCTTTCGTAAAGTTTGCCTTATACCTATTATATAGAAGTTCTCTACATATTTCAACAAGAAATTAAAAAATTTTTCTTATCTTCGGACGAGCTGCACCAATTAAAGAATGGTTGCATATACTAAAATTGGTAATCCTGTAGTTTTTTGGCAGAAAGGAGAAAATAATGGTAAATCATGAACTTTGTGGCAGAATGCCGGAAAATCCAATTTTGGCGTATGCCTATGTACCGATACAAAACTTTGGCGAGACGTACTCTCCCGAGGAAGGTCTATCGCGTGGTACGCTGTTCCCGTCTCTCGATAAACCCTTAGGTGTGTACGGACGGGATTTATGCAAAAAATGTGACGGGGAGGGGGCTGTTTGTTGTGATATCTCATAGCAAGACAAGAAGCGAAATGCTTCGCGATGTAATGGAAGCAGATTTTGCCGCATACGACCTTTTGCTCTTTTTGGACACACACCCCGACGATAAAGACGCGCTTTCCATGTATACAGACGTGGTTCGAAAAGCCGAAGCCGCCAAAAAAGCGTTTGAAGCGGCATACGGTCCGCTTTCGCCCGATGCGGCGGCAGGTAAGAAGGAATGGACATGGATTAAATCTCCGTGGCCGTGGGAATAGAGGAGGCATTGTATGTGGAATTATCAGAAAAGCTTACAATATCCGATTAAAATTAAAAATACAAACCCTAAGCTGGCAAAATATATTATGAGTCAGTATGGTGGACCGGACGGCGAAATGGCAGCATCCTTGCGCTATTTATCGCAGCGTTTTTCCATGCCCGATGAAGTAACCCGCGCGACACTTAATGATATCGGCACGGAAGAGCTTGCACATCTTGAGATGATCGGAACCATCATCCATCAGCTCACACGCAATCTAACACCTGAAGAGGCAGACAGAAAGGGATTTGGCGATTATTATGTAGACCATAATGTTGCGGTGTATCCCGCCAATGCCGCAGGTGTCCCCTTTACGGCGGCATATCTGCAGAGTAAAGGCGATGTGATTGCGGACCTTACGGAAGATTTGGCGGCAGAGCAAAAGGCGCGCGCCACCTACGATAACATTCTGCGCATGTGCGATGACCCAGACGTCAGCGATGTTATTAAATATCTCCGTGCACGCGAGGTTGTGCATTTCCAGCGCTTTGGCGAAGCCTTGCGCCATGTACAGGACGGGCAATGTGAAAAAGGGAAAATGTATCTGCCCGGATACAAATATTCCAAATAAGCAAGACAAAAAAGCACCCGCAAACAAACCTTTGCGGGTGCTTCTCGAAATTCTGCTTTATTCTTTTTCGAGTTTGAGTGTTTTTGTCGTTATATCGCAAACTTCTGCCGGACCATAGTACTGGATTGCGCCCGGATATACATAAGACGTTTCGATTGCCCACGTCGCTCTATGCGCATCGAAGTATTGGAAAGGTTTGCCGCAAAGCTCAACAAGCGCCTTTTTGATAACCGGCTTATCCTCACCATGTCTTCTTTCAATGTTCATCATTTTTGTAATCGGCATACCGCCTGCAACCCATTCGCTCGCCGGCTTGGAAAGATTGGAAATCTTGGACAAATAGCCGTTGTAGCCGTATTGAATTAACATAAATGCATTGTAGCCCAGGGAATAGCAATAGTCAGAGTCGAAGTTCGACGGGAACGCGCATCTGCCTTCATAACCGAAAAAGTGATGAATCGGATTGAATTTTCCTGCATATGTGCCCGCTGCTTTTCTTGCTGCCAATTTATCCGCAACCAAAGCCGAAAACAGCTTTTCTGACTCGATAAGGGACACCTGTACGTTTCCGTGCGGGTCTCTTTCGAGGAACAACTGCTGCTGAATGCCTTGCGGCAGAATTGCAAATACCTCCATGGATGCAGCTGACAGACCATTTTTAATAAATGCATATTTTTCTTCCCATGTGGGCAGTGCGTTAAACGCGTCTGCACGGTTGCCTGCCAAAAGCTCATTGATTTCCCCAATCAGCACAGAGAATTCAGGCACAAATTCCACAACACCTTCCGGGATAATCGCAACACCGAAGTTCATGCCTTTTGCAGCTCTTCCCGCAACGGAATCGGCAATATAGTCAGCGATTTGTGAAAGAGACATCTTTTTCGCTGCGACTTCTTCGGAAATCAAGCAAATATTCGGTTGTGTTTGAAGTGCGCACTCGAGCGCAACGTGGGAAGCGGAACGGCCCATAACCTTAACAAAATGCCAGTATTTTTTTGCAGAATTGGCATCTCTTTCGATGTTTCCGATAACCTCACTGTATGTTTTTGTAGCGGTATCAAATCCGAAAGAACATTCGATATCCTCATTCTTAAGGTCCCCGTCAATCGTTTTGGGGCAACCGATTACCTGCACGCCTGTGTTATTTGCCGCAAAATACTCTGCCAAGACGGCTGCGTTCGTGTTAGAATCGTCACCACCGATGATAACGATTGCCGTAATGCCATGCTTTTTGCAAACATCTGCAACAATTGCGAACTGTTCCTTTGTTTCAAGCTTTGTTCTGCCCGAACCAATGATATCAAATCCACCTGTATTTCTATATTCGTCGATATAGGCATCATCAAAGATTAAATAGTCATCTTCAATCAGACCGCTCGGTCCGTTTTTAAAGCCGTAAAGCACATTTTCGGGGTTTGTGGACTTTAATGCATCATACAAACCGCAGATAACATTGTGTCCGCCCGGTGCCTGACCGCCCGAAAGAATTACACCCACAACCTGTTTCTTTGTTGCAGACGTATTCTGCCCTTTTTGAAAAACAATTTCTTTTTTCCCGTAGGTATTCGGGAAAAGTGCTTCGATTTTTTCGCAATCCGCTACACTTTTTGTCTCTGCGCCTTCCAAAACGCTGATATCCGCAATTCCGTTTCTAAGCATTTCGGGAAGCTTGGGTGCATACGCGTATCTTGCCTTTTGTAATGCTGAACATTCCATACTTTATCTCCTTACTCCTTTTTTGTCTATTTGAGTAATATTATATCACGAACTGCCGAAAATGTAAACCATTATTTCTTTTATAATTTAATTTTTTATAAAGAAACCACATTCTTCCGAATGAGACACAAAAAGGGAATTACAAAAATATGTAATCCCCTTAAAGTTTGTATAGTTTTTGTATGGGAGCCTTCCTCTTCGGTCGGTTTATTTTGCGTAGTCAACGGCACGCGTTTCCCGAATGACGTTTACCTTAATCTGTCCGGGATACTGCAGCTCGTTTTCGATACGCTTTACGATATCGCGCGCCATCAAAATAGCGTCATCATCGCTTACTGCCTCCGATTTTACCATTACGCGGATTTCTCTGCCCGCCTGAATCGCAAAGGATTTGTCAACACCCTTAAAGGAATCGGCAATTTCCTCTAACTTTTCAAGGCGTTTGATATACGTTTCGAGGTTTTCACGTCTGGCGCCGGGGCGTGCAGCTGAAATTGCGTCAGCCGCCTGCACGATGGATGCGATAAGCGTTGTCGCTTCCACATCCCCGTGGTGTGCATGAATTGCGTGAATAATTTCCTGATTTTCGCGGTATTTTTTAGCAAGGTCAACACCGATGGTTACGTGTGTACCCTCCGTTTCGTGGTCAACCGCTTTCCCGAGGTCATGTAAAAGGCCTGCGCGTTTCGCCGTCATAATATCGGCGCCTATCTCGCCTGCCAAAAGGCCGGAGAGTTGTGCCACCTCAATGGAGTGGCGCAAAACATTCTGCCCGTAGCTTGTACGGAAACGGAGCTTACCTAAAAGCTTGATGATTTCGGGATGGAGCCCGTGTACACCCGTTTCAAAGGTTGCCTGCTCACCCTCTTGTTTAATGGTAGCGTCCACTTCCTTGCGTGCGCGTTCGACCATCTCTTCAATGCGCGCCGGATGAATACGGCCGTCCACAATGAGTTTTTCAAGCGCAACACGCGCAACCTCACGTCTTATCGGATCAAAGCCGGAAAGAATAACTGCCTCCGGCGTATCGTCAATAATCAGATCTATACCCGTCAGGGTTTCAAGGGTGCGAATATTTCTTCCCTCTCGCCCGATAATGCGCCCCTTCATATCCTCACTGGGGAGCGGCACTACCGACACAGTTGTTTCTGCCACGTGATCTGCGGCACACTTTTGAATAGCCAGCCCTAAAATGTTCTTTGCGCGTTTGTCTGCCTCGTCCTTTGCCTGGGTTTCGATTTCTTTCACAAGCATTGCCGCCTCATGACGGACTTCGCTTTCAATGTTCTTCAGAAGATATTCCTTAGCCTCCTCAGCGGTAAGCCCGGATATTTTTTCCAGAAGTTCAATTTCCTTTTGCTTGAGTTTTTGGAGTTCCTCACGCTGTGCATCAATTTCCTTGTTTCTTTTTGCAAGCGCTTCCTCCTTGTTTTCAATAGCCTCTGTTTTCTTGTCCAGCGCTTCTTCTTTTTGCTGGATGCGGCGTTCCTGGCGGTTGATTTCGCTACGCCGTTCACGCACTTCTTTTTCGTACTCTACACGATTTTTGTGGATTTCTTCTTTTGCTTCTACAAGAGCCTCGCGCTTTTTGCCTTCTGCCGCTTTTTGGGCATCTGCCACAATCCGCTTTGCCTGTTCTTCCGCACTGCCGATTTCCGCCTCTGCAACCTTTTTACGGTAGGAAATACCAAACCGAAACGCCAAGAACGAAGCCAGAATTACAAGCACCAAGCCTATAATAGATGCAATTATGGTTCCTGAAATAATAACCTCCACCTCCTTTTTATGAAATTATGTACAAGGTACGCCGCGCAAATTAAAACACGCATTTTGCGGGCGATACGGCGACGGGCGCATGTACAAAGCACCCGAAAGATTTTTCGAAAAAAAGAAAAAGCTTCACCTCATTATATTGTAAAGCTTTTTTTTTATTTTGTCAAGCATAAATACATATAAATTCGATTTTTACCCAAAAAGATCAGCCAAAAATTGCCAAAACACCCGCCGTATTGAGAAGAAGCCCGCCGAGGCAAAGAATGCGGGGCAAAAGCGGAAAAGCGTTTTTCTCGGAGGCTGACACGATGGAAAATAAAATAAACGGCAACAAATCCACCGTGTAGCGGCAACCAAACTGCCATCCGCCCAGCGTGCGGTGCGCCGCCAAAAGCAGGAGATGCAAAAGGCAGAGAAAAAGCACCAAAAAGTCTGCCTTTTTACGCCCACGGCGGAAAAAGAGCAGAAGAAACACAATGAAAATCGGCGAGGCAAGATAAAACGCAAACCCGTCAAATTCAGGGAATTGCAAATAGCCATTCACAAGGGCGGGCAGGCGCAAAAGCCGTTGCAGATTATAGGGAATGTACGAGAGCGAAAACTGTGCCTGTGCCTGAAATTCAGGCAAAAAGTTATGCCCAAACTCCAGCGGATTTCCAAATCGCAAAACATTCAGGAGGGCATAGAAAATTCCGACGGCGGCGGCAGGGAGAAAGGGCCGAACCAGGGATTTTGTTTTCATACCGTTTTGGTGCAGAATCAGCACCAAAAGCGGCAGATACAAAATTTGAAACGGACGGCAGCCAACCGCGAACGCCCAAAAAAGGAAGGCGCACGTAGGCCTTTTGCATTTTGCCGCCAAAAGCGCCGCCATTGAGAGCGAAAACGAAAGTGTTTGTGCGAAAAACCAAACCCATCCTTCAAAGAAAATGGTAAGAAAATTTGAGCCAATTGTCACAAAAAGAGACCAAAATATGGCATTTTTTTCAGTCTGCCCATACGCGCGGGCAAGAGAGTACGCGCATACTGCCCCTGCCGCCGCTACGAAAATGCTGATCAGTGCGTCGGGCGTATTTGTGCCGAAAAAGATGGTGAACGGCAGTAAAAAGACAGACGGAAAAGGCGGGAAGCTTGCATAAAATTTCCCGCCGTATTCAGCAATTTCAAGGTGTGCATAGTTTTGGCCAAGGTCGAGGTGCCCTTCTATCCACCGCTCCGCCTGCAGGGCGTAGGTGTTATAGGGATTCTCCGTGCCGAGCATCCCCAAAAAGCCTTGTAGCAACAGCCCTGCGCATAAAACGGTGAAAAACACCGCGATTATACTGTAATTCTTCTTAAAAATGCGCATAAAAATCTCTCATTTCGCGTCACATCGACGTCCCGTTTTTTATTTTTTCTTATACACGAAGCTCATCCAGTGTTTTGCCGTATCCTTCCATAAAATAGCGGAAAAACAGCGAAACCTCCTCTGTTTCACTTTCGGAAAGCATTTTGTATAAAGACGCTTTTGCAGAGGCAAATTCCGTATTGCCGCTTTTTTCTTCTTCAATACATTTTATGTAAGCGGAAAGCTTGTCCGCCGCCTTGACGAGTTTTTTGTGTTCCGCGTCGCCGCCTGACAAAAGCGGCTTATAGTAGGCACGCATCTCCTCGGGCAACGCTTCCGTCATTTTTTCTGCCGTCTGTTCCTCCAGCGCCTTATAGGCGGCGGAAAGTGCGGGATTTTTGTACTTGACAGGGGTGGGCATATCGCCCGTTATAATCTCTGTCGCATCGTGATAAAGCCCCAAAAGTGCGGCAGAATCGGGATTGTAGTTTTTCCCGAGATAACAGTTGCCCAAAACGGCAAGCGCATGCGCCAGCATGGCAACCTCAAGGCTATGCTCGCTGATGCTTTCCTGACGGGAATTTCGCATCAGTGCCCAGCGGTCAATATATTTCATACGGGATAACAGCGCAAAAAAATGATACATTATAATCGCTCCAATACTAAGTTTAAAAGCGCGGCAAAATCCGTTTCGACCTTGTCCGCCGTTTTTTTGACATCCTCATGCGAAAGCGGCGTATCCCCTACGCCTGCCGCCATGTTGGAAATACAGCTGATTCCGCCGACGCGCATGCCCGCATGGCGTGCGGCTATGGCCTCGCATGCGGTACTCATGCCGACCGCATCTGCCCCGAGTGCCCGAAATGCGCGAATCTCCGCAGGCGTTTCATACTGCGGGCCCGACGCCTGCACATACACGCCCTCACGAAGCGGAATTTTTGCATCTTGCGCCGCGGCACGAATGACATTCTGCAAATCGCGGTCATACACCGCGGACATATCCGGGAAACGCGTGCCCAAAACTTCTTGATTCCGCCCCAAAAGCGGGGAAGGCACAAAGGATGAAATATGGTCGCAAATCAGCATAAAATCGCAAGGAGAAAAGCTTTCGTTTATGCCGCCCGCCGCATTGGTCAAAAGAAGCGTTTCCGCGCCCAAAAGCCGCATAAGGCGAATCGGCATTACGACCTCTTCCATTGTATACCCTTCATAATAATGCACTCTGCCTTCCATGAGAACCACGGGCGTTTTCCCGACATAGCCGAACACAAAGCGGCCGCGGTGCCCGCTGACTGTGGATTTTGGAAAGTGCGGAATGGTCGCATACTCTATTGCAGTGACTGCGTCTGTCCTGGCGGCAAAACCGCCGAGTCCCGAGCCTAAAACGACGGCGACGCGCGGCTTAAAGTCTGTTTTCTTTCGTATATATGCCAAAGCGGCCTGCAGTTTTTCCAAAAAATCACCTCGGTTTTATTCTTTCTCTATCCTGATGCTTTATCCTCGAAATTTTGTATACCCATCACGTCCGCAAGGGCACTTCTTTTTATGGAATATATTAACGGTTGCTTTTTCCCTATGCCTATTGTACAATGAATGTAAGAAATCTGCGAAAGGAAGTGCAATATGTTACGCCGAATTTTACAAGCGATCAATCGCGTAGAAGGTGTGCCGCGCCGTGTGATGTTGGGCGGCATTTTGGGCGGGAGCGCACTGTTGGCAGCCGCCGTATGTCTTTTGTATAACGGAACGTATCAAGAAATGGTCCTCTCGCGCCAGATGTGTCAAACGGGAGTCGGCTTGTTTGCCGAGGGTATGATTTTAGGACTTTTTCTCGACGGATTTCTCAAAAATCAAGGCATATAATAAACAAGCTTTTCCTGCCCCTCAATGCGAGCGCACCATACAGGTTTTTTAGCCCCTGCCGTCGTATCCTCCACATAACCGAGGAAAAGGTCTTTTATCTCCAGCGTATCTTGCGAGGCAGGCAATGTCATATAAATGCCGTCCACTGCCTCGAGCATTGTAGCGTTTTGGAAGGGCATGCCGTCGCTTTCAAAACGACGGATAAAATGGCGGTAGCGCACAAGACGGCCGTTTTTAACCTCCATTTCCACTGCATGCTGCATAGCGGGGTGGAACGCATTTTGCACGGCGGTGATAACGGGCGTGCCCGCATGGTAGTAATCCA
>JAZNUV010000021.1:0-2601 GCA_045592445.1 Clostridia bacterium | reverse complement strand
ATAAAAAACGACCGCTTAATAAAAGCAGTCGTTTTAACTGGAGCGGGTTACGAGGCTCGAACTCGCTACCTCCACCTTGGCAAGGTGGCGCTCTACCAAATGAGCTAAACCCGCAAAATATATGGTGCCTCCGGGCGGAATTGAACCACCGACACGGGGATTTTCAGTCCCCTGCTCTACCAACTGAGCTACAGAGGCAAATTGTTGGCGACCCGGATGGGGCTCGAACCCACGACCTCCAGCGTGACAGGCTGGCGTTCTAACCAACTGAACTACCGGGCCGTATATGCGCCTTACCAAGAGGTAAAGCGCGAAATTTTTATTCAGAAGAATAGGGGAGCAATGCGATATGACGTGCTCTCTTAATTTCTGTTGTAAGTTGACGTTGGTGCTTTGCACAAGTACCTGTCATACGACGGGGCAAAATTTTTGCTCTGTCAGAAATAAAGCGACGAAGGCGTGCAACATCCTTGTAGTCGATATGTTCAACTTTATCGGCACAAAAAACGCAGACTTTTTTCTTTGCCTTGCGACCGCGATAAGGTCTGTCTGTCTTTTCTCTATCCATGGTACAATTCTCCTTTCCAATTTATGCGCTTAGAAGGGTAAATCATCATCTGTGGCGTCCGGACCGAAATCCATCGGGAGTTCCGAGGACGCAGCTTGTGATTGACTCTGTGAGTCCTTTTTTCCTTCTACAAAATGCGCTTCGTTTACAATTACCTCTGTTACCCAGTGGCGTGTACCTTCCTGATCGTCCCATGTACGGGTTTGAATCGTTCCGTCAACTGCGATGAGGTTGCCCTTTGCAAAGTAACGGGAAATAAAATCTGCGGTGTTTCGGAATGCGACACAGTTAATGAAATCTGTCTGCCGCTCTTCACCTTGTCTCGCGTAGCTTCTGGTAACCGCTACGGTAAAGGAAACGACGGAAATACCGCTCCCGGTAGAACGAATCTCAGGGTCTTTGGTAAGTCTTCCTACCAAAATTGCTTTGTTCAGCATGTGAAAACCTCCCTTTTACTCCTCGTCACGACGGACAACGATGGTGCGAAGAACACCTTCGGTGATACCGTACACACGTTCCAATTCGCGCGGAAAGTCTGCATTTGCCTTGAAGTTTACGAGAACATAATAGCCTTCCGTTTTGTAATCAATCGGGTAAGCCAGGCGTCTTTTACCCCAGACGTCAACATTCTCCACTTCACCTGCACCTGCAATCAAAGCGGTAAACTTCTCTTGCAAAGCTGTGATTTCCTCTTCGGAAAGAGAAGAATCCAGGACAAAAATTGTTTCGTAGCTGTTCATGATTTCTGCCATTTTTTACACCTCCTTTTGGTCTTTGGCCCCCGAGGGAGCAAGGATATCCTCTTAATTATAAATGAGAGAATCTGTTTTGTCAAGGATTTTTTATTTTTTTCCAATTATTTTGAAAAAAGATTTTCTTTTTTTACAAAAGTATGCTATACTGAAAAGGAAGAAGAATAAAGGAGATTGTACAGATGAAAAAGATTGCATCATTCTTCATGGTGTTGGTACTATGGTGCAGTATGGGGACACGTGCGAGTGAACTTGTCAATATTTATGCGGCGGACGGACGCACGGCAGTCATAGATTACCGAGAACTGGATGCGTATAAAAGAGTTGGCTGGTTTGATAATTTTGCTGATACAGTAAAAACGCTTTTTAGCCTTGATGGAAGGCAAATTACGGTCTATAAGTCCGAAGTGCCTTCATACCTTGCGGTCGGTTGGTATGCGGAATACGCAGAAACGGTAGAAACACTTTATAGTCTTGACGGCAGAGAGATTATAGTATATAAATCAGAGGTGCCGGCTTATTTGGCGGTGGGGTGGTATACGAAAACAGATATGGAAAACCGGTACATGCCGGCAGTTGCTTTAACGTTTGATGATGGGCCGCACGCGCAAAACACGATGCATATTTTAGATACACTTGCAAAATATAATGCAAAAGCGACCTTTTTTGTACTCGGTTCTATGGTGGTCGAGGCACCGCATGTGGTAAATCGCGCAAAAAGTATGGGATGTGAAATTGGAAATCATAGTTATTCGCATCCGAAGCTGTCAAATCTTTCCTGGTTTGGTGTTCAAAATCAGATTGTAAACACTGCGAACGCCGTGAAAAATGCAACAGGAGCATATCCCACGCTTTTGCGGCCACCGTACGGAGATTTTAACAGAACAGTAAAAAGCGTAGCAGGTGTGCCGCTGATACTGTGGAATATAGATACACAGGATTGGAAGACGAAGGATGCTGCAAACACTGTGCAGCATGTTATGGAACGCGTCAAGGACGGAGATATTATTCTAATGCATGATATATATGCGGAAACTGCGGCAGCGGTGGAAAGGCTTGTTCCTATGCTTTTGGAAAGGGGATTCAAACTCGTTACGGTGAGTGAGCTTGCACAGAAAAAGGGGATAACGCTTTATGCCGGCAAACCATACTACAATCTAAGATGAAAAACCCGCCCTGCAATTTTGGTGTGCACCAGTTTGTGCAGACAGCACAAAAAAACCCTATGGTAGCAAATATTAAATTTTAGGCAACATACTGACATCGTTTTTCAAGCGGTGT
>JAZNUV010000020.1:0-4022 GCA_045592445.1 Clostridia bacterium | reverse complement strand
CAAAGATGTCTTTCTTCTTTTGGCATTTTTTTTCTTAATGTTTTTGTATTACCCGTTAATTTTGAATTTTTAGTCTTGTTCATTTCCACCTCATCCGCCAGCTATCGCTGACACCTTCCCCACAAGGGGAAGCCTTTTTCGTCCCTTGTATATTAAAGTTTAGAATTGGTGTACATTTTAGATGCCACTGTTATTGTGAAGTTTTGAACATTCGTTCAAAGTGAAGTTAAGTTTGCCACTTCACCGTCAGACGAAACTTCACTTACGAAGTAAACTTCACTACCATTGGTACCTTCACTTGCCGGTTAGGGCAAACTTAGTGAATGAATTCACTTTGTGAATTCATTATACCATACTATAAAATATATTGCAATGCTTGCAGAAAATTCTTTTGACTTTTTCTGCCAAATCAAGTATAATAGAGAAGAATGGGGAGGAATGGATAATGGCACAATACGGTAACGAAAGTATTTCATCTTTAAAAGGCGCAGACCGCGTTCGATTACGTCCGGGCGTTATTTTTGGTTCTGACGGGCTTGAAGGTTGTGAGCACGCCGTTTTCGAGATATTATCGAACTCAATTGACGAAGCGCGCGAAGGCTATGGTAAAGTAATTGAAGTCACGCGTTTTATGGACCATTCCATTGAAGTGAAGGACATGGGGCGTGGCATCCCCGTAGAATATAACCCCAAAGAGGAACGCTATAATTGGGAACTTGTATTTTGCGAAATGTACGCAGGCGGCAAATACAAAAACAACACAGGCGAGAACTATGAGTATAGCTTGGGTCTTAACGGGCTCGGAAGCTGTGCAACGCAGTATGCCTCTGAATATATGGAAGTCACGGTCCAAAGAGACGGATACCGCTATCAGCTCTTTTTTGAAAAAGGCGAAAATCAGGGCGGTCTTTATAAAGAAGAGGTACGCTATCGCCATACAGGCACTACCATAAAGTGGCGTCCTGACAGCACCGTTTTTACCGACATTGATATCCCGCTTTCCTATTTTGAAACAACGCTTAAAAAACAGGCTGTTGTCAACGCAGGTATTACCTTCCGCCTGAAAAATGAAACAGCAAACGGTATGGAAACTTTCACATATTTCTACGAAAACGGCATTCGTGACTACCTTGAAGAGATGTCGGGCGACAGTGCCTTTACCTCTCTCCGCCGTTACGAAGCCGAATGCCGCGGGCGTGACAAGAAAGACAAGCCTGAATATAAATTAAAAATGCAGGTTGCTTTTTGTTTTTCGAATACGGACCCGATTTTGGAATACTACCATAACTCCAGTTTTCTGGAACATGGCGGTTCTCCCGACAAAGCCGTACGCAGTGCCTTTGTTTCTGCCATAGACGCATTCATTCGGCAGGCAGGCAAATATACGAAAAATGAATCTAAGATTACATTTACTGATATACAAGATAGTCTTTCGTTTGTCAGCAACTGTTTCTCAACCATGACAAGCTATGAAAACCAAACAAAAAAGGCAATCAATAATCCCTTTATTGCTGAGGCAATGACGGAGTTTTTGCGAAAAAATTTAGAAATCTATTTTATTGAAAATAATTTAGAGGCGGAAAAAATTGCCGAGCAGGTACTTCTCAACAAACGTAGCCGCGAAACAGCAGAGCGTACACGTGTCAACTTAAAGAAAAAGCTTGCAAAAAATATAGATGTTACAAACCGCGTGCAAAAGTTTGTGGACTGTCGCACAAAGGACATACAGCGTCGAGAACTTTATATTGTGGAAGGTGATTCCGCACTTGGCTCGGTAAAGCTTGCCCGCGATGCGGACTTTCAAGCGGTTATGCCCGTGCGCGGCAAAATTCTGAATTGCTTAAAATCGGATTGGCCTAAAATTTTCAAAAGCGACATTATCATGGACCTTATGCGCGTGTTAGGGTGCGGTATTGAAGTGAAAAACAAGGATTTCAATGCGTTTGACATGGACAATCTCCGCTGGGATAAAATTATCATCTGTACAGACGCGGACGTGGACGGCTATCACATTCGCACGCAAATTCTGGCAATGCTTTATCGTCTGACCCCCACACTCATACGCGAGGGTAAGGTTTATATTGCCGAATCGCCGCTTTTTGAAATCACCACGAAAAACGAAACGTATTTTGCGTTTACGGAGCGTGAAAAAGCGCAGATTATAGAGGAACTCGGCAATACGAAGTACACCATTCAGCGTTCAAAGGGGCTAGGCGAAAATAATCCTGATATGATGAGCAAAACCACCATGCACCCCGATTCGCGGCGTTTAATTCGCGTACTGCCCGAAGATGCAGAAAAAACGGCAGAGGTTTTTGAACTTCTATTGGGTGATAATTTGCAAGGAAGAAAAGATTTTATTGCCGAAAACGGAGCGTCTTATATCGACATGGCAGATGTCATGTAGGATATGATTTCCAAAATGGCGCATTTTGCATGAAATATAAAAAAGGCTTTCGCTTTTTGGGCGAAAGCCTTTATAATTATTCCACACAAAGACCGTATTTTTCAAAAATTTCCTTTGCCTTTTTCATTTCCTCGTCCTCTGGCATTCTCTCGGGCAACGTGTTTGGCATACTGAGTGCAGCGTATTTAGAACCTGCATATTTATGATACGGCAACACCCGAACTTTTGTTATATTTTTCAGTTTGCTCAAAAATATAGCAATTTCTTCCGTTTCGTTTGCATTATATTGAGGTACATATGGCATACGAATCTCAATTTTTTTACCCAGACTATCTATATACTGCAAATTCTCTAAAATGCCTTCGTTCGTATGCCCCGTACATTTTTTATGCACAGCCGCGTCCAACGCTTTGATGTCATATAGAAAAATATCTGTAAAGGGAATTACCTTATCAAGATTTTCTCGTTTTATAAAACCGCAGGTATCCACCGCCGTATGCACACCATTTTCCTTAAGTGCCTTTAAGAGTGCGGCGCAAAAATCCGCCTGCAATAAGCACTCCCCGCCCGACAAGGTAACGCCGCCGCCCGAATTATCATAAAAATCTTTATCTTCTAAAAGAAGCGGCATGAGTTCATCAACCGTATATGATTTCCCGTAAAGCTGCAAGGCACCATGAAAGCAGACATTTTCACATTGACCGCAAGCGGTACATTTCTCACGTTCAAAAATATGTATACCTTCTTCAATCCGATGTGCATGATTGGGGCAAGCCTCCACGCACGCGCCGCATGTTGTACATTTATTCTGATAAAACGCAAGCTCAGGGCGCATGGAAATACCCTCCGGATTATGACGCCAAAAAGGGCGGTTTTTTAAACCGCCCTTAACTACGCTCAAAAACATGTTAAAACCGCATTTTAAAACGTTTTTTCTTCTTTTTCTAAATTGGTTAAACGTGCTTGATATTGCCTTAAATTTAGTTGATTGGCAACATTTAGGCAACATCATTGGCAACATACCTATTTTAGTTTTCTCCATAATTAAAATTATTTGTTTCAATTTATAGTAAAAAAGCGAGACCAAAGCTGAAGTAGTCAATACATCACAGAGTTCTTTTACTGAATGATTGACACTTTCTCTTTCTATACAAGCATAAATTTGCTGCATTGCTTTCTTTTGGCATCGCCCCTTTCGAGTTCTATGGATTTTTTTAAGCGTGTAACCTCTACATCTACATTCCTCCGGCCGCAGGCCCAGAAACTGGGCAGCCTTCAAAAACACTTCGGGATCAGGCTTGGAATTTGTGATATTCGTGCCATCGGAGACTGCATCGAAATAATCTGCCAGGCCGATCCGCTCCAGAATAAACTTCGCATTCTTGGACGAGGAGCCGATTGCCAGCTTCAGCCCCTTTGCACGAAGAGCATCCAAAGTGGATTTTACTTCTTCGCTTAAGTCACCAGGAGACATCTTGCCCAGAAGATTTCGGTAGTAATCGTTCTTCCATGTGGCATATTCCACCTTTTCTTCCTGGGTAAAAGTTCTACCGCTGATTTCGTCAATGATATCCATACAAGCCATCCGGCTGACACCACGGAAGCGATTATTCAC
>JAZNUV010000019.1:0-22981 GCA_045592445.1 Clostridia bacterium | reverse complement strand
ACTCAAAAGCGTGAAAACTTTAATCAGATGATTGAAGATGCAAAAAGTGATATGTTCGATTTTGTTATTACAAAGGAAATATCCCGTTTTGCAAGAAACACCCTTGACAGTATTCAGTTTACTCGTGAGCTTTTGAAAAACGGTGTCGGTGTATTCTTTCAGAATGATAATATTAATACTCTTGATGAGGACTCGGAGCTTCGTCTTTCCATTATGTCATCCATTGCACAGGACGAGCTTAGAAAACTGTCCTCTCGTATTAAATTTGGTCATCAGCAGGCGATAAAGAACCATGTTGTGCTTGGCAACAGCAGAATTTTCGGTTATGACAAAAAAGATAAGAAATTGGATATAAACGAAGAAGAGGCAAAGATGGTTCGTGAGCTTTTTGTGCTTTATGCAACCGACCAATATAGTATGAAGCAGATTGAGGATATATTTTGAAACAGAGGCTACCGAAATCGTAACGGTAATAAGATTGCCCATTCCACAATGGCGAATACTATTTCCAATCCAAAATACAAAGGCTATTATGTTGGTAACAAAGTCAAAATCGTTGATATGTTTACTAAGAAACAACATTTTCTTCCACCTGAAGAGTGGGTTATGTTTAAGGATGCAACGCGTGATATTGTACCTGCCATTGTCAGCGAGGAGCTTTGGGAAGCGGCAAATGTTGTTTTGGAGAGACGAAGCAAGGATGTTAAAAACAGACAGAACATTTGCAACCACGCAAATCTCTTAACGGGCAAGCTATTCTGCACACATTGCGGCAAGGCATACTATCGCAGAGACAGTGTAGATAGGCAAGGAAATAAAAACAGCAAATGGGTATGTAGTGGTAAAATAAATAACGGTGCAGATTCCTGCCCGTCTTTTGCAATTTATGAGGAAGAGATTAAACCTGTTCTTTTTGATGTGTTCAATGAAACATCTCCTGTGGCTGAGGATTTGGTTGAGTCATATATTGAAATGTATAAAACCATTGATGCCAACGGTGAGATGCTCAAAGATATTGAGAAATTAAAAACACAAATTGAACACGAGCAGAAAAAGAAACGAAAAATTCTTGATTATAATCTGAACGGCGATTTATCCGATGATGAGTATATTCAGATGAACAAGGAATGTAATGACATTATCAAAGAACTTGAAAAAGAGCTTTTTGATTTGCAGGAGCAACAAAATTCCAAGGAAGATTTCAGAAAACACATTGAAGAAATCCGCCGAGTTTTAACCGCAGCTCAAAAGGATGCAACAAACGGAATTATATCAAAGGAATTTGTGAATAAATATATTGATAAAATCTTTGTTACTCCCGAAGGGGACAGACTAAAGCTTGAAATCAAGATTTTTACGGGCAAAATGTGCGAAAAATACCTTTCTAATATAAGAAGTCGTACAGGTCAAATGAGTAAAAAGATGATTATGAAGGCAGAAAATGATATGAAATAACCCTTTCGGGTTAAAAAAAACACCCCGGGGGGTGTTTTTTTTTAAAGTTCTTTTTTTCCTTCTATAAAGTAGGTCGCTTCCATGTCTGCGGTCGACAGCGCAAAAGCAAGCGGAAATTTCTCAAATGCATTGCCGACATTGCGTGCATCTTCTGTGCCTGCAAAGCCCATGTGGTAGCGAATGGCAAAAGCCTCGTCACGCGTAAGGCGCATAAAGCCTGTGATGATATACACGGACTTTTCGCCGTGCCCGTAGGGAAGCGTATCGTCATACTCAAAGGTCGGAACAGTTTGCCATACGCCGTTTTTGTCCTTTACATTCCGTGTGCCGGGCCTATAACAGTTGATTTTGCATAAATCATGCAGGAGTGAAACAATAGCGATTGATTCTGCATCGGCGGAAAGCGCATATTCGTTTTTTACGCGCTCGCGCGCAAGATAATCCGAAAGACAATGATATACATTGACGGAATGCGCACAAAGCCCGCCTTGATACGCCCCGTGAAACCGTGTACTTGCAGGGGCGGTAAAAAAGTCACTTTGGGGAGACAAAAGATAGTCTAAAAGCTTATCTGCGCCCTCGCGGTGAATCTGTTCTTTGTAAATAGAAAGAAATTCCTCTTTTTTATGATCCATAATACCCTCCTTTATTTTTGCGAAAACAGAAGTTGTATTCCCTCTCTTTTGGTTTATTTTCTGTTTTCAGTATAGCAAAAAAAGGGAAAAAAGTCAAGAAAAGGCACAAAAAAACAAAGCGCACCCGATGCTAAAGATGGATACTGCATCGGGTGCGTTTTTGTTCGTGTAAAATCATAGAAAATGCAGGCTTTACGGTGCGCGCTTTGATAAGGCGTGCCCTATGCTTCCTGCTCGCATAAAGACACCTCGACCGCCTTCGTCAACACATCCGCATAGCTATACGAAATGCGTCTTTCGCTGCGTCCGTTTTTCATGCCTTCAAGTTTTACGATAAAAATACTGGGATACGTATTTTCGATTATACCCCGCCTCGTCACAATCCGACTTTTGCCACGCCTTAGGGTAAGCTGAATTCTCTGTCCCACAATGTTGTCAAGGGTTGCCTTCATGTGTTCTAAATCACGTCGTACAATCACCTTTAAACACCTCTTTGCATATGAGTATACCATAAAAGCATAATTATGTCAATCGTTTTTCGGGCAAAATGCCGAAATTCGTTGAAATTTCGTGCTTTTTACCATTACAGTTTGGTTACATTTTTGTATATTACTGCTTTTACTTGTGTATTTTCTACAACAACGGATATGCGTATCGGGGAATCAAGTGGGTTTCGGAATCGAAAATCCTGCGTGCCGTAGCTGACGGCGGCGTCCTGCCCGATTTCCACATAATGCACTTCATTTGTGTGACTGTGCCGCTCTAAAATTTCCATACCCGCATCCAGTGCGGCATTGTAAAGGGTGCTGCTAATTTGGCAGATGCCGCCGCCCACAGCGGAGTCGGGGTGCCCGTCCACTAAAATTTTGGCTTCCTCATAGCCTTTTTCCGCTGTGCGTTGCCCGATGGTATCGTTAAAGGAAAAGGTGCCACCCGCCGGAACCGTAACGCCTTCCAAAACAGATGCACAAAGCTCAAGGTTGCGAACGCGCCCCGCGTCCGTATCGAGTATCGTTGTCACAAAGGTGCCTGCGGCAACAGGGGCCCCTGTTGTCTCGGGCGAGGCAGAGGGCGGTATTTTTGCAGTTTCATCCCTCACGCCGCACCCGACGAGTGCACACAAAATCCATATAAAAAACAGTTTTTTCATGCTTTTTCCTTTCTTTTGCAGTTGGATTTTTTTCTTTTATTATGCGACTTTTTCCCGCTTTTATTCTTGTGCAAAAAATCGTTGACTTTTCTTTGGATTTATGGTAAAATGTATGCTTGTAGGAATGTGATTACATTTGTGATAAAGAAAGGAACAAAATTATGCAAGCCATCTACGAAAACCTATTAAATTTAACGCCCGCCATGGTCATTATGTGGTGCATCGGCGGCATTCTTATCTATCTTGCAATTAAAAAAGATATGGAACCCACACTGCTCCTTCCGATGGGGTTTGGTGCTATTTTGGTAAACCTTCCCTTGTCGGGCGCCATTACGCAGGGTGCGGAGCATGGTGTTTTAGATATTCTCTTTGGGGCGGGTGTTGCGAATGAATTGTTTCCGCTTCTCCTCTTTATCGGCATTGGTGCGATGATTGACTTCTCACCCCTTTTGTCAAACCCAAAGATGCTCCTCTTTGGTGCCGCGGCACAGTTTGGTATATTCTTTACCTTTGCAATGGCTACGCTTTTCGGCTTTGAAATCCGTGACGCTGCCTCCATTGGTATTATCGGTGCGGCAGACGGCCCTACTTCCATATTTGTTGCACAGTTTTTTAACTCAAACTACACGGGCGCGATTATCATTGCGGCATACTCCTACATGGCACTTGTGCCGATTATTCAGCCTGTGGTTATCCGTGCCATCACAACAAAAAAGGAACGTCTCATTCGCATGGATGCAAAAAGCGGCAAGCCTGTTTCCAAAACGGCTAAAATTCTGTTCCCGATTGTAATTACGATTATTGCAGGCCTTTTTGCCCCGAAATCAGTCGCTCTGGTCGGGTTCTTAATGTTCGGTAACTTAATCCGCGAATGCGGAGTTTTAAACCTTTTATCCGAAAGCGCACAGAAGGAGCTTGCAAACTTTGTAACACTTCTTTTAGGCATCACCGTTGCCACAAAATTGCAGGCCGCCTCTTTCCTCAGCGGCGAAACGCTTCTCATTTTGGCACTCGGCCTTGTGGCGTTTATCTTTGATACCGTCGGCGGTGTTTTGTTCGCAAAATTCTTAAACCTTTTCTCCAAACGCAAAATCAATCCCATGGTTGGTGCGGCAGGCATTTCGGCATTCCCCATGTCCTCCCGCGTCATTCATAAAATGGGTCTGCAGGAGGATCCGCAAAACTTCCTCCTGATGCACGCTGCCAGCGCAAACGTTGCAGGGCAGGTGGCATCCGTAATCGCAGGCGGACTCATCATAAACCTCGTACAGCCCCTCTTATAAGAAAGGACGTATGCTTTTATGAAGCTTTATAATACTATGACGCGCCAGAAAGAAGAATTTGTGCCGCTTTCCCCGGGTAAGGTGAAAATGTACTCGTGCGGACCTACGGTCTACAATTTTTTCCATATTGGAAATGCGCGTCCGTTCATTGTGTTTGATACGCTTCGCCGTTACCTTGCATATCGCGGCTATGACGTTACGTTTGTGCAAAACTTCACGGATGTAGACGATAAACTGATCAATCGCGCCGCGGAGGAAAATTCCACCGTGCCCGAAATTGCTGAAAAATATATTCAAGCCTATTTTGAGGACGCGGCGGCGCTCGGCATCGAGAAAGCCAGTGTGCATCCGCGCGCTACGGAAAATATTGATGCAATTATTGCACTATGCGAAAGCCTGATTGAAAAAGGCTATGCCTACGAGGTGGACGGGGATGTTTATTTTTCCACCAAATCCTTTAAAGAATACGGCAAACTCAGTCACCAACCCATCGAGGATTTGGAAAGCGGTGCCCGTATTGAAATTGACGAGCGTAAAAAAGACCCGCTTGATTTCGCACTTTGGAAAAAACGCAAAACCGAAACGGAAATTGCGTGGGAAAGTCCCTGGGGAATGGGGCGCCCCGGCTGGCATATTGAATGTTCTGCCATGGCGGGCAGATACCTTGGCGAAACCATTGATATTCATAGCGGCGGCAAGGATTTAATCTTCCCGCACCATGAGAATGAAATTGCACAGAGTGAGTGCGCGCATGACGGGGCACCGTTTGCCCGCTACTGGCTCCATAACGGCTATATCAATATTGACAATGTGAAAATGTCCAAATCAAAGGGCAATTTCTTTACTGTGCGTGATATTGCAAAAAAGTATGACCATGAGGTGATTCGCTTTTTCATGCTTTCCGCACATTATCGCAGTCCCATAAATTTTTCTGACGAGCTTTTGAACGCTGCCAAAACAGGGCTTGCACGTCTTTACGCCGTGCGTGACCGTTTGGAAGAAAGTGAAAAGGGCATGGGAGCACTGCCTGCCGTCATCGAAGAAAAGAAAGCGCGCTTTTTAGATGCGATGGATGACGATTTGAATACCGCCGACGCGATTGCAGCACTCTTTGAAATGGCGCGTGCCATCAATGTGCTTTTAGATGGCGGTGAAACCGAGAGTGCGGGCACTTGCCTTTCTGTTTTTATGGAACTTTCAGGCGTTCTCGGTCTTTTGCAGAAAAAGCAGGAGAATGAAGTTGACGCGGAAATCGACGCGCTCATCGAAAAAAGACAGGCCGCACGGCGGGATAAAAACTTTGCTCTTGCGGATGAAATCCGCGATACGCTGCGCGATAAGGGCATTATATTGGAAGATACGCGTGAGGGTGTAAAATGGCACAGAGCATAGAAAATCCTTTAAATATGGCTTTTGTTGGGGATGCGGTTTATAGTCTTTACATTCGCCATCGCCTTGCCGTTACATCTGCCGCCCATGTCGGCGCTTTGCACCGCACTGCCTCCCGCATGGTCTGCGCGGATGCGCAGTTTCGTGCCGCACAGATGCTTCTGCCGATTTTGACGGAGGAAGAAACACATATTTTTAAATGGGGCAGGAATGCAAAATCTGCCACCGTACCGAAAAATGCGGATGTGGTGCATTACCGCCATGCCACGGGGCTTGAGGCATTGGTAGGCTTTCTCCATACAACCGGGCAGTCTGAGCGACTGGAATTTCTGATGGGAAAGGTGTTTGATTATCTCTATGGCGAAATCTGAAGGCTTTATAAAAAAGTATGGTATAAGCTTTTTTACGATAGTAGTCGGCGCGTTTTTAGCCTCGTTTGCGCTGGATTTTTTCCTGCTCCCGTACCATATTGCGCCGGGCGGTATTACCAGCGCCTCGGCGATGCTCAATAGTGCATTGCCGCTTTCCGTCGGTATCTGGTATGCCATAATCAATGTCCCTCTTTTTTTGGCAGGGCTTCGCCTTGACCGTGAGTTTTTTGTAAAAAGCCTGCTGGGTACATCTCTTTGTACGATATTTATAGACCTTTTGGCAAACCTCGATTCTTCGGTGCTTGGCATCGGGGAGGACCCGCTCCTTTGCGCCATATTCGGCGGCATTATATTGGGAACGGGGTACGGGCTCGTTCTTTACGCGGGCGGTTCTTCGGGTGGAACGGATATTGCGGGCTGGCTGATTCGCCGCAAACATCCCACCATAAAACTCGGCCGCGCCATTTTATGCTTTGACCTTGTGATTATCGCCGTACAAAGTTTCGTATATGGCAGTATTCATCTTAGCTTATACGCTTTAATCGGCATGTTTTTATGCAGCCGCATGATTGATACGCTTTCAGAGGGCGGGCAGGCGGCAAAGGTGACGTTTATTATCACCGACCAAAGCGATGCCATCGCCGCACGCATTATGGAGGAAACAGGGCGCGGCGTCACGCTTTTGCGCGGCACAGGCATGTATACGGGTGTTGGGCGCAACGTGCTTTTATGTACGATGTATCGGTACAATATGGCACACATTAAAAAAATTATCCGCGAAATTGACCCGCGCGCGTTTGTAATTCTGAGTGATGCGCGTGAGGTTTCGGGCGAAGGCTTTACGCCGCTGCATGGATAAGTCAAATCACACGGGGGACCGTGTTTGAAAATAAGTTTTTTGAAAGGATGAGAAAACTTGGAAAAATCAAAGGAAAAACTGTTGGCGGAAAAAGCCAATCGAATCCGTCAACACATTGTAACAGGGGTGCACAGTGCCGGCGCAGGACATCCTGGCGGTTCTTTAGGGATTGCGGACATACTTGCATACCTCTATTTTGAGGAAATGAATATTGACCCGAAGAATCCGAAGAATCCTGACCGTGACCGTTTTGTGCTTTCGAAAGGTCATTGCGCACCTGCACTTTATGCTGCACTTGCAGAGCGCGGCTACTTCCCCGCAGAAGATATTAAGGGCCTCCGCAGCATAGATAGCTACCTGGAAGGCCACCCTGACATGAAGAAAATCCCCGGTGTTGACATGTCAAGCGGTTCTTTGGGGCAGGGCATTTGTGCCGCAAACGGCATGGCGCTCGCCGCGAAAATTGACAAAAAGGATTACCGCGTATACACCGTTTTGGGTGACGGCGAATTGCAGGAAGGCCAGGTTTGGGAGGCCGCTATGTTTGCCGCCCACTATAAGCTCGATAATCTGACTGCAATCGTTGACTTTAACGGACTGCAGATTGATGGTGATATCACCAAGGTTATGAATCCAACCCCCATTGATAAGAAGTTTGAGGCGTTTGGATGGCACGTTATCCAGGTTGACGCGCATGACTTTACCGCATTGGAAAATGCTGTAAATGAAGCAAAAGCCACAAAAGGACAGCCGACAATGATTTTGGCAAAGAGCATCAAGGGCAAGGGCGTTTCCTTTATGGAAAATCAGGCAGGCTGGCACGGTAAGGCACCGAATGATGAAGAATACGCATTAGCGATGAAGGAATTGGAGGGTAATTCGAATGAGTGAGAAAAAAGCAACAAGAGAAGCGTACGGTGAGGCGCTTGCCGAATTCGGCGCACAATATGATTTTGTAGTTTTGGATGCTGACCTTTCCAAGTCCACCAAAACAGATAGCTTTAAAAAGATATTCCCCGAACGCTTTTTCAATATGGGTATTGCAGAAGCAAATATGATGACAACGGCAGCAGGTCTTGCCGCAGCAGGCAAAACTGTTTTCGCAAGCTCCTTTGCGGTGTTTGCATCGGGCAGAGCTTTTGAACAAATCAGAAACTCCATTGCATATCCGCACTTAAATGTTAAAATTGGTGCAACGCATGCAGGCATCTCCGTCGGTGAGGACGGGCCTACTCATCAGTCTGTTGCAGATATGGCGATTATGCGCACACTGCCCGGCATGACGATTATAAGCCCTGCCGATGCAACGGAATCCCGCGCAGCTGTAAAGGCAGCACTCGAAAATGATGGTCCTTTCTACCTCCGCTTCGGCCGTCTGTCTGTTCCGCACATTTATGATGCGGCAACATATAAGTTCGAGCTCGGAAAAGGCATTGTGCTTTCCGAAGGAAAGGACGTTACCATTGTTGCAACCGGTCTTATGGTGCAGGAAGCCATCGAAGCAGGTAAAATCCTTGCTGCAAAGGGAATTTCTGCAGAGATTATTGACATTCATACCATAAAGCCGATCGACGCAGAGCTTCTCGCAAAGAGCGCGAAGAAAACAGGCGCAGTTGTAACGGCGGAAGAACATAGCATTATCGGCGGTCTCGGCGGCGCCGTTGCGGAAGTATTGGCAGAAAATATGCCCGTTCCCATGACGCGTGTCGGCATGATGGATACCTTCGGTAAGAGCGGTAAGCCCGCAGCACTTCTTGAGAAGTTTGGTCTTACGGCTGAAAATATTGCACAGAAGGCACTTGACACCATTCAGAAGAAAAACGCGTAAAACATAAAATATAAGCGCCATGATGCCCGTATGCGGGCATCATGGCAGCATATATATCCGTGCATCTGTATGGCGTTCGGCGTGCAGATACACGGATATATATATCTATGCGGGTTTTGTTGCATCAAAAGAAAAGAGAGGAATTCAACATGCAAAAGCTTTTATCACAATTAAACAGTGTTCAGCGCGAAGCCGTTACCACCACGGAGGGCCCCTTGTTGGTGCTTGCGGGTGCGGGCAGCGGTAAAACACGCGTTTTAACCTACAGAATCGCCTATCTCATTGCCGAGAAAAACGTCCCGCCCGAAAATATTCTTGCGATCACGTTTACCAACAAAGCCGCCGCCGAGATGAAAACACGGCTCGAGTCGCTTGTTGGCGGGCATGCCGCCTATATTTGGGCGCGCACCTTCCATTCCGCATGCGTTCGGATTTTGCGGCGGGATATTGAGAGGCTTGGCTATCGTACTGATTTTACAATTTACGATACCGCAGAACAAAAAGCACTCATCCGCGAATGTGTAAAGACTTTAAATCTGGACGATAAAACCTATTCGGTTTCGGCGTGCCTCCAACACATTTCTGCGGCAAAAAACGCCATGCAGTCGCCCGAGGACTTTTCCGCACTGCATAAAGGCAATTACCGCATGGAAGGCTTTTGTAACGTATACACACGGTATCAAAAACAACTCAGGCAGTATAACGCTGTGGATTTTGACGACCTGTTAGGTCTTACAGTGCAGCTTTTTGAGGAAGCTCCCGATGTTTTAGAACGCTATCGGAATCAATTCCGCTACATTCATGTGGACGAGTATCAGGACACCAATAACGTGCAGTACCGCCTTGTCAGCCTTTTGGCGGAAAAACATCGCAATTTGTGCGTGGTGGGTGACGAGGACCAGAGTATCTACAAATTCCGCGGTGCAGATATTCAGAACATTTTACAGTTTGAGCAAACCTTCCCGGATGCAAAGGTCATTCGCCTTGAACAAAACTATCGCTCCACACAGACGATACTCGACGCGGCAAACGCAATCATTGTGCATAACGCCGAGCGCCTTGGCAAACGGCTTTGGACGGATAACGGCGCGGGAACAAAAATTGTCAAGTACCTTGCAAGCACCGAGTATGACGAGGCAAGTTATATTGCCACTGAGCTTTTGCGCCTGCATCGGCAGGAAAACATTCCGTTTTCCGACATGGCAATCCTCTACCGCATGAACGTGCAGTCCCGCCCGATTGAAGAACAGCTTTTATTAAACGCCGTTCCCTATCGCATTATAAAGGGGCATCGTTTTTATGACGCAAAGGAAATTAAGGATTCTATCGCCTATCTTAGAGTTGTGCATAATCCCGATGACGATATCAGCCTCGCCCGCATTATAAACGAACCAAAGCGCGGCATCGGCGCGACCTCGCTCGCGAAAGCGACGGCGGCGGCAGAGGAGGCATCCGTAAGCCTTTACGCAGTCATTTCCGACGAGCGATTTGCTCCGTCGGTCGGCAGTTCGTGGCAGAAAATGCATGCGTTTTATCAAATAATAGAGGCAATACGCGCATCCCTTTCGGACCTTTCCATGTCTGCACTCATAAAAGAAATTTATGATAAAAGCGGGTATCTGGCACAGTTTAATCCCGCAAATCCCGAGGATGCCGTGCGGATTGAAAATCTGCAGGAATTTGTGTCCGTCGGCATGAAATATGAAAAGGAAACGGAAAATTCTTCCCTTACTGACTTTCTTGATAATTTGGCGCTCATCTCTGATGTGGATGATTACGACGAGGATATGGACGCCGTCACGCTCATGACCATTCACACCGCAAAAGGGCTTGAGTTCCCCGTTGTCATTTTGTGCGGGTTTGAAGAAGGCGTTTTCCCGTCCTTCCGCGCCGCCTTTGAAAAAAGCGAAATTGAAGAAGAACGGCGGCTTTGCTATGTTGCTGTCACGCGTGCTAAAGAAAAGCTTTATATTACGCACGCGGGTTGCCGCACGCTCATGGGCTCCACTACGCGCAATCGCGTGTCCCGCTTTATGCAGGACGTGCCTGAAACCTTGTATGTTTCAGAAGGGGCAAATATGGCACCGCCCCTCACACCGATTCAAATACCCACAGTGCGAAAGGCGGCACCCTCATTCGGAACGACCATTACCGCCTCTTATGCGGCGCCGAGCAAGAATGTGTGCACACTGTCCGTGGGGGACCGCGTTCGTCACCGCAAATTTGGCGAGGGCACAATTGTATCTGCCGTTGCCGTCGGCAATGACACAAAGCTTGAAATTAACTTCCTTACCGAAGGAAAGAAAACGCTTTTGGCTACGTATGCAAAGCTTGAAAAATTGGAATAATGCATGATTTATAAGAAAAAAAGAGGCAGTTTAAAAACTTCAGTTTTTAAACAGCCTCTTTTGGGGAATGGAATAAAAATGTTGTAGAACGGATAAACTGAGCCACGGCAAGGCGTTAGGCCTTGCCGTGGGAACCCGAAGGCGTACACAGGTACGTCGAGAGGCGAAGTTTGTTCGTAGCACAAACGCTAAAATACAGGGTAAAATCTGAATTTTTCAAATTTTACATCATATTTTATATCTTTGATTTTCTTAAGGTTCTAAAATATGTTAAAAATAGCGTTTGTGTGGTCTACGCATTTTTAAACAGTCCCTTATGTATTTTTAAGAATTAGAAGTTATAGTCAACCTTTTGCGGCATTCCGGTTTCGCATGCCTTTACAATCGCCGTGCAAACCGATACAGTGGAAGCACCTTCAATGCCGTTAATCTTGCTCTGACCGCCGGATTCGATGCAATCCAGAAAATCGTTATGCTCGTGAGCAATGTTATGGTTATTGACAACAACAGGAACCTGAATGCCAATGCCATAGCGATGGAGACCGTACATCATCTCATCTTCACCCTCGCCTGCTTTGTAAACCGTGTAGAAAGGCGATGTGTTATCCACGATGATTGTACCCTTTGTTCCATAAATGACAGTGCGCATGGTGTAGCCGCGCTTACAGCCTGTCGAGCAGAATACTTTGCCGACGACGCCGTCTTTAAACTTCATAATGCCGACCGTGCAGTCATTTGTCGGCCAATCGGTCAACACTTTTTGATTGCCGTAGCCAAATACTTCCTCGGGGTCACCCGCGAGCCAGCGAATGAGGTCAACTGCATGGCAGCCGCCGCCGATAAGGCCGTGTCTGTCGGGGTGCAAACGCCAGGAATCCTTCGGCATATGCGAGTAATCGTGTGCGTATTCAGATTCAATAAAGAAAAGCTCGCCGATTTCGCCTCTGTCAATAATTTCTTTTACTGCCTTGAAGGAAGGTGTGTATCTGCAAATCTGACCGACCATAAAGACTTTATCCGTCTTTTTCGCCGCAGCAATCATTACCTTACAATCTTCCAAATTGAGTGCAAGCGGTTTTTCACACAAAACATGCTTGCCCGCCTCGAGTGCCGCCACTACGATATCGCGATGCAAAAAGTCGGGTGTTACAACACAAACTGCTTCGATTTCACTATTTTTCAAAACCTCATTGTAATCTGTAAAATAGGGAACCTTGCAATCCTCTCCACATTTTTTTGCTGCCTCCGCGTCCGCGTCGCATACTGCAACAAGGTTTACTCTGTCATTTGCGTGAAGTGTTGCCGCGTGCTTTGCACCGAAACTGCCCACACCAATGACTGCAACATTAATTTTTGCCATTTTTTACTCCTCCTTTTTTTCTGCACCTACTCTTTTTTTGTACGCGCTCGGCGTTATGCCGGTATATTTTTTAAATGCTTTGTTGAAATTGGCAATTGTGTTAAACCCACATTCTCCTGCAATCTCCAAAACACTTTTTTCACTGCTGATTAAAAGGTCGCACGCAAGTTCTGTCCTTTTTTTCAAAATAAATTCCCAGGGCGTTATGCCTTTTATTTTCTTGAATAATGCTCCGTAGTAATTGGGACTCAAACAAGCAATAGATGCAAGCTTTTCCAGCGTAAATTCTTCCGCAATATGGTCAAGGATATAATAAACCGTTTTATCGACAAGCCGCGCCTTTTCTGCGAACCGACAGTGCGGTTCTTCAGTTTTATCGGCAAGCATTCGCATAAGCAGGATAACAAATTGCTGCATTTGTGCAAGTGCCATTGCCATACATCCGTTCTCGCGCGTTTCTGCTTCCGCCAAAATTGCGGCAAGTGTGTCGCGCAAAACGCCAAACTGCGCCGCGTTCTTGTCAAGCGTATGAATTTTATTTTCGCGGCCTTTTTTAAGGGCACCGAAAAACGCTTCTGAAATAGCCGTATTCCGCAGAATTTCCTTGCTGTTGCACCATAACACGACGAATTCAACCGGCTCCGTTTTACTTTGGATGCAGTGCGGTTCCCCGCTATAGGTGAGGGTAATATCATCAGACGCGACAGGATATGCTTCATTGTCAATCACGCAGACGGCTTCTCCGCGCAAAAACCAACAAAACTCCAACATGTCATGACCGGACACCGCTGTCTCTGTCTGGGGCATCATGGTATGCCGTGATATTTTCATAATCATTTTCCCATCGTTTTGAATCAGAAAATCGTTCCACGACACATCGGATGCCATTGAATTCACCTCTCTTCTGTTCTATTATAGAATAATTTTTATGCCCAGTCAACAACTATTTACGGAAAAAGTATAAACTATATCACGATTTTTGCTTTGTTTATGTCTTTCTGCATGCAAAGTATCCGCTGAGCGAAAAATATTGGAAAAAAACTTGACAAGCCGTTTTTTTTCCGATATAATAATACAGTATCTGTAATGATAGGGGCTTGTCGCCTTTTACAGATAGACGAATTTGCATTTTTTGGTAAAGGTTTAAAAGGAGGTGTAGTCATGCTCAGAACATATCAGCCTTCCAAGCTGCACAGAAAGAAAGAACACGGTTTCAGAAAGAGAATGCGCACGGCAAACGGCCGCAAGGTGCTGGCAAGAAGAAGAGCAAGAGGCAGAAAGGTACTTTCTGCATAAGCGTATGAAAAAGACGGTATCTATCACACAAAATCATGAATTTCGGAGTTTGTATTACAAAGGCGGTTCAAAGGCTTCCGGCCTTTTGGTCGTGTACTTTAGAAAAAACAGATACGGCTTGAACCGTCTGGGTATTACCGTCAGCAAAAAAGTCGGCAATGCCGTAATGCGAAACCGTGTCCGTCGGCTTATCCGAGAAAATTATCGTTTGATGGAAGCGGAGCTTTTGGACGGATATGATATTGTAATTGTTGCCCGTACCCGTATGGCGGAAGCGGATTTTCATCAAACTGCCGCCACACTGCGGAGGCTTTTAGAAAAGTGTGGTCTTTTTCTGTGAAATTTATCCTGATTTATTGTATCCGGCTTTACAGGCGGTATATTTCCCCTTTAAAAAAGCCGGTTTGTCGATTTTATCCGACCTGCTCGCAGTATGCCCTTGCCGCTATTGAAAAATACGGCGCATGGCGCGGGTCTGTAAAAGCACTAAAGCGTATTCTGCGCTGTCATCCATTTCATCCGGGCGGGTATGATCCGCTCCGGTAGCTTTTCGTTTTGAAAGGAAGTAATACATGTTAAATTGGCTCTATTCACTGTTCGGAACTGTTATCCGATTCATTTATTATAATTTCGGGCAGAACTTTGGTGTTGCACTTATTATTTTCACGATTTTCGTGAAGCTGTTAATTCTCCCCCTCGGCATCAAGCAGCAACGCAGTATGATGCATATGCAAAAATTGCAGCCAAAACTGAATGAACTGCAAAGAAAATATGCAAACGATAAGGACAAGCTCGGGCGTGAAACAATGGAGCTTTATAAGAAATATAACGTAAGCCCCTTCGGCGGTTGCCTGCCCATGATTTTTCAGCTTGTGATTCTGCTTGTTATGGTACAGATTGTATACCGCCCGGGTACCTATGTGATGGGTATTGAGGGCTTAGGGCGTGACCTTACGGAACAAATCGCCGCCGCGCAAAATGCAGGCATGAACTTTCAGTTCTTAAGGTGGTGGAATTTAGCAGAGAAACCTGCCTTCTCGTTTATGCCGACGCTGCAGCAGCTTTTAACCTGGGTGCTGCCCATTCTCGCAACTTTAGCAACCTATTTTTCGGGCGTTTTAACACAGAAAACATCAGGGACTGCGCAAACCACCGCGCCAAATCAACAGGAGAATCCCGCGCAGCAGATGAGCAAGTCTATGACAACGATGATGCCCCTGATGACGCTGTTTTTCACATTTACACTGCCTGCTTCCGCATCGCTTTATTGGTTTATCAGTACCGTAACACAGATCGTGCAACAGGCATTTCTTACAAGAATTTTGAAAATTGAGGTAGAAGAAGAGGGAGGTTCTTACCATGACAAGCATAATAAAAAACGCAAAAAGCGTTGAGGAAGCCATCGAAATGGCACTTTCCGAGCTCGGCGTTTCCGAAGATATGGTCACGGTAGAAGTGTTGGATGAAGGCGGAAAGGGCTTTTTGGGCCTCGGCGGGAAAGATGCCAGCGTGCGCGTTACAGTCAAGGAAATTGCACCTGACGAAATTGCCACATCCTTTTTAACTCACATTTTAGAATCAATGGAGCTTTCGGCGGATATTTCGCTTAAAATGGAAGAAAATGTGATGGAAATTGACATTATGGGCGAGGATATGGGTATTTTAATCGGGCGTCGCGGGGAAACGCTTGCGGCGTTGCAGTATTTAACAAGCCTTGCCGTTAATCGCAAAACGGAAGAATATTATCGCGTAATTTTAGATACCGAAAACTACAAAAAACGGCGCGAGGATACGCTTGTACGCCTTGCCAAAAAGCTTGCGGGCAACGCGGTACGATACAGAAGAAACGTAACGCTTGAGGCAATGTCCCCTTATGAACGCCGCGTAATTCACGCAACACTGCAAGATGACCCCATGGTTTCTACTTATAGTACGGGTGAAGAACCCAACCGCAAGGTCGTAATTGCCTACAAGGGCAAAAAATAAAAAGCGTTTTAAATTGGCACAGACTGCAAAAAATAATTTTATAAAGGATAGATGAGGTTTTTCGTTTAGCCATACAGAATTTAGTATTATATAAATTATTTTTTGTTAAAAGCAAAACACGCCTCTCGCAGTACAAACGTACAGCGTCGGACGTGTTTTTCCTTTTTATTCATGCGCCACATCAAAAACCTATCAATTATTTTAAGTGGAGAAGTATTATGCTATACGATACCATCGCGGCAATCGCCACCCCGCGCGGCACAGGCGGTGTCGCAGTTATTCGAATCAGCGGACAAGACGCGGCACGTATTGCAGACGCAGTCTTTCGTGCCAAAACACCCCCTTCTTTGGCCACGCCTTATCTGATGCAATATGGCAGCGTCATGGACGGGGAAAAGATTTTAGACAAGGGCATGTGCGTGATGATGCGTGCGCCTCACTCGTTTACAGGGGAGGACGTCGCCGAATTGCATATCCATGGCGGCATGCTGCTTGCGGAGTCGGTTTTGCAGGCAGTGCTTGACTGCGGTGCACGCCTGGCACTGCCCGGGGAGTTTACGCGCCGCGCTTTTTTAAACGGCAAACTGGATTTGGCGCGCGCGGAAGCCGTGGGTGACCTTATTCACGGCACGGCAGACCGCGCATTGACGGCTGCCGTCAATCAGCTTTCGGGCAAGCTTTCTGAAAAAATCAATGCCATTCGTGATGCGATTGTAGACCTAACGGCACGGCTTAACGTTGCGGCAGATTACCCCGAGGAGGATATTGATTATTTGGAGGGGGACAATTTTTCGAGGGAATTGACTGCCATTTCCGAGGATTTAGGGCGTCTTGTCGCGTCAGCGCGCGGCGGCATTCTGTTGCATGACGGCGTGCGTTGCGCCATTGTCGGCCGCCCGAATACGGGGAAATCATCGCTTTTAAATGCGATGACGGGCACGTACCGCGCCATTGTCACCCCCGCGGCGGGCACAACGCGGGATATTGTGGAAGCGACAGTGCAGATAGGCGGCATGGCGGTCACACTCGGTGACACCGCGGGCCTCAGAGAAGGCACGGACGAGGCGGAACGCCTCGGCATTTCGCTTGCAAAATCCTATGTGGAAACGGCAGATTTTTGTTTGGTTGTGCTGGATGCTGCACGCGTTGCCGATGCGGATCGGGAAATTTTGGAGCTTGCCGCCGAAAAACCGCATATTATTGTCCTCAATAAAACAGATATTGCAAGCTATGACGGCGATTTTCATGCACCCACGGTCGCAGTTTCCGCACTGACGGGGGAAGGTCTGCCTGCGCTTGAAAAAGAAATCATTAAGCTTTTGGAATCATCCTTTTTGATGGGTGATGCGTTGCGGAGCACAGACATGGCATTGATTACCAACACGCGTCAGCGGGATGGTGCCGTAAAAGCGAAAGAATCCGTTGACTTTGCTCGCAAAACAATCGAGAACGGATTTCCGCCTGATTTGACGGCGGTAGATTTGGAAAATGCCGCTGCTGCCTTGGGTGAAATCATCGGACTCACCGTTTCCGAGGAGGTTATCAGTCGGATTTTTGAAAAATTCTGCCTGGGCAAATAAGGGAAAGAATAGAGAAAGACAAGAAGAAATATTGTTTTATGCGGTATAAAGGCCCTCGCAAATTCGCGAGGGCCTCAACTTGTTCTCCTGAAAGAAAATCCATCATACCCACATTTTGCAGGGAATGATTTTTTTCATTCTGTATATCGAAAAAATATAACTGTGTTTTCCGTGTCTGTTATCCTTGATTTAAAACAAAAGCTCGTCATACGTCGGCATCGGCCATAGGTGGGATGCGGTAAGCTGTTCGCCTGCATCTGCCGCATGGCGTACCGCCTCCATTGCACCGCAAATGTTATCCTTATAAAAGTTTGCCTTTGCCAGACTATCGGTATACGTTTCCGCTTTCGAAAGCAGCGTACCGAGGGCCTCCGTTTTTGTGTAGAGCGCGTCAATTGCGGCATAAAGCTTTTCAAGATGAGACCGTGCGGGGAAATCGCCCTGCCCTGTCACGCGCTGCCGAATTTCCGCATTTTCCGCCATCTCGCGGGCATACCCGCTCATGGCAGGCAATATATCGCGGCTTGCGATTTGCAGCATAGTTGCCGCCTCGATATGCAGAATTTTACTGTACTCTGCAATCAGAATTTCATAGCGGGAGCGCATTTCACACTCCGTAAAAATATTATGTCGGGCAAAGAGGCGAATATTTTTGTCGTCGACAAAATAGGGCAGCGCCTCAGGTGTCGTCCGCAGATTCAAAAGCCCTCTTTTTTCCGCTTCTGATTCCCACTCTGCCGCATAATTGTCACCGCTGAAAACGATGCGTTTGTGTGCGGCATACGTCTCGCGTATCAGCGCTTTTACGGCTTTGTCGAAATCACTTGCATTTTCCAATTGGTCCGCAAACTGCGCAAGTGATTCCGCCACAATGGTATTTAAAACGATATTCGGCTCAGCAATGGACAGAGAGGAGCCGACCATACGAAATTCAAACTTATTGCCTGTAAACGCCATCGGCGAGGTGCGGTTTCTGTCCGTGGTATCCTTGGCAAGGCGCGGCAAAACTTTAACGCCGACGCCCATAAAAGACTGCTCCTTCTCATCGTAGGCAGAGCCGCTTTCCATTGCGTCTAAAATGGCAGTCAGCTCGTCACCCAAAAAGACGGACAAAATTGCGGGCGGTGCCTCGTTTGCGCCGAGGCGGTGGTCATTCCCTGCCGTTGCAACGGATACACGCAGTAAATCCTGGTACACATCCACCGCGCGGATTACCGCGACCAAAAAGAGGAGAAATTGCATGTTCTCATGCGGGGATGCACCCGGGTCTAAGAGATTTTTGCCGTCCGACGTTGACAAAGACCAGTTATTATGCTTGCCGCTGCCGTTAACGCCTGCAAACGGCTTTTCGTGCAGAAGGCAAACAAGACCATGCTTTTCCGCTACCTTTTTCATCATTTCCATCGTGAGCTGATTGTGGTCCGCCGCGGTGTTAACAGAAGCAAATACAGGCGCAAGCTCGTGCTGGGCGGGTGCCGCTTCGTTATGCTCCGTTTTTGCCAAAACGCCAACCTTCCAAAGCTCACGGTCAAGCTCCTTCATAAATGCCATCACGCGCGGTTTGATCGTGCCAAAGTAATGGTCATCCATTTCCTGGCCTTTGGGGGGTTTTGCGCCGAAGAGCGTGCGCCCCGTAAAGACCAGGTCGCGCCGTTTTTCAAAGAGCTTTTTATCAATTAAAAAATATTCCTGCTCCGCGCCGACAGTTGGCGTAACGCGGGCCGTTTCCGTATCGCCGAAAAGGCGCAGAATCCGCTTTGCCTCGCGATTTAATGCTTCCATACTTCGCAAAAGCGGGGTTTTTTTATCCAGGCATTCGCCGCTGTAAGCATAAAACGCCGTCGGAATACAAAGGGTGTTATCTTTGATGAATGCGTAAGAGGTCGGGTCCCACGCCGTGTAGCCGCGTGCCTCGAACGTGGTGCGAAGCCCGCCTGACGGAAAACTTGAAGCGTCCGTTTCGCCGCGCATCAGCTCCTTGCCTGAAAACTCCATAATTACGCCGTCAGGTCCGCAAGGGGTGATAAAGCTGTCGTGCTTTTCGGCGGCAATCCCTGTCATGGGCTGAAACCAGTGCGTAAAATGAGTCGCGCCCTTCTCGACTGCCCAATCCTTCATGGCATTTGCAACGATGTGCGCCACGCTCGCATCAAGCCGTTTCCCCTCCTCGACCGTACGCATAACTGCTTTATACGTCTCCCGCGGGAGGCGGCTTTGCATGACACGGTCGCTAAATACCATGCTTCCAAATAATTCCGGTATATTTGTCATATGCATTCGTCCTTTCCACATTACCATGAAACAGAGAAAAACGCTGTTTCATGAACCATTATAAAAGAAGTACACCCGCTGCCTCGCAGGTTTCAATTGTTTTCTTGTCCCACAGAGATACCTGCACCTCGCCGACATGTGCTTTTTCCAAAAGCACCATTGAAAGGCGGGATTGCCCGATTCCGCCGCCAATGGTAAGCGGCAGTTTGTCCTCAAGTAATAATTTGTGAAACGGCAGAGTACGCCTTTCCTCCACGCCCGCTTTTTGAAGCTGGAGGGCGAGCGTTTCGCTATCCACGCGAATGCCCATTGAAGAAAGCTCAAGTGCCTGCCCAAGTAGCGCGTTCCAAACAAGCAGGTCACCGTTTAAATGCCAATCGTCATAGTCGGGGGCACGTCCGTCATGCGGCTTGCCGCTTTTTAAATTGTCGCCGATGCCGATAATAAAAACAGTTTTATATTGCGCAGTAATCAGATTTTCACGTTCCTTCGCCGTCTTATCGGGATACATATCCTCAAGTTCCTGCGCCGTTATAAAGGTAACGTTCGTTTCAGGTATGTAGGTCAGCGCGGGGTATTTTTCCCGAAGTGCCGCCGACACAGTACCGATTGCGCCGACAATGCCGCGCACGGTTTCTTTTAAATAATCCACATTGCGGTTTTCTCTTAAGATTACCTTTTCCCAGTCCCATTGGTCCACATATATCGAATGAATGTTAGAGGGGATTTCGTCTCGACGAATGGCGTTCATATCTGTATAAAGGCCCTTCCCTGCGTGGAAGTCATAACGATAAAGTGCCATGCGTTTCCATTTGGCAAGGGAATGCACAATTACGCCGTCGCGTGCGGCGGCGGGAATATCAAACTTTACAGGGCGCTCCACGCCGTTTAAATCGTCATTAAGACCGCTTTCGGGCGCAACAAAAATCGGTGCAGAAACACGGCGTAAATTCAAGGCCTCGGAAAGTGCCTTCGGAAATAATTCTTTAATCATACCGATTGCCATTTGCGTGTCAAATACACCCAGTTTGGATTTGTAGCCGTCAGGAATGGTCGTCGCGTGCATAAAAAATCCCCCTTTTATACCTATATTCTACTATTTTACAGCATGCACCCCCTGTTTGTCAAGATATAGAGTCTGTTTTTATAAAAATTCGTTCTTTCCGAAAAAACATATTGAAAAAGTTGAGAAAAAAATAAATATTGCCGCCTTTTACAAAAAAAGTTTTAGAAGAAATGGTGTTTTAAAGTGGTTTTTCATAATGTTATCCAAAAGTTAATACGATGTAACACGGCTGTAATAAATAGGGTGTATAATATAAATACCAACCGTGGAAGATATCGGTTTTAATTTATAAGAAGGGTTTGTCTGTTATGAAAAAATTGGCAGTATGCGCAGTTCTTGCCATGTTAATATTCTCTGTTTCCGTGGGGTGTTTTGCCGCGCCCGAGGTTATCAGCGCTTATGACGGCGGCACCGTTTCAGGGCTTATGACGGTGAAGAAACCGGAAACCTCTGTTTCCTCCACCACAAAGCAAAATTATACGCTTTCCGCTGTGTGCGTAAATGGGGCTACGGTATCCCTTTATAGCTATAATCCTGCGGACGGGCAGTTTTATCTGAAAAAAGACGCTTACGGCACACCGTTTACCAAAACGGTCAGCGCAAGCGGCATGTATTTGCAGACGGTAGACCTTGCGCGCGAAACAAACTATCTGCTTCTTCGCGCAGAAAGTGCACCGGGTGTATATCAGCATGTAAGGCTTGATATTACGCTTTTAGACCAAAGTCTTTTGGATAGCATTCGCGGTTTCGCCGCAAATTTCCGTTCCATATTTGGCGGCTGGTAATGGGGCACAGTAAAAATAACGATGTACAGGGGTTTTTATGAGAAAAGAAAAGCTTAAAACAAGCATATTACTCATTTTAATTGCATGTACGATTATCTTGACTTTGAATGTGTGGTTTGGCAGCGGCTTTTGGCCGCATGGGTACGATTTTTTCGTATCTTTGTCAGACCGCGCTTTTTTTTCACGCATTTTGAAAAAGGAGCAGCCCTATATAAGCCCCATGGAAAGCCTTGCCAAGCCCAAAAAGCTCGTGGTCACAAACGGAGGCAACCGCGCCGTATACTATGTCAGCGATGTTTCATATGCCCCGTTTTATGAAGAGGTTAAAGCGTTTTTCAACGAAGTGTTGTCAAATGAGGACGCTGTTTTGATGGTTACCGAGGTCGATACCGAAGAATGGTATGATGTTTTGCGAAATGACGAAATTTTAGATACGCGCTCCATATACGCAGAATATAACTCCGCCTTCTCCCCCGCCCTTTTTGCAAAGGTGACGGGGATTGCTGACACGTGGCTTGCCACAAAAACGGATTCCGTGCGCGAATTTATCGTCGCCCCCGTTGGGGAAACGGGTGAGGATATGCTTTTGTACGTGCGCGAATATACCACGGGCCGCATTATAAAATGCTATATCCGCTACGGCGGCAAGGCGTCGCTTTACGAAAAAATTGCTGCAATGACGGAAAATACAAACTATTCGTATGCCTTTGAACTCAATCTCCATGGCGGCAGTGCGGGCATCGGGGATGCGGTGGAGCAAAAGGTTGTCTGCTCGCCCCAGCTTTTGATTTCGCCAGATGCAACAGAAGGCGTTGCCATCACGGCAACAAACCCTGTGGATGCGGACATGGATATGGAGGCACTTTTGTCCGTCTTTCAATATACCGCGCGAACACCCAATCGTTACGTCGGTACGGACAAAACGGTGCATTTTGTTGAAAATTACGGCTCTGTTAACATTTATCCCGACGGGGTAGTGGAATACTATGCCCTAAATGAGGAAAAGGGTGTAAACCTCCTGCCTGCGCGTGACGGCGTCCCCTCCCTTTATGATTCCCTAAACGGCGCGGTACGTCTTGCCGAAAATGTCTGGCGTGCGCTTGTGCCCGACATGCCCTTTGATGCACTCGTTTCGGGTGACCTTTTGGATGAAGGCGGCGGCAGCTATACATTCAACATGGATTACTACCATGCGGGCACGCCCGTTATCACCGCCGTGCAAAATGCGTTCCACCCCGCTATGCAGCATGCAGTGGAAATGGAGGTTAAAAACGGCCGTCTTGTGCGCTACCGCCATTTTATCCGTCGTTTTGAAAGCG
>JAZNUV010000018.1:0-38005 GCA_045592445.1 Clostridia bacterium | reverse complement strand
AATGGCGAAAAAATGTCGAAATCCCGCGGAAACGTGGTAAATCCCGATGATATGGTAAATGACTTTGGTGCAGACACATTCCGTACGTACGAAATGTTTATCGGTGCATTTGACCAAACGACGCCGTGGAGCACAAACGGTGTTAAGGGTTGCCATAAATTCTTAGAACGCGTATGGAATTTGATGCCGCTTTTAAAATCAGGAGATGCCTACTCTCAGACGCTTGAGGGCGCAATGCACAAGGCTATTAAAAAGGTAACCGATGACATTGAAAAAATGAAGTTTAATACGGCAATTGCTACGCTTATGTCTCTCATTAACGAGATTTACAAAATCGGAAGCATCAATCGTGCGGAAATGCGCACTTTCCTGATTTTGCTGAATCCGTTTGCTCCGCATCTTACGGAAGAAATGTGGCAGGTGGCAGACTTTGGCGGATATCTGCATAATGCAGAGTGGCCGCAGTATGATGAGGCAAAAACCGTAGATGATACCGTAGAAGTTGTTATACAGGAAAACGGTAAAATCCGCGGCAAACTGACAGTGGAGGCAGGGCTTGACCGCGATGCGCTTTCGGCGGTGGCAATGGAAAGCGATGTGGGTAAAGCAATTTTAGAAGGAAAGCAGATTGTCAAGATAATTGCAGTGCCCGGAAAACTTGTCAATATGGTTGTGAGGTAGACCCATGATTAAAAGCATGACAGGATACGGCAGCGGTGAATGTGTTGGCTGCGATAAAAAATTTACTGTGGAAATCCGAAGCGTCAACCATCGGTATTCCGACATGAACATAAAGGTGCCGCGCAGCATGAGTTTTGCCGAGGATGCAATTCGAAAGACGCTTGCGCGTCATATTGCACGCGGCAAGGTAGATGTATATGTAAGTGTGGAAGGGCTAAGCGGTGATGTGGGCGAGGTATCCGTAAATATGGAAATTGCAGAAGGATATTATCGTGCACTCCAAACCATATCCAAAGGATTTTCTTTGCAGGATACCATTACACTATCGTCGCTGACCCGTTTTCCGGAGATCTTTAAATTACAACGCCCCGAGGAGGATGCAGAAGCAGTTTTAGCGGCTATATTAGAAGCAACAGAAAAGGCCGTTTCTGCGTTCACAAAGATGCGAACAGTAGAAGGAGAACAACTTTTCCGAGACTTGTCGACGGTGACGGATGAGGTAGAGGCATTACTCGGTGACATTGAAATTCGTACGCCGCAAATTGTAAAAGAATTTTCGGAGCGGTTGGCGGGGCGAATGCGCGAGCTTTTAGATACTGTTCCTATTGATGAAAACAGGCTTTTGAACGAAGTCGCAATTTTTGCGGATAAAGTCAATATCAATGAGGAATGTATCCGCCTTAGAAGTCATATTGAGCAAATGCGCACATTCTTACAGGCGAAAGAGCCGATTGGCAGAAAAATGGACTTTTTAATGCAGGAAATGAACCGCGAGGCCAATACAATTGGTTCAAAATCCAATGATTTAGAGGTTGCAAGACTTGTAATTGATATGAAAGCAGCCATTGAAAAACTGCGTGAGCAGGTGCAAAACGTAGAATGAGGTATTCTTATGAAACTATTTAATATTGGATTTGGTAATGTTGTTTCTTCCTCGCGTATTATTGCGATTGTAAGTCCTGAATCTGCGCCGATAAAACGAATCGTGCAAGAGGCTCGCGACCGTGGTATGCTTGTGGATGCAACGTACGGTCGGCGCACACGCGCAGTACTGATTATGGACAGCGGTCATGTTGTACTTTCTGCAATTCTGCCCGATACAGCGGCAGGAAGGCTGGGCAACATGGAGGGTGAAAAAGCGGAGGATAACGAATGACAAAGGAAGGACTTTTGGTTGTAATTTCCGGGCCTTCAGGTGCGGGAAAGGGTACAGTTTTAAAGACTTTTTTAGCAAAAAATCAAAATGCTTTTTATTCTGTTTCTGCCACAACACGTGCAATGCGTCCCGGTGAAATAGATGGTAAGGACTATTATTTCATGCAGAAGGAAGAGTTTCTTGCACTGAAAGAGAAAAACGGATTTTTAGAATCGGCTGAATTTTGCGGTAATTTCTACGGAACACCGCGTAAACAGGTTATGGACAAGCTGCAGGAAGGCAAAAATGTGATTTTAGAAATAGAAGTGCAGGGTGCTATGCAGATAAAAGCAAGCTATCCTAAGGCTCTGTTTGTCTTTATTGTTCCACCTTCTTTAGAGGAACTGCGTCGTCGGTTGGTTGGCAGAAATACGGAGAGTGAGGCTGTGATAGAAAAGCGCCTTGCAACCGCAGTAACAGAGCTTGGCTTTGTTCAGGAATATGACTATATGATTATAAATGATACCCCCGAAAATGCCGTAAAACGGCTTGATTATATTATAGAAGCCGAAGGGTATCGTGTGACAAGAAATATTGAATTTGTAAAGGAGAAATTACAATGATGATTAAACCCGGAATCAGCGAACTGATGGAGAATATGGATAGTCGCTATACACTTGTGTCGGCTGTTGCAAAACGCGCAAGAGACCTTGCAGAGGATTCAGTAACGCCGCTTGTGAAAATTGATTCCGATAAACCGGTTACGGTTGCGGTGAACGAAGTTGCAGCAGGTATGATTGATATAATTCGCCCCGGTGAAGAAGCTACACTGGATAACGTTTTTTCGGAACCGGCGCTTCAAGAACAAGAAAGTGACGAATAAATTGGCGGTAAAAGTATGATGAAAAATAAGACGGTTGTACTGGGTGTTACAGGTGGAATTGCGGCATATAAGGCGGCAGAACTCGTTTCCGCATTGAAAAAAAGAGGAGCTGACGTGCATGTTGTGATGACGAAATCGGCATGTCATTTTATTACGCCCCAAACTTTTCGTGCACTTTCGCAAAACCAGGTATCGGTAGATATGTTTGCCGAACCTGTGGCGTGGGAAATCGGGCATGTTTCGCTCGCGGATAAAGCAGACGTATTTGCTATTGTTCCCGCAACGGCGAATATAATCGGAAAAATTGCTTGTGGCATTTCAGATGATATGTTATCTACAACTGCCATGGCTATGCATTGCCCGAAACTTCTGGCACCCGCGATGAACACCTATATGTATGAAAATCCGATTGTTCAGCGGAATCTTGAAACTTTATCCAATGTGGGATACCATATCATTCCGCCACGTGCATCCCGTCTTGCCTGTGGCGCGGAGGGCATGGGTGCTTTAGCAGAAACAGATGTCATTTTGGAAGAAATATGCCGTGCGGTAACGGTGCAGGATTTAAAAGGCGTTTCTATGCTTGTTACGGCAGGACCTACAAAAGAAGCGATCGATCCCGTTCGTTTTATCACAAATCATTCAAGCGGGAAAATGGGATATGCAATTGCTGCGTGCGCGGCACGCCGAGGAGCGTCGGTAACGCTTGTCAGCGGTCCTGTGTCGATACCCGCACCCTTAGGTGTTCGTCTCATACAAGTGTCATCCGCCGCACAAATGTGTGAAGCGGTGGAAAACTACGGCGAAAATGCAGATGTGATCATCAAGGCGGCGGCAGTGGCAGATTACAGACCGAAAACTGTCAGCACGGGAAAAATAAAAAAAGGCATGGATATGACACTCGAACTCGAGAAAACAACGGATATTTTGAAAAAGCTTGGCGAGAAAAAGGGGAATCGCATCTTAGTTGGATTTTGCATGGAGACAGAGGCACTTTTGGAGCGCGCCAGAGAAAAGCTTTTTAACAAAAACCTGGATTTTATTGTTGCAAACAGTCTGACTGAGACGGGTGCGGGTTTTGGAACGGATACAAACATTATCACAATTTTAGATAAGGATGGTAATGTGGAGGCATTACCTCTTATGCCGAAAACAGAGGCGGCGGACAAAATTTTAGATGCGATTTCAAAAAAAGTCGGTGATAAGCGTTGATACGAGCGAATGTCATTATAGATAGTTTGGCAAAACCCGTAGATCGTGGGTTTTCTTATCGTGTGCCCGAAGCGCTTTGTAAAGAAGTTGTGGTGGGCGTACGTGTTCGTGTACCCTTTGGCGCAGGAAACAGACAGGAAATCGGCTATATTATTAAAGTAGAAAAAACAGAGGAGAACGCAGAATTAAAGGATATTTTGGAAGTTCTGGATAAAAAGCCGCTGTTTGACCGTAACATATTACTTGAGGCATATCATATAAAAAATAGATATTTTGCACCGTTTTCCGCGGCTATCAAGCTTTTTTTGCCGCCCGGTTCCGCCAAAACGTTGACGGAATGGGTGCGGCTTTTGGATAATACCGGAACGGAAACGGCTTTAGAAAAAAGGGTGGCGGATATTTTGTCGCAAAGTGACGGGATATGCGCTTTTGATGTTTTAAAGGAACAAATTGGAGAAAAAACACGCGCTATAATTAATAAAATGGCAGAGAAAGGGATTTTAGAGATTTCCCATACTGCATCTGAAAAAGTATCTATGCAGCATATCAAGGTGGTACGGCTCATTGCTGAACCAAAGAAAAAACTTTCCGACGCGGCATTGCGTGCCGTGCATATTATGCGTGAATGTACGTACCTTAGTATAAGCGATCTGTGTTTGTTTGCGTCATGCAGCAGTGCAACAGTGCGAACATTGATTAAAAACGGAATTTTGGAAACGGAATCTATGGAAGTGTTGCGTAAACCAGGACATCTTATAGATACAGAAAATAACGAAAAGAAAACCTTAAATTCTGACCAACAAAATGTGGTTAATCAAATTTTGGAAAGCCTTACCAAACCATTTCGACCGATGCTTTTGCGCGGTGTTACGGGCAGCGGTAAAACAGAGGTATATTTAGAGGCAATTGCTTCCGTTGTGGACCGTGGGGGAAGCGCAATTGTGCTTGTGCCCGAAATTGCACTGACGCATCAGATGGTTAGCCGATTTATCAGTCGTTTCGGCGATTTAACAGCGGTTTTACACAGTGGACTTTCAGTAGGGCAACGTCATGATGAATGGATTCGGATTGCACGCGGGGATGCACGTGTTGTGGTGGGTGCACGGAGTGCGGTCTTTGCGCCATGTCAAAATTTAAAACTGATTGTGATTGACGAGGAGCACGAGGATACTTATAAATCGGAAACGGGCGTTCGCTATCATGCAAGAGATGTTGCATTTTGCAGAGCAAATACAGAGGGTGCACAGGTGCTTTTGGCGTCTGCAACACCATCGGTTGTGAGTTATTATTATGCAAAGAATGGAATATATCAGCTTTTTGAAATGGAAACACGCTACAACGAAGCAGCCTTGCCGAAAGCCTATATTGTGGACATGCGAGAAGAACTGAAAAATGGGAACCGATCACCTATCAGTCATATGCTTCGTTCTGAAATTGAAAAGAATCTAAAAAATAAAGAGCAAAGTATTTTGTTTTTAAACCGCCGTGGCTACGCTACATTTGTGTCATGCAGAAGCTGCGGGGAGGTTGTGAATTGTCCGCATTGCAGTATTTCGTTGACGTATCATAGCTTTAGCGAAACGCTGAACTGTCATTACTGTGGTTACCGTCAAAAAATGCTTTCAGTTTGCCCTGTGTGCGGCAGTAAGCATATTCGTAGTTTCGGTACAGGAACACAAAAGATTGAGGAAAACATCGAAACCATATTTCCTGATACATCGCTAATCCGTATGGATGTAGACACAACAGGCAGAAAGGACGCGCATGAAAAGCTTCTGCGACGATTTCGTGATGAAAATGTTCCAATTCTGTTAGGAACGCAGATGATTGCAAAGGGATTGGATTTTCCGAATGTAACACTTGTAGGCGTTTTGAATGCAGATCAAATTTTAAATCTTAGCGATTACAGGGCTTGCGAGCGTACCTTTGACTTGGTGACACAGGTCTGCGGGCGTGCGGGACGAGGTGAAAAAGAGGGGCGTTGCATTATACAGACATATGCGCCCGAAAGCACAGTCATTCAGTATGCAGCGCGGCAGGATTATCTATCCTTTTATGATGAGGAAATAAATCTCAGAAAAGCTTTGAATTATCCACCGTTTTGTGATATAATAAATATAATTGTAACCGGGCACGAGGAAAAAGGCGTAAAAGAGGCGGCGATGCGTCTTCAAAAATGCGTCAGGGATGCAGTGCCGGATTCCGCAAATGTCTTTAAAGCTGCACCTTGCGGTGTTCATAAAATTAAAAATGCGTATCGGTGGCATTTTTGGCTCAAATGTAAAATCGGGAAAGAGCTTTGCGCATGCATACAAAAGGCGGTCGATACAGAAACTAAGTTTTCGGTGATTGTGGATGTAAATCCCGTCTCGATGTAAAAAGGAGAAACACATGTCACTCAGAAAGATTCGAACAAAAGAAGATGAGTTACTCAGAAAGACCTCAAGGACTGTAGAGGAAATTACGCCACGAATCAAAACGCTTTTAGATGATATGGCGGAGACAATGTACGCAAGTGACGGTGTCGGGCTTGCCGCACCGCAAATTGGCGTTTTGCGCCGCGTCGTTGTGATTGATGTCGGTGAAGGGCTTTATGAACTTATAAACCCTGAAATTATTAAAAAAGAAGGAACGCAAACAGGACCGGAGGCTTGTCTTAGTGTGCCCAATTTACAAGGGACAGTGACTCGGCCCGAGCGCGTTACAGTGCGTGCACAAAATCGTGAAGGCAAAACCTATACTTTTTCGGCAGAAGGTTTTTTTGCGCGCGCAGTATGCCATGAACTTGATCATTTGGATGGTATTTTATATGTGGATATGGCCGAGGATTTGATGGAACGCGAAGCGGAGGCGTAATATGAGAATTGTATATATGGGAACACCTGATTTTGCTGCAACTGTTCTCGGGGGTCTGTGTGATGCAGGGCATGATGTAGTCGGTGTCATTTCGCAACCCGACAGGCCTAAAAATCGTGGCATGCAGATGGTTATGACTGCGGTAAAGGCAGAGGCTTTGCAGCGCGGATTGCCTGTTTTTCAGCCAGAAACGTTAAAGGACGGGGCAATAAAGCCATATCTTGACGAAATGCAGCCCGATATCATTGTTGTTGTTGCATATGGACGTCTTCTGCCGCAGTATGTGCTTACCTATCCGAAACATGGGTGCATAAATATGCATGCATCCCTGCTGCCGAAATACCGCGGTGCCGCACCGATACAATGGAGCATGATCAATGGAGAAAAAGAAACCGGTATTACGGCAATGCATATGGAGGCAGGGCTGGATACGGGGGATATAATTTTACAGAAAAAAACAGATATATTACCATCTGATACGGCAGAGTCCTTGCATGACAGACTTGCAGACATTGCTGTACAGACGGCAATTGAATCACTTGCAAAAATTGAAAAGGGTACGGCAACTCGTCAAAAACAGGACGATAACCTTGCAAGCTATGCACCGCTTTTGCAAAAAGACACAGGAAGGATAGACTGGACAGCATCCTCCGATTCCATTGTAAATTTAGTTCGGGGCTTAAGCCCGAGACCGGGTGCGTATACCTTTTGGAACGAAGCACGCGTTAAGGTTTTGTCTGCTGAAAAAACAATTGGAAATGGCAGGGCGGGCGAGGTGCTTGATAGTCAGGACCGTCTCGTAGTCGCAACGGGGGACGGTGCAATTGAGATTACAATGATGCAGCTTCCCGGTAAGCGTGCTATGACGGCGTCGGCTTGCATGCAAGGAAACAGAATTCAAAAACAAACCATTTTAGGAGAATAAAATTTAGGAGAATAAAAGATGTATTATCCTTTTTATTATGACCCAACGTATATTTTACTTTTGCCTGCTATTATCTTGGCAATTTACGCGCAATTTCGCGTACAACGCACCTATGCAAAATATCAAAAAGTACAAAATCGGAGAGGCATAACGGGAGCGGATGCTGCCAAAATGATTTTAAAAAAGAACGGACTTTATGAAATTGCCGTAGAACGAATTGCAGGAAATTTGACGGACCATTATGACCCGAGGGCAAACGTTGTGCGCCTTTCGGCGGCAGTGTATGATTCTGCATCTGTTGCGTCTGTGGGCATAGCTGCGCATGAGGTCGGGCATGCACTGCAGCATAATTTAGGCTATACACCGATTAGAATACGAAATTCAATTTTACCTGTTGTGCAGATTTCCTCGCATCTTGCGATGCCTTTGATTTTGCTTGGGATTTTCCTTTCGTCTTTTTCGGTACTCATCAAGATAGGGATTATCATGTATGCCGCAGTAGTTGCATTTCAGCTTATCACACTACCGGTTGAACTCAATGCGAGTGCGCGTGCCGCACAAACTGTGTACGAGCTTGGATGTTTGGATTATGAGGAAACCAAGGGCGCAAAGCGGGTTTTGTCTGCGGCAGCTTTAACCTATATTGCCGCAGCAGCCTCCGCAATTTTGCAACTATTACGACTATTACTGTTGACGGGGAATCACAGAAGGAGAGACTGATGCCGAGAAAACTGGCGCTTGCCATTTTAAATGAAATAACTGAAAATGAGGCTTATGCCGATTTGGCGGTAAAGAACGCACTTTCCAAAACAACGTTAGACCCGCGTGATAAAGCGCTTGCTACAAATATTGCATACGGAACAGTGCAGAACATGCGTTTTGCCGATTATCAAATCCGTAAAGCCGCATCACGCGCACCGGAGGATTTGACGCCTGCAGTACGAAATATCTTACGCATGGCAATATATCAGCTTCGATTTTTAGAACGTATTCCTGCGCATGCTGTTGTGGATGAGGCGGTAAAACTTACAAAGAAAAAAGCATATTCTGCAGCAAAATTTGTAAATGCGGTTCTTCGGGCGATTCTGCGGAATGGTTTTGTGTTGCCGACGGAAGAGATGGAGCGATTGGGCGTTTTGTATTCTTATCCCGATTGGCTTGTAAAAATGTGGGTAGATATGTATGGTGCGGACGAGTGCGAGGCGCTTTTGCGTGCGGGGAATGAACGGCCACCGGTTGCAGTTCGCATCAATGTTTTAAAATCTTCAATGGAAGAGATTAAAAAGCATTGTACCGCGGAGGAAACAGGGACAGAAAATAGTCTTTATATAAAAGAACCTTCCAATATAGCAGATACCGACATGTTTCGCAATGGATGGATTAGTGTACAAGATATAGGGGCACAGCTTACAAGTATTTTATTAGACCCAAAGCCAGATCAGACAGTTTTGGATACTTGTGCCGCGCCGGGCGGCAAAACAACGCATATGGCGGAGCTTATGCAAAATACGGGGTCTGTAACGGCATGGGATTTACATTCGCATAAAGTGAATTTGATTATGGAAAATGCAAAACGCCTTGGTCTTACAAATATTCATGTCAAAATGCAGGATGCCACAGTGGAGGATAAAACCCTGAAAGAAACGTTTGATAAGGTTTTGGTGGACGCGCCTTGCTCGGGGCTGGGGGTAATCCGAAAGAAGCCGGATATAAAATGGAAACGAAAAGAAGAGGACATTGATGCGCTTTGCAAAACACAGGCCATGATTTTGGATAAAACGGCAGGTTATGTAAAAGTAGGTGGCGAGATGGTTTATTCTACTTGTACATTATCAAAACGTGAGAATGAGGATATGGCAGATGACTTTTTAGCAAAGCATACTGATTTTGAAAAGGTGGGCGAGTACCGAACACTCATGCCGCATAAGGAAAACACGGATGGCTTCTTTATGGCAAAGTTTAGGAGGAAAAAGTAGTGAATATATATGACCCGACAATCACCGAATGGCAGTCGATTTTGCAGAACATGCCTAAATTTCGTGCTGAACAGGTGTATAGTGGTCTTTATAAAGGGAAGCACATAACGGAAATTACAACCATACCTAAAACTTTACAGGCAGAACTTTGCGAAAAATTTGATACATCTCTGCCACGAGTGGATATTAAACTGACGTCGAAAATAGACGGTACGGTTAAATATCTATTTCGTATGGCAGATAACACAGGCATTGAAAGTGTTATTATGCCCTATAAGCATGGGCGTACCATTTGCATATCGACCCAGGCGGGGTGTCGTATGGGATGTGCATTTTGTGCATCGACAGTGGATGGGCTCGAACGAAATCTTACGGCGGGAGAAATGGCAGGGCAGATTCTTTCGGCAGAAAAGGATTTGGGCGAACGTATAAACCATGTGGTACTGATGGGCAGCGGCGAGCCGCTGGATAACATAGAGAATGTGCTTGCGTTTATAGAGAATGCGACACATCCGAAAGGGCTTGGGATTAGCGCAAGACACATAACGCTTTCAACTTGCGGGCTTTTAGACGGAATCAGAAGGCTGGAGGAATTGCATTTACAGATAAATCTGGCAATTTCCCTGCACGCACCCAATGATACAATTCGAAAAACACTGATGCCGATTGCAAAAGCGGTATCCGTCAGCGCATTAAGAGATGCGGCAAAATCATATTTTGAAAAGACGCATCGACGCGTTACTTTTGAGTATGCGCTGATACAGGGTGTAAATGACAGCAGGGAGGCGGCGGAGGAGCTTGCTGCACTTTTGCATGGATGCGGCGGATTTCATGTCAACCTGATTCCTGTCAACAAAATACAGGAACGTACATTTCAAAAAAGCGAACGAAGTGTTGAGGATATGTTTGTGCGTATACTGGGAAAAGCAGGGATTGCAGCCACTGTACGTCGGAAAATGGGTGCAGATATAAATGCCGCCTGCGGGCAGTTACGAAAGGCAAATAAGGCAGAGAGGTAGTTTTATGATTGTATTTGGCGAAAAAACGGATGTAGGAAAAGTACGAAAAGTAAATCAGGATTTTCATATTGCATCTGCGGATGTGCCGCCGCTATTCATTTTGTGTGACGGTATGGGTGGCCACCAAAGCGGAGATATAGCAAGTCGTACCGCTGCAGAGAGTATGGAAACCTATATCAGGCTGCAAAGTGCACTGGATTACGATGAAGAAAAAGCAAAACGCATTCTGTGTGGTGCCATATCCTACGCCAACAAGGTCGTATACGAAAGAGCGCAGACAGACGAAATGTATACGGATATGGGCACGACTGCAGATATATGTATGGTGGATTTTGATATGCTATACATAGCTCATGTGGGAGATAGTCGCGTATATCTTTTGCGGGATGGGGTTTTAACACTTCTGACGCAGGATCATTCGTTGGTAGAAGAGATGCTTAAAAATGGCTTAATCACAGAAAATGAGGCAAAGATGCATCCGAATAAAAATGTAATTACACGTGCGGTCGGCACAAACAGGCAAGTGGAAAGTGATTTTTATGCGGTGCCGCTATTGCAAGATGATATCATTCTTATGTGTTCAGATGGGCTTAGTAACATGCTGTCGGAAAGTGAAATTAAAAATATGCTGATTTCAGGGGATGGTCCGCAGACCGCAGCAGATAATTTGGTAGAGAAAGCAAATGAAAACGGCGGAAGGGATAACATTACAGCTATTGTGATAAAAAAGACGCTCAAGGAGGACATGTAAATGGTAGGTTCTGTACTCAGTAATCGGTATGAGCTTTTGGAAAATATAGGTGCAGGCGGTATGGCAATTGTCTATAAGGCAAAATGCAGGTTGTTAAACCGCTATGTTGCCGTAAAAATCTTGCGACCTGAATTTCAGGAGGACGATGAATTTTTAAAGCGCTTTACAATCGAGGCGCAAGCGGCAGCAAGTCTTTCACATCCGAATGTAGTATCCGTGTATGATGTCGGACGCCACGGAAAGCTCAATTATATTGTCATGGAATGTATTGAAGGGATAACCTTAAAGGAGTACATGACAAAAAAAGGAAACTTGTCCATTAATGAAGCGGTGGATTTTACCATGCAGATTGCATCTGCACTTGAACATGCGCATGCAAAAGGCATCATTCATAGAGATATTAAACCGCATAATATTATTATTACAAATGAAGGCGTTTTAAAAGTGACAGATTTCGGTCTTGCACGCGCTGTCAGTAAGGCAACAACGGTTGCGGGAAGTGGTTCGGCAATCGGCTCCGTGCATTATGTATCACCCGAACAGGCTCGTGGCGGATTTACGGATGAGAGGAGCGATATATATTCGCTCGGCGTTGTCATGTATGAAATGTTTGCAGGGCAGCTTCCGTTTGACAGTGATACACCGGTTGCGGTCGCAATGAAGCATCTGGAAGAAGAACCGAAAAAACCAATGGAAATAAATGCACAGATTCCGGAGGAAATTGAAGCGGTTATTTTAAAAGCACTTGCAAAGGACGTAAAAGAACGATATGCTACCATTACTGCTCTTTTACAGGACATCAGGAAAATTTTTGGTGACGAAGAAATGGTTTCACATACCGATAAGTTCTCTACCAAAAAATTGCCGAATCTTTCAGAAATACAAAAAGAGCAAGATAAAAAAGAGGTTACGAAGAAAAAGAAAAAGCGTGAGGATACGATTGCAGTTGTGGCAGCAGTGGCTACGGCAGTTGTTATTATCGTTACTCTCTCGATTTTTGCGGCAGGGAAAATGTTTCCGAATAGTGGAAAGCATGCAAATATAGTCGTGCCTTCCCTTCTGAATATGCCTATAAAGGATGCTCGTGAAAAGTATCCTGATCTGCTCATCGAGGAACATAGTACCGCTTTCAGCAGTACCATTCCTGAGGGGTATATTATCACACAGGACAAAGAGGCAGATAGCAAAATTAAGGCAGGAGATGTAATTGGTGTAACGGTTAGCCGCGGTGCACAAATCATTGAACTTGATGATTATACTGATCGGGATTACCGCGTTGCTGAAAGGGAGTTGAAGGCTTTAGAGCTTGTGCCGCAGATTTCGGAGGAACATTCCGACACAATGCGCGCAGGTGCAGTCATTCGCCAAAATCCCGCCGCAGGCTATGAACTTAAGACGGGTTCGACTGTAATTTTATATGTCAGCAAAGGGAAAAGTGATGTGGAAGTTGAGGTGCCGTCCCTTTTGGGTCAAACAGAGGAAGAGGCAAGGCAGACTTTAAAAGCACATGATTTAAAGCTCGGTGAAGTCGAAGAAACGTCTGACAATGCGCCCAAGGGAACAGTTGTGCGGCAGTCCGTAAGTGCCGGCACTATGATATCGACTAAAACTGCAATTCATATTATCATCAGTCGTGGCGCGGAAGAAACAGGGGCGAAAAACGGCATACATTCTTTACGACTTGAATTGCCCAAGGAGAAGGAAAGTGCGCATGTACGCGTGACGGGGGATGGAAAAACGCTTTTGGAGGGCACTTTTGAAACGGCGCTTTCCCCCGTAACATTGAACTTAACGGGCGAAATCGGTAGTACAACTGTGGATATTTATATCGACGATATGCTTTATAAAAGCGGCGTGCCGGTTACATTTTCTTAAATGGAAGGAATGATTGAATACGCAAGGTGTAATCACAAAGGGAATTGGCGGTTTTTACTATGTGAACGCTGATGGGAAACTTTATGAAACACGTGCCTGTGGCAGATTTCGAAAAGAGAATAAAATTCCACGTGTCGGGGATAAGGTTGTGATTTCCGACGCGGGTGATTTGGTAACAGAAATTTTGCCGCGCAAAAATGAATTGGAGCGACCGCCTGTTGCGAATATTGACTTGATTGTCGTCGTTTCCTCTTTAGTCTCGCCGTCTGTTGATACGGTTATGCTGGATGCTTTTTTGCTTACCGCGGAAGCGGCGGGGATAGATGCTTTGTTGTGCATCAATAAGTGTGATATGGCGTCTGGGGCAGAATGTGCTGCAATATGTGAAATTTATGAAAAGGCAGGCTATAAAACTGTTATAACAAGTGCAACGGCGCAAATGGGCATTGATGCGCTTCTTCCACACTTAAAAGACCGCGTTACGGCGTTTGCAGGAAATTCGGGAGTAGGGAAGTCCAGTCTTTTGAATCTGATTGGGGATAGCGTTGTACTTGAAACGGGTGCGGTCAGTGAAAAACTGGCACGTGGACGCCATACAACGCGTCATGTTGAACTTTTACCTCTTCGCGGTGGAGGCTTTGTACTTGACACGCCGGGTTTTAGCCGTGTACAAATACCTGCAGTTGAGCCTGAAGAATTGGCTGGACTTTACAGAGAAATGAAACCGCTTCATGAAAAATGCAGATTTTCAGGATGCGCGCATCTGAAGGAACCGGATTGTGCAGTGAAAACGGCGGTCGAAAATGGAACTATCGCGCCCCAACGCTATGAGAATTATTGCTTTTTTTATGAAAAGTTGTCCGAAAACAGAAGTTTTGGTAAAGCAAAGAAAATATTTTTATAAATGAACGAAAACATATTTTGAAGGTTTTGTGAAAGCTCGTAAGAAAATATGACTTGGCAATTGACATAGACGCGAACTTATGGTACAATAAGGTAAGAAAGGAAGGATATAGAAATGATAAAAATTGCACCATCTATTTTGGCAGCAGACTTCGGCGCGTTTCGCGAACAGGCAAAGCTTGTTGAGAATGCAGGCGCGGATTACTTACACATTGATGTTATGGACGGCCATTTTGTGCCGAATCTTTCATTTGGTTGGAGTGTTTTAGGTGCGCTTCGCCCCAGTACAGATTTGGTACTCGATGCGCATTTGATGGTAGAAAACCCTGAAAAATATATTTATCACTTTGAAAAGGCCGGCGCAGACATTGTGACAGTGCATCTGGAAGCGACAAACCATATTCATCGCTTGCTACAACAAATTAAGGACCATGGCATGAAAGCAGGTTTGGCACTCAATCCAGGTACGCCTGCCGTCATGCTTAAGGAAGTTGGGCATTTAGCAGACATGATTTTGGTCATGAGCGTAAATCCGGGCTTTACAGGTCAAAAATTCTTGCCTGAGATTTTGCCGAAACTCAGAGAAATAAAACAGATGTTTCCGGACAAGGATATTCAGATTGACGGAGGCATCGGCATCCAAAATATTCGTGAGGTTACGGAGGCAGGCGCCAACGTAATTGTTGCGGGTGCTGCTGTGTTTTATGCAGATGACCCGGCTGCTGCAATTCGCGGTCTTAGAGAGAATGCATATCAAGGCTAATAAAAAACGTCCTCCCAAAAAGAGGGCGTTTTTAAACGAGGTGAAAGCATGAATCGTGCAGTTATTATGGCAGGTGCGGAAATAGAGGATTATTCATTTTATAAGGCAGAAGAAGGGGACTATGTAATTTGCGCGGACAGAGGATATCGTCATGCGCTTCATCTGGGCATAAAACCCGATATTTTACTTGGCGACTTTGACAGTTTGGGTATGGAACTACCATCGGATATCAGAACAATTACATTTCCCGCTGAAAAGAATGAAACAGATTTACAAATTGCCATAGAGCATGCTATAAAAATCGGATATAAAAAAATATATATAATTGGCGCGTTCGGGGGGCGGATAGATCATTTCCTGGGGAATATCAGTCTCCTTCGTTATGCACATGAGAAAGGTGCAACGGCAGTCATGGCAGATATAAATACAGAAATACACCTTTTGTATGACTCACTTACAATCCCGAACACACACACATATTTGTCAGTTATTCCGCTGTTTGAGGATGCCGTCGTTTCGATGGACGGTGTTAAATATCCACTTACAAGAAAATGCCTCGTCCGCGGTGATACACTGGGTATCAGTAACGAAATCACCGCGAAAGAGGCACATGTTCATGTTTTAGCTGGAAGCGCGTTTATTCTGCTTTGTCAGGAAAAACAAAATTTTCAATAAAGGCTTCACAACGCGATATGGAAAAAAGCACAGATTCTGTTGCAGGACCGCCCGGTAAGTTACGTTCTGCAACGCAGGTCTGCATAGAGATAGCATCATAAATATCTGTGTCAAATACATCGGAAAATTCTTTGAATTCGTGTATTTCTAAATCATCCAGTGCTTTGTCGTTCTGAATACAATAGAAAACCAGTCTGCCTAAAATTTCGTGCGCGGCACGGAAGGGCAGACCTTTTTTTACCAAATAGTCAGCAGCATCCGTGGCATTTGCAAAGCCCCCGCGCGCACCGGAGAGCATAACATCCTTCTTCACACGCATTGAAAGAAGCATTTTGGTAAATACAGGGAGACAAAGCATTACTGTATCGACGGCATCGAAAATTAGCTCCTTATCTTCTTGCATATCCTTATTATAGGCAAGCGGGAGGCCTTTCATCATTGTCAAAAGCCCTGTAAGACTACCGAAAACACGACCGCTTTTGCCGCGTATCAGTTCGCAAACGTCGGGATTTTTCTTTTGCGGCATAATACTGCTGCCTGTTGAATACGCATCATCCATTTCCACAAAAGAAAACTCGTGACTGCTCCATAAAATCAACTCTTCAGAAAAACGGCTTAGATGTACCATGATGAGAGAAAGACAAGACGCAAGCTCAATCGCAAAGTCGCGGTCACTGACGCCATCTAAAGAATTATACGTTATGTCCAGAAAACCTAGTTTTTCTTTTACGAAATTACGGTCTAAGGGATAGGTTGTACCTGCAAGGGCACCACTTCCGAGGGGCATCGTAGCAGTGCGACGATAAACGTCCCCAATGCGGGAGAGGTCACGCATAAACATTTCTGCATATGCCATCATGTGATGCGCGAAGGTAATAGGCTGTGCTTTTTGTAAGTGCGTATAGCCGGGCATAATCGTGTCCGTATGATTGCGTGACAAATTGCAGAGTGCTGAAAGAAGGTCCTTTAGCATTTTAGCAATTTCTTTTTCCTGTGCCATCAGATACATACGTAAATCGAGCGCAACCTGGTCATTTCTGCTCCTGCCGGTATGCAACCGTTTGCCGACATCGCCAATACGCTCAATCAAAAGCTTTTCTACATTCATGTGAATATCTTCGGCATCCACCTGAAATTCGATGTTACCTGCTTCTATGTCTGCCAGAATTTCACCCAATGTTTTCACAATCAACGCAGCATCGGAAGCGGGAATAATATTTTGTTTCCCAAGCATTTCCGCATGCGCCATACTGCCGCATATATCCTCATGGTACATACGGGAATCAAAGCGGATAGACGAGTTAAAATCGTCTACCGCCTTGTCTGTTTCTTTTTGAAATCTGCCGCCCCAAAGCTTCAATTTTTATTCACCCACTTTTTCTTTCATCATAGCACGAACTTTGAGCGGTAAGCCGAAGAGATTGATAAAGCCTTCCGCATCCTTATGACTGTAAAGCTCATGACTGTCACCGAAGCTTGCTATATCCTCATTATACAAAGAGTATTTAGAGGTCGTGCCGGCCGGTGTGATAAGACCTTTATGGAGCATAAGTTTTACATCACCTGTAACATATTCTTGTGTACTGTCAACGAAAGCGGACAGGGCCTCGCGAAGCGGTGTAAACCAGTTGCCGTCATACACAAGCTCAGAAAACTTTATGGCGACATGGCGTTTGAATGCCTGTGTCTGTCTGTCAAGGCACAGATATTCAAGTTCTTTATGTGCGGCATAAAGAATTGTGCCGCCCGGTGTTTCATACACACCGCGTGACTTCATGCCTACAAGTCTATCCTCAACAATATCAGCAATACCGATGCCGTATGCACCACCGATTTCGTTCAGTTTTTCAACAAGTTTAAGCGGAGAAAGCTTTTCACCGTCAACAGCTACGGGATTACCCTTTTCAAAGGAAATTGTGACATATTTCGGCGTGTCGGGTGCTTTTGCCGGCGGAACAGTAAGCTTTAAAAGACTGTCATACTGCGGCATATTAGCGGGATCCTCTAAATCCATGCCTTCATGGCTGATGTGCCAAACATTCCTGTCGCGGGAGTATAAATCTTTTTTCGTAACAGGGATTTCAATGCCATGTGCCATTGCGTAGTCTACCGCATCCTCACGAGACTTTATATCCCAAACGCGCCAGGGTGCTATGATTTTCATTTCGGGCGCGAGTGCCTTAATCGTTAATTCAAAACGTACCTGGTCATTACCTTTTCCGGTTGCACCGTGGCAAATTGCAGTTGCACCTTCCTTCTTTGCAATTTCTACCAGGCGTTTTGCAATGATGGGACGTGCGTGTGAGGTGCCGAGAAGGTATTTATCTTCATAAACTGCACCCGCCTTTAATGTAGGGAATATGTAGTCTTTTACATATTCTTCACGAAGATCTTCTAAATATAATTTGGATGCGCCGCTTTTTAAAGCGCGTTCCTCAAGACCATCTGTTTCCTTACCCTGGCCAACGTCACCGCAGACGGCAATGACTTCACAGTCATAGTTTTCTTTCAGCCATGCGATGATGATAGAGGTATCAAGTCCTCCTGAGTACGCGAGTACAATTTTTTCCATAATACATTCATCCTTCCGTTTTTTTCTTTTTGTAGTATACCATAAAATGAATAAATATGCAAGTATTTTTTATAAAATAATTATTTTTATGAAATTTTATTTCCTGCCAAGTAGACAGACATTTCCGTTAAATCGGCGTTTATTGTTAATAAATTTGCTTTTTTACCAACTGCAAGACTTCCGAGTAAATCTTGCATACCAATCGCTTTTGCCGGATTATATGCAGTCATGCAAAATACATCAGGAAGACTCCGCCCAACGCGCAAAAAGTTTTGCGCCGCTTGCCGCATGGTCATACAGCTACCGGCAAGGTCTCCGTTCTCAGCATAACGAACATCACTGTCACCGTTTGGCATGCCGCAAAAATCTGTTATGGCAATAACGCGGGAGACACCGACGGTCTTGATCAGGAGCCGAACCAGTTCGTGCGGTACGTGTATAGCATTTTTGTCGCAGATAACCTCGTAATAAAGTGTATCGGCCAAAAGTGCGGCATCATCAAACGTGACGGGGCTAATACCACGGCTTTTTGTTTCGCTTGAGCCGGTTGCATTAAAGACATGCGTAACAATTTTCGCGCCATGTTCTGCCGCATACAAAACATCATCAGGTGACGCTGCAGAATGACCAATAGCAGGCGCAATTCCGGCACGCGTAAGCGCAGATAAGAATTCTCTTGTTCCCGGCACTTCGGGGGCAAATGTCCATTGTTTAACAAGCCCCGTATCGATTATAGATTCATATTCCGACTGGTTTGGAATATGCGACGTGCTTTCACTCTCTGCACTTCCATAAGCGGGATTTAAATACGGACCTTCCAGGTGAATTCCCAAAAAATGCGGATGCTTTTCCATCAGATCTTTAAACGAAGGGATAATTCTCATCACTTTTTTATAAGGGACATCACGATATAAGGTGTAGAGCATACCGGTTGTTCCATTGTTTAGATGATACTGCGAAAGTGCCAATATAGCGTCCATATCATCATGTACCTGCATGGTAAGATGATTATGAATATCCACAAAGCCGGGTGCAATATAATTTTGTCCAACATCTGTAATATTCGCGGGTAGAATCGCATCAGCACGTGTGCCTACATAGGTAATACTGCCATTTTCAATGATAACGGCACCATCATCCAAGATTCTGTCACGCAGAATAAGACGTCCTAAAAATGCTTTTTTTGCCATTGCAAAAACCGCCTTTCATATATTTATATTATTATATATCAGTAAAGATAAACTGTCAAGAATAAAATGGGTGCCGCATCTCTTTTTTTATGCGCTTTTCTTTTATTAAATTATGGTATAAAATAATTTAATAAAATTGAAAAAATAAGATAAATTTAGTATAAAGACTGTATAATATAGATGCCGTGCATCAAAGGCTCCCTTGTGTAAAGAGAGCTATCAGCGTAGCTGACTGAGGATTGTTTAACTGCATTATCAATATACATACACACCGCCTCAAAGTTTTTCAAGACACCTAGATTTGATATTTTGATAACTTTTATCCCATATTGCTCTAAATAAGTAGTTCTTTTTTCATCATTGACAAGTCCGTCATCTTCGTAGTGTTGCAAACCATCTAATTCTATAACAACATTTGCTTTTGCACAATAAAATTTGCTATGTATTTGCCTAACACTTTTTGCCTGGTAAATTTCACAGGATATTCTCTCAAGAAGTCATACCATAAATGCTGTTCTTCTTTTGTCATATGGCTCTGCAATGGAAGAAATTGTAGATACTTCCAAAACATTCAATCAGCTTCGTAATAAGAAATCAGAGGATTTCCCGGAGCTCGATGACGGCACAAGCGTGACATGGAAAATGGTGTACGGCACAATTACCAAGACGGTCAGTACGCCAAAGAAAACCACGATTGCGAGCTTGAAGTCGCAGATTGAGAAATCCAAGGAATTCCTTGATTCTCTTAAAAAGGCAAAGAGCAAAGTGGAGTGCAAGGTAACGGTCAGACTTAGAATAACTTGTGGTTAAAGGTCAGACCCATTTACTATTAAAATAACCGGAGATGTTCAAAACGAACGCCTCCGGTTATTTTTATGCTAACCTTATTTTGCCATAGCCTTTCTGTACTTTTCGCTTTCCCAGTTATTAATGAAATTGGTGGCCACGCTGTTCATGGGGTGAACCTTGAGCCCTGAAGCGTGGATACTGTCGATGATATAGACAAATGCCGCAAACGTTTCGAGCATGGCCGCAGCTTCACCGGGTGTTGTTTTGAATATAGCTGTATCAGCATCAAAGGCAATCTTTCCGTCCTTGATACCGGCGTTTAAGTATACAAGCTGATCCGGGTAAAGTGCAAGACTATCTATTAAGTCCGGGCCATATTTAGACATAAAGTCTTTGATAAAGGGGGCTTTGAAGCTAAGTGCGCCATTTACTTCACTTAGGGTAAGGCCTGTATAAAAGTCGCCAAGCTTAAAATACTCTTTGATAGCATTGTTCACCGCAACGTGTAATTTTGTGCATTCTTCGGCATCGTCTGATGTAGTTACAAGGCCATGGTTTTCGAGGAAGATAACTTTGGGGAACACACCGTTTTCTTTTTTATAATTCTGTATCGCTTCGTCGATAACAAGTGTTAAGGAAAATCCGGGATTGATATACGGAATCCAGACAAAATCCGTATCCTTTAAAATTGTTTTTACGAGTTTCTCGCCACCTTCGGCGCAAGTAAGTACATTCGTATAAACCGGATGCGTATGCATAACATATTTTTTCATCAGGGAATGGAATCCGGTTTCAACGGAAGGACGGAGCGTGGAGCCTGACTGTACACAAGACAGGGTGAAAGGTGTGGAATTCTTTTCTCGCTCTTCCAGTTCCGACGCAGGAACGGCTGTATGGTATGCGAGAATTTTTTTATAATCTACATTCACATAGCCGCTATTGTCGGTAATATCACGTATAGCAAAGCCGGAAGCCTTGATTGCCATAGAGTTATTCCCATACTTACAAGAGGCGTTTCCGCCACCGCCTTGTACATAGTCGGGCATGGCACCAATTGTCTTGCACATCGTTATGAAATCTGCAGGCGGAACACTTCCTGTATTTCTTTTTAATAGGACAGCTTCTTCATATGCACGGATTTCCTGCAGCAAATCTTTTTCGGCGGGAACACCGCATGCACGGCAGTATTCGTCCCAGACTTCGCCAAAGGGATAGGATTTTAGTGTTTCCGTTTGCATCATGAGCGCCGTCATGTTATTTTCATCCTGTAAGCTTTTTAAAAGTGCATGGGGCGTGAGAAGGGCGTTTAAAAGTGCCTTTTGCCAGGCCGAAAAGCCTGTAACCCATGCGGCGATGCGATTGATGCCGGCATCAAAAAAGTCAAGGGCCATATGCACGCGATCTAAAGCGTCACAACGAACAATTTCTTTTGCCATTTCACGTGTTTCATCATCGAAAATGACAACATGGTCACTGTCCCAACGAACGGGGCGCGTAATATGGAGTGCAATTTCAGGGAAAAAGGCGAGGAGTGCCGGGATTTTATCGGAAACTACTTCTGTGGGATGATAATGACCGTTATCCATAAGCGGCAGACAGCCGGGATGGGTAGCTGCAAAGGTAAGTGCAAACTCAGCAGAACCGGCTGTGTAGGCTTCCACACCCACACCGAACACTTTGGATTCCACACATACTTTGACCAAATCTTTATCATACGGAACGGAGAGAATCTGATCCAAGGAATCCTTATACCGAAGCCGCGGACCGAGTCGGTCGGCAGGAATATCCTTAAAGCCGTCTCCAATCCATATGTTCATGACACAGGGTACGCCTGTTTCACGCGCAAAGTACTCTGCAATACGAATGCAAGCTTTGCCGTGGTTAATCCAGAAATTACGCGTATCTTCGTCAGGACTTGTGAGGGTTAAATTATCTTTTACTTTATCGTGGGAAAAGAAGGTGGGGTTAAAGTCAATCCCCATATGACGTTTTTTTGCAAACTCCACCCATTTTGCAAAATGTTTCGGTTCCAGTTTGTCGCGGTCGCAAAATTCGCCACTTGCAAAGACCGAATATGAAGCGTGAAGATTGAGCTTTTTCTTACCGGGCATAAGGCGCATGGCAACATCCATGTCCGCCATAAGTTCATCAGGCGTTCTTGCCTTACCGGGGTAATTACCCGTTGTCTGAATGCCGCCTGTCAAAGGTCCGTCGTGGTCAAATCCGGTCACGTCATCGCCTTGCCAACAATGAAGCGAAATGGGGATGTTTTTCAGCGTTTCAATCGCCTTGTCGGTATCAATTCCGATTTCTGCATAGCGTTTTTTTGCTTCTTGATAAAACATAGAAATCCTCCTTAATTATGTGCTGTATTGCTTTAATTATAAGGGAAAGAAACAAAAAAGATAAGAACGTGACTTGATGAAAAATAGGACCAAATTTTCAAAATGGCTTGCATTTGGTTGTAAGATACAGTATAATGAGACAGAAAGGGCGTGAAAATGTGCGAGAGGCAGTAATAAACAGATTAAAAGAAATATCGGACGAGGAACGCAAGATATTAACAGATAACGAAATTAACAAAACGATTTATACCAGCCGGCGCAGATTTGATATAGAAAGCGGCAAGCTTTTATCTTTAGGAAAATATATTACTGTCCGCACACACACGAGATTTACTGCGTTTCCCACGCACGGGCATAATTACGTAGAAATTATGTATGTATGCAAAGGAACGGTTACACATGTGATTCAAGGTAAAACAGTAACAATGGCAGAAGGAGATATTCTGTTTATGAATCAGGCTGTGCGTCACAGCATTCAAAAAACAGGACTGGATGATATTGCCATAAACTTTATTATTTTACCTGAATTTTTTGATATTCCGCTTACCATGATGCGGAATGATAGAGAAAATGTGCTGGCGGAGTTTCTGCTGGGCGTACTGCGTATTCATGAAAAACAGCCGCAATATCTGCATTTTAAAACGGCAGGGAATACTGCCGTTGAAAATCTTATGGAAAATATAATAGAGTCCTTAATGTACAGAAAAAATGAAGAGAATATAAATCAGTTTACCATGGGTTTGATTTTTCTGCACCTTCTGAATAATATAGAAACCATCGGTGAAGATTCGATTTTTTCAGGAAAGGATATTATGGCGGATACTGCTGTTAGATATATTAACCGTCATTATAAAGATGCGAATTTAAAGGAACTTGCAGGAAGCATACGGCAGTTTGTATCGAACATGAGCAAAATTATTAAGAAAAGTACGGGGTATACCTTCAAGGAACTTCTGCAAAAAAGGCGTTTAAGTCAGGCAATTTTGCTTTTGGAGGATACGGATATGACTATTTGTGAAATTATGAATGCGGTCGGCTATGAAAATAGCAGTTTTTTCTACCATGTGTTTCGGGAGGCACACGGTATGTCTCCGAGGGAATACCGTGTGTTAAATAAGCGGTGAAAAGAGTAATTTAATGCTCTGTGCATTCCTCCGTCAGTTTATCTTCGCAAAGAGCCTTAAAAACAGGCTGGCGAAGGGTACCGGAGATGTTTTCCTTCATATATTTTACTGTGCAACATAGAACGGGTTCAACAAAGACGGCTCCCTCTGTACTTTCAAATAAAGGCTTGACGCGTGGAAGAGAGTGGATTTTTTGAAAGGCTTCACTGCTGACGCCGAGCGCTGCATGCCCTTTGTTTTTTATGAAACCTTCAGAGTATTGCCCAAACTTGACAAAATCATATGCGGTGCATAGCACCGTAGCTAAATTCGCCTGACGGCGAGCTAAATGTACTTAAGGAGGAACTATATGAAAAGAATAATTTGTTTGTTAGTTCTGCTTGGCGTTCTATGTCCTGTTTCGGCGGTTGCTGATATGCCGAGTGAATGGGCAACAGCTGAGGTGGAGAATGCTATACGCGCAGGTTATGTAACGGAAGAGATACAGTCAGTATATACTGCGCCGATAAAAAGGGGAGAGTTTGCTCATATGGCAATAGAGTTTTTAAGATGTGAGCTTGGTTTTTCACCTGAAGAGTTTCATGATAAAATAAACAGACTTTTTGATAGGGTAGAATTTTCAGATACTACGGATGAAAACATTCTTCTCGCAGCGCGATGTGGTATAGTATATGGCTATGGTGACACGATCTTTGCGCCTGACAAGCCAATAACCCGCGAAGAGGCGGCAACAATGCTTGCAAGGTTGTATAATTTGTATGGCAGTATTTATGCGTACTCCAATATAAAATATCAGGATAATGATTTGATTTCCAAGTGGGCTGTATCCGATGTGGAATTTTGTGTAGCAAAGGGCATTATGAAAGGTATATCGGATACTCACTTTGATCCAAAAGGTATATACACAAGAGAACAGGCAATTGTAACTTTTTGGCGTCTTGATTCGGACACGGACTGGGAAAACCATAATAAGACTGCGAAAATAAGGAGAAAGATGACAAAGGAAATTGCAGAGAGAGAACTGTTTGCAAATAACACTGTATCTCTTATTGAAAAGTATGAAACACCTTGTGGAACAGTTTACTATACTCTGACAGGAGGTATGATGCGCTCGCCTGGCTATGATTTATTACTGATTGATGATAGTGGACAAACCTATAGTCTTACCAATGCCGTTCCATCTGAGAAGGTATACAGATATATTCCTGAAATTCAGAATATAAGATTTTATAATGAAAAAACATATTTTGCTTTTGAAGTAAACTTTGATACAGAACTCACAGTGGATGGTGCTGAAATTCATAAAGCCGGAACATATTATTATGAAACAAATCTTGCACAGAAAAAAACAACTCTTGTAAACTTTGTCCCAAAGGATACCATGGAAATACTTGAATAAGGCGTATATATTATTAAACAAATAAAAAACCCAATGTAGTTACTTCTTTGCCTCAGCCGTTTGGAATCAGAATGGGTTTAACAAAGCAAAAGGTGCTTTGTTAGAAATAAAATATAGGAAGGAGCGACAAGCATGAGATTAAAAGGTAAGATAGCAATTGTCACGGGAGGAAGCCGCGGAATTGGTTACGCGACGGCAGAAGCGTTTTTGCGCGAGGGTGCAGGTGTAATTGTTGCAGCGAGTAAGAAGGAAAATGCCGAACGAGCAGTTGAAACATTAAAAAAGGATTTTCCGCATGCAACAATTGACGGCATCGCGCCCAGGCTTGAATGTTTCGCGGAGGTTGAAAGTGCATTTTCAGCATTAAAACAGAAGTATGGGCATAATGATATTCTGGTAAACAATGCAGGCGTTGCAGAGAGCACACCGATTGATAATTATACGGAAGAGCTTTTTGATAAGGTGATGGATCTCAATGTAAAAGGCGTATATAATACCATAAAAGCAGTGATACCATTTATGACAGAACAATCGGGCGGGGTTATTTTGAATACCTCTTCCATGGTGAGCATATATGGTCAACCAAGTGGCATGGCGTATCCGATATCCAAATTTGCTGTGAACGGATTAACATTGAGCTTGGCGCGTGAACTTGGGCCGAGGGGGATACGCGTAAATGCTGTCGCACCCGGCATTACGGAGACGGATATGATGAAGGCGGTTCCAAAGGAAGTGATAGAGCCGTTAATTCAACAAATTCCACTCGGAAGGCTGGCTGCCCCTAGGGATATTGCAAATGCGTTCGTGTTTTTAGCGTCTGATGAAGCTTCTTATATTACAGGCGTCATTCTGCAAGTGGATGGACTGGCCAGGTCATAAAAATGAACCGACCACTCAAAAGGTCAGATAGCAATCTGACACAGGAGAGGTCGGTTTCTTTTATATTATGCAGATTAGAGCTGTGCAGCGCGAACAGCGTTTTTCATGAGCATAGCAATCGTCATCGGGCCTACGCCACCGGGAACAGGCGTAATTGCACCGGCAATATCCTTAACAGCGTCAAAGTCCACGTCACCGCAGAGCTTGCCATCCTTATCACGGTTCATGCCAACGTCAATGACAACTGCGCCGGGTTTTACCATGTCTTTGGTAACAAACTTTTCTATGCCGACAGCAGCGACCAGGATGTCTGCCTGCCGTGTTTTTTCAGCTAAATTTTTTGTACGGGAATGGCAAACCGTTACAGTGCCGTTTGCGTGTAATAAAAGCATTGCTTGGGGTTTGCCGACAATATTACTGCGCCCTATGACAACGCAATCCTTTCCAGCAGGGTCAATACCGCTTTCGCGGATGAGTTCCATAACGCCTGCAGGTGTGCAGGGAAGGAAGTCAAAATCACCAATCATAATTTTTCCGACATTGGTGGGATGAAAAGCATCTACATCTTTTTTTGCATCAATTGCTAAAAGCACGCGTTCCTCACAGATGTGTGCGGGAAGTGGAAGCTGCACTAAGATACCACTAATGTCTGTGCGTGCATTCAAAGTTGCAATCAGCTGCAATAAATCTTCTTCTTTTGTATCGGCAGGCAGCGCGTGTTCCTCGGAATATATACCGATTTCAGCGCACGCCTTCTTTTTGTTGTTGACATATACGCGAGAGGCAGGGTTGTCACCAACGATAATAACAGCGAGCCCTGGCATTATACCTTTTCCCTTTAAAGCTTCAACCTCGTTTCGAAGCTGATCCTTTACGCGTTTTGCGACTTGTTTTCCGTCCAGTAGTTTCATGTTGTACCTCATTTCTAAAAAGTTTTTCTATTAAATCCCCGCGTTTCATTTTTGTAAGTGCCGAACGGGCAATTTGTCTGTTTTCGGGTTTATAAAGTTGTAACAATGCACGCTGCAGATTTTTTTCAGCCGCAGATATCGGTACATAGACAGTTTCACCTGTAAGCGGGTGAATCCCTGTATAAAACATGGCTGTCGAAAGTGTACCCGGGGTCGGATAAAAATCCTGTACTTGTTCGGGATGAATATGATTTTTTTGCATATAAACTGCTAAATCGACTGCATCATCTATCGTACATCCCGGATGTCCTGACATAAAGTACGGCACTACGTATTGCCGTTCATTGACTGCATTAAATCTTTTTACGAAGGCTTCATACACCTTTGCGGGTGGCTTGCCCATTAGACGCAAGGTATTGTCTGCAATATGTTCGGGTGCAATTCGCAGCTGACCGCTGACATGATGCTTACAGAGCGCGTCAAAAAAGGCAGGGTTTTTGTCAGCCATTAAATAATCATATCGTATACCGGAACGAATAAATACCTTCTTTACGCCGGGCAAGCGGCGCAATGTAGTTAACATTTTCAAATATTTATCATGCGATACGCGGATAGCGGGACAAACCTTGGGAAATAAGCATTGATGATCGGTGCATAGCCCTTTCTTTAGCTGTTTATCGCAGGCAGGTTGCATAAAGTTTGCAGTTGGACCGCCCACATCATGAATATAGCCCTTAAAATCAGGAAGCTTTATAAGCCGCTCGGCCTCTTGCACCACAGAGTCTATGCTACGGCTTTGCACAATACGTCCCTGATGGAAGGCGAGGGCACAGAAATTACAGTTGCCAAAGCAACCGCGCGTTGCTGTAATGCTAAATTGTACTTCTGCGAGTGCAGGAATCGGTTCTTTGTAGGCGGGATGTGCGCGAAGCGTATAGGGGAGTGCATAAACCGCATCTAACGCCGCTTCATCAAGCGGCATGGCAGGCGGATTTTGCACAGCAAAACGGTTGCCGTGCGGTTGCACAAGTGTTTTGCCGCAAATTGGGTCCTGGTTTAAATAGGAGAGACGTGCCATTTCTGCATACGCCTTTTTATCCGTAGAAACTGCCTCATATGAAGGCAACATACACGCATCCGAAGGGGGCGTGGCAGTTATATAGGCAGTGCCGGGAATCCAAGTAATTTCGGAAATCGGGATACCCGATGCAAGGGCATGTGCAATTTCTGTAATCTGTGTTTCGCCCATCCCATAAATCAAAAGGGGTGCGCGGCTATCGAAGAGAATACTACGTCGCACACGATTATCCCAATAATCATAATGCGCAAATCTTCTAAGGCTCGGTTCAATGCCGCCGAGAATAATCGGCATGTCACTGCCGAAGGTTTGTCTTGCAAGATTTGCATATACAATCGCACAACGGTCAGGTCTGCCGCCCGCTTTGCCGCCGGGTGCATATACATCATCATGCCGTCTTTTTTTAGAAACCGTGTAATTACTTACCATGGAATCTAAATTACCGCAAGAAATTAAAACACCAAGACGAGGCGGAGGGAATGATGCAAAATCTACATTATTTTTATACTGTGGTCGCGGTAAAATGGCAACACGAAAGCCTTCCTTTTCCAATACACGCGCGATAATTGCGTGACCGAAGGAAGGGTGGTCAACATACGCATCTGCACTGATTAAAAGAAAATCATATGTATCCCAGCCGCGTGCCGCAATTTCAGCCGCTGAAATCGGTAAAAAATCCATACTGTATCTCCAAACTATAAAAACAATGCTAAAATCACATAATCGCCTGCAATAAACCGAACTTCGGCTTTTTCGCCGCCTGCTAAAAGCGGAAATATACGACTTGCGATATCGGTGCCATCCGCCGCGGTTTCCATAGAGGCAGCGATATAGCCGACTTTTCCGTAGTTATCGTGATATAAGGAAACGGCATGCCTGTCATATGCATTCTCGGGCTCCGGCATAAGCGTAAGCTTCGTACCGACCGAAAACGGCAATAGACCGAAATAGTGTTTATGCCCTGTGACAGTAGCATATATCATTTTATCACCTTAAACAGTTATAATTTGTAAGCCTTCCGCGCGAATACTGTCCAAATCCGCTTGGTTTGCCGTTTGGTTGGTAACAAGACATTCGGCGGCTCGTATCGGAGCGATGGCGGCTAACGCGCTACGCCCGATTTTAGAATAGTCTGCAGCAACAAATGCAGTGGAGGAAAGGCGAAGCATTTCACGGCAGATTTCGGCTTCCTGATTATAGTAAGTTGAATACCCTGTTTCAGCCTGAATACCATCTACAGAAAGGATAAGTTTATCCGCATGGTATTGGCGAAGCTGATGCAGGACATCATCGCCGTAGGTAAACTGATATTTCGTATTTACAAGACCGCCAAGTAATACAACATTAAAATTTGAGTTGCCTGAAGCCTCTAATGCGATAGCAATTGAATTGGTAACAATGTGAATATTTTGGCGTACATTTAGTGCACGAAGGACGAAGAGGGTAGTGGTGCCGGCATTCATCATTATAGTGTCGTTATCCTTTACAAATGAAGCAACGTACTCGGAAATCGCCTTTTTTTCCGCCTCGTTGGTGCTGTACCGCTGGTTAAAGCTCATATTGTAATAGTTTTTGTAAGAGCTTACTGCGCCGCCATGCACGCGAGATAAAAGTCCGCGGGACTCTAAATCTGCTAAATCAATGCGAATTGTCACTTCGGAAATATGAAAAAGACGCGATAAATCACTGACGCGAACTTTGCCGCTTTCATGGAGCAACTCTAAAATACGCGTCTTTCTTTGTTCGGCATTCAATTCCAACTCAATTCCTCCTTTTATCAGCCGCCCAAAGAGGCCATATCCAAAAGCTGATAGTCGGCAGGAATGTTATGCATAGCAGAACGATGCCCTGCGGAAAGCTCTTCAATACTATATCTTGTTGTTAAACCTTGAACGCTGCTTTCAATACCAACTAAAGCATGGTCATTAAAATAAAACCGCATCGTACCGCCGCTTGGGACATTATATTCGTCGTAACTGCAAGACTGCCCATCAAATGTTCCGTTTGTTGTATTTACAAAAGTAATGCCGTCTGCAACGAGCTTATCACCTGCCATGTTGCTGGCAGAATTTGCAACTTCTGCACTGCTTGTAATGACAATCTTACTTTGGTGGTCAATCATATACGTTACGCCGCCTTTGATAACTGTATTATAAAGGACACCGTTTGTATGCGTTTCCATAGCGGTGCTTTCGCTGCTTACAGAAACAGCAAATTCGCTAACGTTGGAAACGCCGCTGACTTTTGCTTTCATAAAATAGTTATTGCTTTTTATAATGTCAATATACATCTTTGAGATGGGCACGCCCCCTGTCTGGGGTGCCACTGTTGGGGTTGGGTTTGCTGTCTGTGCACAAGGTGCAGTGGCGGAAACAGTCGGCGCCATAGAATCAGGAGATAAAGTAGGAGGAATATTTTCCCCGGCTATAGGCATTTCCGTCACTTCAGGCGTATGCAGTTCGTTTTTACCGGAACACGCCGTGCAGAAAAGAGAAAGCAGTAAAAGTAAAAACAAGCATTTTCTCATTTTGTTTCATCCTTTCGCTTGAATGATTATATTCATTATATCATTTTTTGCGTAAAAATACAATACCCAAAATATATATTTGTTTATTCCTGCATCAAAACGGATAGGTAAGTAGCTATTGTACTTTTAAAAAGATGAATGCACAAAAATAGCGCATGTTTTGGTGGAGAACATGCGCTATTTTTGAGCTGTTATGAAAATCAATAACTTCCGCGTAACGATTCAACATAATCTGTGTATGCGGGGCGATTGTGTAAAATACCTTTTTTTATCGTTGCCAGCGTTTCGTCATAAAATCCGTCTGAAATTGTAATCGGTATATCTTTGCAATTTTCCCAGATAAAGCGTGCATCCTCAATCATAAGCCGAATGCAACCATGCGACGCAATCTCGCCAATTGCTGCGTAGCCGGAACTACTCAGGGAGTCAACACCATAGGTGTTAAAGGGAATGCTATGAAAACAAATATTTCCGCTAATTTGTGTACAATATAAAACCCAGCATTTGGAATCTGCAAAATAATACCACGGGCCGTGATTTTTAGAATATGTGAGCGGTCGGGCAGTAAAGTTTCCGTTTGGCGTAAGTTCAAGCGGCGCACCCGTACTGCACAAAAAGTATTTGAGCGGCATTACAGTTCCGACTGCGTCTTTGCCAAATACAGTTACCATTTGCATGGTCTTGTTCACTTCAATATGACTAATGGTAAACACGTGCGGCGGCAGTTCCAATAAAAGCTTGCCGGGTGCATAATCCGCCGATTTGATGTAGGTGCCCTTGTAGCCAAATACAGAGGCATATGGCTCGGCAGGAATCATAACATTGCCGCTTTGCGACGAAATATACGGCGCGGGATTGGGGTAAGGAATACCGTCCACAAACATGACAGGTGTGAATAAGCCTTGCCAAATTTCGCGCCCTTTATGCTGCACATAAATAGAAAGATCGTCATAATTATAGGAAATATTACAACGAAAAATTGTACGAAAATCCTCAACGGAAATATATAAAATACCATTTTCGTCCGCTTCTGTCATCTGCATGGTTTGTAGCCATGCATCGTTTGCAATATACCACGGAGAAGCGTTGTGGAGCGTTATGGTTTCGCCGGCGTCAAGAGAAACAGATGCCGCATCAGCACCAAGCGCGCAAAGCGAAAGAAGAAAGATACAGAAAGACAACACAATTTTTTTAAGCATATAAACACTCCTTGAGAATGGTTTTCAATGACACATGTCATATTATACAAAGATTTCCTTATATTGTCAATAAAAAAATAAATAAAAAGAATTTTAATAATAATGTAACAATTTTGTTGACAAGTCCTTTTTTGCTATGTATAATATAAAATAAGATAAATAATAGCTAATAAAAAGGCGGTAGATTGAATTTGCTTATGAAATCATTGATGACAGCGACAGCAATGTGTTCTCGCAGAACTGAAAATATGACAGATAATTTCTATGTAAACGGGTCCGTGCCGCCACAAGGCTCGGTGCCGATAAATAAACCGTTTTCTAAAGACTTACGGACTCGTCATAGTGTTTTCGCAGTCAGTGACGGCTTCGGAAATCATGATGAAGCAGGTACGGCGGCACAAAAAGCTTTATCTATACTGAAAAAGCATCATGAAAAATTGGGTGCAGTTACGGTAGAAGCAATTGGGAGCGTAGTGGAAGGGTATACGGAAGAGGCGAATCATTTTCTCAAGTCTTTAGGCACCAATACAGGGGCATCTATGGCTATGCTTGTCATAAATCATGGTGTTGCAACAGCACTCAATACAGGCAGTGCACGCGTATATGCTTTTAAATATGGACGACTGAACCGACTTACAGTGGATGATACGGAAGCACAACATCTTTTAAATATTGGTGCAATTCGTCGAGAAGAGGCAAAAGACCATCCGTCAAGACGGAATCTTACGGGCGGCATCGGCAAGCTAAATCTTGAACAGGGGCAAAAAATGCATATGTCGAGCCCGATGCCTGTAGAGGCAGGCGATCTGTTTTTACTTTGCTCGAATGGTCTTACAGATTATCTGTCTGATGACAGAATTGCCTATATTCTTTCTCTTCGCATGCGGAATGAGCGTCTTGCACAGCGCCTGATTAGTGAGGCAATTGCACGCGGTGCAGATGATAATATCACCGTTTTGGTCGTGAGAAACGGGAAAAGCGGGAAAACACCACGCGTGCCAAAGGGTATCGTAAAGGCCGGGGCTTTAGTTATTTTGATTGCAGTTTTGGCAGCGTATCTGTTGTCGCGTCCGTGGGGCAAAACACAAAATCTGCCGGCGGATGCAACACCAACAGCAGAACCAACGCCGTCGCCGGTTTCTGTGCTTGGTAACGGCCGTGTGATCAATGACGATGAATTTCAGCTTCGCGAATAGAAGGTAGGTGGGATTTATGGAACTTCACATTTGCCATCTGTACCCTGAACTTTTAAATGCATACGGGGATGTCGGCAATCTTAAAGTGCTTACATACCGCGCTAAAGAGCGCGGTATTATGGTGTATGTACATGATCATTCTGTTGGTGACGTGCTGGATAAGAATGAGTGTGATATTATCCTCTGTGGTGGCGGGCAAGATTTTGAAATGCAAATTGTTTTGCGCGACCTGGAAGGAGAAAAAAAGGAATTCCTGCGCGAATATATTGAAGATGGCGGCGTAATGCTTTCGGTATGTAGCGGGTACGAGATGTTGGGTACTTCTTATATTACGGCGGCAGGGGATAAAGCCAAGGGACTTGGTATTTTACCTGTTCATACAGAAAAAGGGGAAAAACGTGTAATTGGAAATATTGCTGTTTCTATGGAAGGTGTTCCTGTTGTAGGCTTTGAAAATCATGTGGGGAAAATGTATATCGGTGACCTGCAACCGCTTGGCCATGTACTTACAGGCTTTGGTAATAATGGTGAGGACACTACGGAAGGACTTTTATATAAGGGAACCTATTGTACATATCTGCATGGCCCGCTTTTGGCGAAAAATCCGGAACTTGCAGATAAGATTTTAGAGGCCGCACTTACGAAAAAATATGGGGAATGCACACTCTCGCCCTTGGATGATACGCTAGAGATTGCCGCGCGAAATGCAATACTTGCGCGAATGGGCATAATGGTGTAAAATATAAGAAAGAGGCTGTTTGAAGTATTTCAAACAGCCTTCATTATTTTAAAGATGCCAAATATTTTCTGCGTATTGTCTTATGCTACGGTCTGCGGAAAATATACCCGCATTTGCAATGTTAACAAGAGACATGTTATAAAATCTTGTTTTATCCCGATACGCCGAGTTAACCTCTCTTTGTGCTCGAGCATAATCATCAAAATCTGCAATTGTCATATAAGCATCCGCAGCGCCGCCGTGTGTCGTTAAGAGCGCGTTAACAATATCATCAAATCGTGCGCCTAAAACGCCGCTTGTCAGCATGTCTATGACAGCACGCAGCGCGGAATTTGTACGCAAATATTCTGAGGGTGAGTAGCCGCGTCTCCAAAGCGCTTCCACCTCGGGCGCGGTCATACCGAAGAGGAATATATTCTCACGGCCGACTGCTTCGCATATTTCCACATTTGCACCGTCCAAGGTACCGATGGTAACAGCGCCGTTTATCATCAGTTTCATGTTACCTGTGCCGGAAGCCTCTTTGCCAGCAACAGAAATTTGCTCGGAAATATCTGCGGCGGGAATCATAAGCTCAGCTAAAGATACCTTGTAATCCTCTATAAATATAACTTTCAGTCGTCCTTGCATAGCCGGGTCAGAATTGACTGTGTTTGCAATTGCGACCAAAAGACGTATAATCTGTTTTGCCATAAAATAGCCGGAGGATGCCTTCGCACCAAAGAGAAATGTTCGCGGTGTCATCTCGATATTCGGATTATCCTTTATAGTGCGATAAAGATGCAGGATATGAAGTGCATTTAAAAGCTGACGCTTATATTCGTGCAGACGCTTAATCTGCATATCAAAAATACTGTTTTCATCCACATTGATGCCGTTTGCACGCGATATATAATCGCGAAGTTCGATTTTGCGACGGCGCTTGATTTTCTCCAACGCATCTAATACGTTCGGGTCGTCTTTAAAGCGCAATAGTTCAGTCAGATTTTCTGCGTTTTCCATAAAAGAGGGGCCGCAAAGTTCAGAAATTAAAGCAGTCAGCTCCGGATTTGCCTGGCAAAGCCAACGGCGATATGCAATACCGTTTGTTACGTTACAAAATTTCTCTTTGTTTATTACATAATAGTCATGGAATATACTGTCTTTTAAAATATCGCTGTGCAGGCGGGAAACGCCGTTTACGGTGTGACATACAGAGAGGCAAAGATTTGCCATACGTATTTCTTGCCCGGAAATAATAGACATATAATCTATTTTGGCAAAGTCACCCGGATAAATGGTGTGTAAGTGCTGCACAAGGCGGCGGTTGAGCTCTTGTACAATTTGGAAGATGCGCGGCAGTTCACTTCGAAACATAGATACATTCCATCGTTCCATTGCCTCACTCATAATGGTATGGTTTGTATAGGAGAGTGTTTGCTCCGCAACGGAAAAAGCGTCGTCCCAGCTAAAACCATGTATATCCATTAAAATGCGCATAAGCTCAGGTACACAAAGTGCAGGATGCGTGTCATTGATGTGAATGGCGACTTTTTCGGGCAGTGTATCAAGCCGCCCGTATTTTTTAAAATGTGCGTCTGTAATACTTTGCAAGGACGCACTGACAAAAAAGTATTGCTGACGAAGCCGCAGAATTTTTCCTTCCATGTGGTCATCGGCAGGGTAGAGCACCTTGGAAATTACCTCTGCCCGCGTGTTTTCCTCCAAAGCTTTTACATATTCGCCACGAGAAAAGGCATTCATATCAATATGACCGGCAGACTTTGCACTCCATAAAATGAGTCGATTTGTTGCATCGGTATTGTAACCGGATATAAACATGTCATATGGGACTGCAATTACGGTGGAATAATCCCGATGCACAACATGATAGCCGGTTTCATCTGTATACTCGTCCGCGTGACCGCCAAAATGTACTTCTATGGCAGAGTCAGGTCGTGCGGAAAGCCAAACTTCACCCATATTTAGCCAATCGTCAGGAAATTCCATTTGCCAACCGTCTATAATTTTTTGTTTAAAAATACCAAACTCATAGCGAATGGAAAAGCCTGTCATCGGATAGCCAAGGGATGTAGCGGCGTCCATATAGCAGGAGGCGAGCCGCCCAAGACCACCGTTACCGAGACCTGCATCAGGTTCTGTGGCGTACAAATCATATAGATTTATGCCGGCGGCGGATAGTGCATCCGAAAAAATCTCCGTTAGTCCTAAGTTGAAGAGGTTGTTTCGAAGCGAGGTGCCAACTAAAAATTCCATTGACATATAATAAACCTGTTTTTTATTTTCTTTATCCAATTGGCGACGAAACGTCGCATTTTTTTCGAGGAGAATATCCCGAAGAACCATACATACAGTTTTATAGGCCTGCTGGCGCGTGGCAGCTGACAAGGGAGAGCCGAAATGACGGTTACAGGTTTCCTCAAGCTGTGCAGAAACAGTTTTTATATCCAATATATGCACTCCTTTCTTTTTTACAGTTTATTCGCAAAGAGACTTGTATATGTCGATATATCGTGCTGCACCTGTTTTCCAACTATGATCTATACGCATGATGGATTTCACAACCTTCTCACGTAATGCCTGATTTTGGTAAAATGCGACAGCGCGTTGCACAGCGCCAAGCATGTCGTGTGCGTTGTAGCATTTGAACGTGAAGCCGACGCCTTCGCCCGTTTCAGTATTAAGAGGGGGTACAGTGTCCACAAGACCGCCTGTTTCCCGTACAATCGGAATGGTACCGTAGCGCATGGCGATTAGTTGAGAAATGCCGCAAGGCTCGCTTTTAGAGGGCATAAGCAGAAAGTCCGCACCTGCATAAACGCGATTTGCCAATGTGCTGTCAAATAAAATATTTGTGGAGACACTGCCACGATGCCGCTCCGCGAGTGCACGAAAACAGTCCTCAAAACGTTTATCGCCTGTGCCGAGTACAATGAGTTGTATGCCGCTTTCGCACAGTGCATCTGCAACATATTCGCATAATTCCATGCCTTTGTGTGCCACGAGTCGTGAAACAATGGCAACTAAGGGCGTGTCGGGTGCAGGGGAGAGACCAAGTTGCATTTGCAAACGCTCTTTATTCTCCGCTTTACCTGATATGTCTGAAGAACGGTAATTGGTAAAGAGCGCGGTGTCAGTTGCGGGATTATAAAGAGTAGTGTCGATGCCGTTTAAAATACCCGTGAGCTTATATGCATTCTGTCCTAAGATGCCCGCAAGTCCATGCGCAAAATAGGCATGGCGTAGCTCGTAGGCATAGGTTTCGGAAACGGTAGTGATTTGGTCAGCAAGCACAATACCTGTCTTTAACGCATTTACAAGACCGTCGAACAAAACTGCACCATGCCACGTTTGATCTACACCAAGCACCTCTGGAATAAAAGATGGGTCTGCTTTACCCTGGTATTCAATATTATGAATGGAAAGCATGGTTTTTATGTGCGAAAAGCGCGGGTCTTTTTGAAAAAATGCTTTAAAAAACAGAGGCAGAAATGCAGTCTGCCAATCGTTACAATGGATAACATCGGGCGTAAAATCAATGTGATATAAGGCTTCCAAAACGGCTTTGGAAAAAAATGCGTACCGTTCACCATCGTCTGAATAGCCGTAGCCGTCGCGTCCAAAATAGTATTCGTTGTCTATAAAATAGTATACAAGGTCATGACGTTTGTTTTTTCCGACACCACGATTTTTAATGATAGCGCGGAAAATACCAACATAAGTTTGGCGCCATGCAAGCGGCATTGTAAAATGACAAACATATTCGATGGAGAAAGTGCTGTTATATTTGATGCTGTGATAGTACGGCAGAAAAACACACACTTCCATGTCGCGTGTTTTCGTCAGTTCGAGGGGAAGTGCGCCCGCTACATCGCCGAGACCGCCTGATTTCGCAAAGGGTACGGCTTCCGATGTCGCAAATAAGACTTTCATATTGTGCCTCCTTAGGGTAGATTATGCAGTAAGTATAGCATATTTTAAAAGGAGTCGCAATAGAAAAATGGTAAAATTTACCAGAAAATTCTGACATATAGTTTGGTATTACATGAAGAAAAGACAAAATGCATATTGAAATTTGAAATTTTGACAAAAGTCGATACAAAAAGAGAAAAGCATCTTCGCTGTTTATTGGAAAATAAAATTTCACAAAATCGATGGTTTTGATAATACTTTTAATTTTGAAAGAGCCGAATGGTTTAGATGCCATATAAAAATAGGTTTTGCGCAAGCAAAACTATTCATTAGCGTAGCGATTTCATCAGTTATTATTCATTGAAAATCCTGTCAAATGAATGATGGATATTAAATAATGAAAAATGAATAATACAAAGTAAAAATCCTATCGACAAAAGTCGACGGAATTTTTCTTTTAGCCGACTGCCTTCTTAAGGTTCAAATCCTTT
>JAZNUV010000017.1:0-9780 GCA_045592445.1 Clostridia bacterium | reverse complement strand
ACAACTATGCCAATGGAAGGGTGTGGAAATAATAGAAGGGGAAGTATGCCCAGACCATATCCATATGCTAGTAAGTATCCCGCCCAAAATGAGCGTCTCGGGTTTCATGGGGTATTTGAAAGGAAAAAGTGCCTTATTGATATTTCAAAGGTGGGGGAATATGAAGTTTGCATACCGAAACCGTGAATTTTGGTGTAAGGGATACTATGTAGATACCGCGGGGAAAAACACAAAAGCAATAAAAACATACATAGCAGAGCAACTGTCAAGAGATAAAGAAACAGACCAACTTGCGATGTTTGACCCGCGGGACCCATTTATGGGTAACAAGTAACAGATGCGTGGCTGGCAGGCCAATAAAAAACGCACTTGTGCGTTGCCAGTAGTATTAGGGCTTTGCCCGAAAATGAAACACCCCCCGTTACACGGGGGGGATATTTATTGGCTGCGGGAATAGGATTCGAACCCATACAAAGTGAGTCAGAGTCACTCGTGCTACCTTTACACAATCCCGCAATGTTTTCAACATTTTTTATTATACTATAAAAAGAATATCTTTGTCAAGCCTTTTTTAAAAAATTTTTCATCGTTTCCCGGGCAATAAAAATTTTATTTCCAAGCGCTGTCTTAATTGAAAAAACAACTTTTTTATTTACAGATTTACGTTCTCTCCGCTTCAAGCTCCCATTGTGGATAAAGGTGTTGATTTTTTAATTTTACGCGAATTATGCGGCGGTATATATTTTGGCACACACAACACTGAAAGCGAAAATGGTGTTTTAAAAGCAATAGATGTTATGGAATATAGCGAAACAGAAATTGAGAAAATTGGTAAAATTGCTTTTAAAATTGCACAAAAAAGAAAGAAAAAGCTTTGCTCTGTTGAGAAAAGCAATGTTTTAGATACGAGTCGTTTATGGAAAAAAGTGATGCACCGCTTATCTGTTGATTACCCTGACGTAACCATAACGGATATGCTTGTTGATAACTGTGCAATGCAGCTTTTAAAAGACCCGTCTCAATTTGATGTAATTGTAACAGAAAATATGTTTGGCGATATTTTGTCAGATGAGGCTTCTATGCTCACAGGCTCTATCGGTATGATTCCTTCCTCCTCGCTCGGCGACACAAATTGCGGTCTATACGAACCAATTCATGGCTCCGCCCCTTCAATTGCAGGGCAGGATATAGCAAATCCAATCGGCACGATTTTATCTGCCGCCATGATGCTACGCCAAAGCTTTGCCATGGAAAAGGAAGCCGATTGCATTGAAAATGCCGTCGCAAAGTTTTTAGACGACGGCTATCGAACAGCAGATATTCTAACACCGCAATGCATCGAAGTCGGCACAAAACAGTGTGCAACAATTATTGTAGAAAATATGTAAAAGTAAAACGCTTGCTAATCCTAGCAAGCGTTTATTTTTATATAAGACAAGATAAAAGTTCTGTTTCCGTAATTGTATCGAGTTTAAATCCGCATATGGCATTTTTGATTGATTCAGCGCTATGCGGTATGCCGCATAGAAGCTTTGCAAGTGTATCGCCATCTGCCAAAAAATCCCCGTAAATTTTTGCATCGCGTATCACACCGTCTTGAATATCCAAAAAGACTTCTATCCCGCCACCCGAAAATCTTTGTTTTGTGTGAAATGCATATTTGGGTGAATAGCCATAATTCCAGGAAAACGTAGAATACTTTTCATTTTTTAACGTTTCTACTGCTTGAAGGTCGAAATCCTTGAGTATATAAAGGACTAACTTCATCTCATCTATTGCAAAATCTGCGAAACCTTTATAAAATTCATCCGTCGTAATCGGAATAAAATCTGAAATATTTACCACGCGGCTTTTAACTGATCGTATTCCCTTTGATTGAATTTTGCTTTCATCAGGACAAAGCGCATGCGCTAAATGGGTCATATCTGCCCCCAAAAGAATGCAACCGTGGTGTAACATTCTTCCGTGACTGACGCATTGTGCATTTCCCGAAATTTTTTTGCCGTTCATGAGAACATCGTTCCTGCCTGAGACTTCTGCAGACAGGCCAAGTGTTGCCAGGTAATCACGGAGTACTTTGGTAAAACCAATATAATCACCATATGTATCGCGGTTTACAATATAGGAGAAATTTAAATTCCCCATATCATGATAGACGGCGCCCCCGCCCGTAAGACGGCGAACAACAGGAATGTTATGTTCCGTCACATATGCATAATCAATCTCCGCCATTGTATTTTGATTTTTCCCGACTATGATGGCGCTTTTGTTTTGCCAAAGCATAAAGATTTCGTCTTGCTTATTCAAAAGCAAATATTCTTCTAATGCCAGGTTAAAATATGGGTCATTGGAAGGACTTTCTATATATAACATTCTATCTCTTCCCATCAATTTTTCTGTAAATGTCCTCGCGAATTTCTGTTGGCACAAGTCCCTCTAAGCTGCCACGATATTTCGCAATTTCTTTTACAATGCTGGAACTTAAATACTGATTTTGTGCACTCGTCATCATAAAAAATGTTTCGATATTGGGGGCAAGTTGACGATTTGTGAGTGCCATCTGAAACTCATACTCAAAATCACTGACTGCGCGAAGTCCCTTCACGATGACAGAAGCTTCTTTTTCCTTCATGAAATCAACCAAAAGGCCGCCAAAGTCTGTAACTTCAATATTCGGGATATGCTTTGTAACACGCGTAATCAGTTCTTTTCTTTCAGAAACGGAAAAAAGCGGGTTTTTTGTACTGTTTTGCAAAATTGCAACATACACCTTATCGAACACGCGTGCACTACGTTCTATAATATCTACATGCCCGTTTGTAACAGGATCAAAACTGCCGGGATAAACCGCAATTTTCATGATTTACATCTCCTCGAAGCTATTTTCATGACGGATTAGTTCCCATGTTGAATCAATCAAATTTGCAAATATGGGATTTTCAAGTGCCTTACAGACAAAGCTCTGCCGCGGAGAATTGATGTCCTCGCCCGATACTTCCATCAGTTTGTATTGCGTACAAAAATCCTTAAGTCGCATAAGCTGCTCCATCGTGTTGCGAGATGGCATATATGTCACACCGTCAAATCCTAATGCAGAAATTGTTTCAAAAAGTTGCGGCAAATAATCGTCCTCAAACTTTTGTGTTTTCTTATCTCCTGTTACAGAATCTCCAACATCTCCGAGATATGCATAGCAAATTATTGCATCAACCGATTTTGCAAGTGCAACCACCTCACGCACATCGGGACATTCATCTGTAGCATCTATATAAATTTTTTCAATCAGACTGCTTTTCAAAACGCCTAAAAGATCATACGCCTTGTGCGGATTTTCTGTGTCAGAAAGCTGAGCGCGCGCCTTATCTGAAATTACAGTGCCAAGGCTTTCCAATAGTCCCACAACATCCTCAGTATGCGCAAGCAATTTCAGTGCCAATGCAAACAATATATGACGTTCTGTAATACTGCCACCCTCATGATAATTTGATAGCGGAACAACATCCTTTTCAAAATCAATCTGCACCGGCATAAGCGCATTGATTTTTTCAATCATTTTACGATTTCTTATATTTCTTTTTTCCGTATACGGCGCAAAAAAAGCAGCAACCTTGTCAATATTTTTATGTGGAATTGCATGTATCGTTACATACGCAATGGAATCCTGATCAGGATTGTTGATGCGACGGTCGCCTATCTTAGTATTGGAAAAGTCACAGCGACATTCTACGCCAATTGTTGTTGCAAGCCCTGCGATCTTTCCTGCCTCAATAAATTCACGGCAACCGCCTACAGAATCATGGTCCATAATTCCGGCGGTAGTTAATCCGCTTTGTCTTGCCATCCAAATGGCTTTTGTAGGCGAATATGGTGAAAAAGAATACGTTGTGTGTATGTGATTATTTACATGCCCGCCATTTTCGGGTGCGGGTGTTTTTTCTACAAGATTTTTTAGCGCGTCAAGGCGCACCTGTACGTTTTTATCATTAAGCAAAGTTTCCACTTTTCCGCCTCCTCTATTTTAACATTTCCTGACCGCCGGTAACAGGAATTGCCTGTCCCGTTTCATACTCTTGCTCCATGCAGTAGTAAATCGCACGGACAACATCAGGCGTACGACAACCGCGATTCATCGGTACCTTCGATTCATAGGCACGTTTTACATCCTCAACTGTTTTTGCCCCCGGTACTTTACCTGCCTTCAGGTACTGTACAAACAAACCTTTTTCGGGGTCTGTCCACAAGGGACCGTCCAGGAAATTTCCCGGGCAAATCGCATTAACCTTAATATTAAAGGGTGTAAGTTCAAGCGCAAAGCTCTGTGTAAGTCCAATCCCGCCAAATTTACTACCTGCATATGCAAAGTTTTTGTTACTGCCGGCGAGACCGGATTTCGAGTTAATCTGGATAATATCCATAAAGTATTCCGGTGCAAAACGATTTTGAATCTTCATATATTGAACGGCATACTTTACGCAGAGAAAATACGCTGTATAGTTTACTTTCGTAACCAATTCGAGCATGTCAACTGTCATTTCCTCTAAAGTGCCCGCGCGTACAATACCCGCATTATTCACTAAAACATCTAAACCACCATAGGCAAGTACAGTGTCAATAAACATATTCTGTACCGACGCTTCATCACCTACGTTTACTGTAACAGCAACAGCCTTACCTTTTCCATATAGATCAGAAAGGCGTGCTGCATTCTGCTCTGCAAGTGCAGTATTCATGTCTGCAATTACAACATTTGCGCCTTCGCCAATCATTTCCTCGGCAATACCTTGTCCGAAGCCTTGTGCACTTCCCGTAACCACTGCTATTTTCTCATTGATACGGCCACACGTTGAGCAAGCTGCAACGCTGCCTTTATAACGTTCCGCTTCCAAATTTTCAATATATTCAACGAAATTTTTTCCCATCGGTTTTCTTCCGCCAAAAGACACGGCATATGAAGCAATCTTAACTGCATCTAAAAACAAATCTTTTGCATAATCCGCCGTTTTTTTACACGTACCGTGTGCAAATACACCGAGCCCTTGTATCGCGATAATCCGAGGCATATAGCCATTTTCTTTCTGAAAATCATCTATTTTTTCTTCTATGATTGCATATTGCGCATCCATATCCTCCACCGCATCTACAAACAAATACTTTGCTTTGCAGTATGCAATATGATCAGGTGTAAAAGGAAAAGCAACCGCTTCAAATGTTTCTTTATTTTGTATGAAGGCCCCGACTGCATGATTATGTACAAACGTAACTACAGAACTTGCTGAATCCCACAGTTTCATACGAAGCATAGGGGCAATGCATGCCGCACGTGCCTTATCTGTTTCTGTTTCAGAAAAATCCGGTTCTGCAATCACTTTTGATTGAATCGTACGAATCATAAAATCACATAATGTGTCAATCCCTTCTTCTGTATCCGATGCAACAACGACACCATGATTTTGCAAAAAGATAATCGAGACATCTTTTCCGTATTGCTCTTTATACGTAAGCATTGCATTACGAACTGTGCTTGCTAACACATATCCGGGTTCCGTTTCAGAAATCCAAATAGCATCCTTACCAAATAAATTTTCCGTTATTTTCTGCCCTTCTTGCGAGTATGTAAGCCCGTTGACCAAGGCAGGGTGTAGATGCACTACATACTTATAAGGAAAAAGATTGTGTAAAAAAGTTTCAACACTAGGGCGTTTGCCGACTTCCATCGTGGCACACATTAAATCTTCAAAAACTTGTTTTTCGCGTTCTTTCACATCGCTTGAATATGTCTTTTCCCACACTGCATCAAGCATGGCGCGATTTATTTTAACAAAATCAGCCTCTGTAACATCCGCAAGAGAAGAACCTGATGTTTTAATATATAAATATTTTTCATCTTTCATGGACGTATTCCCGCCACTTGCCTGAACGTATGCCGAATCCCCTCCGTATTTATGTGACATTTCAATCAGTTGTTTCATAATGATTTCTCCTTTTTTGCAATTTATTCAGTTACGTAAAATAATCTATCCTTCTCAAATGATTTAAGGTCCAGCAAAAACAGAATTATTCTTTTATTTTTACTACCGTAATTTATCCGCAATAGCGTAAAGCTTTGAAATTTCCGCTGCTGAAACCTTGCTGTAAACAATTGATTTAATCTCTTGTTTTTCTTGCGGTGTAAGACCCCCGTTAAGCATCGCCGAAACGCGACTGATTTCTCCTCCCGAAAACCTTCCGTATATACTCATAACAAACGACCTTTCCTCCGACGGCAGACTTTTAAGTGAAGAAGGCTCACCTGTGTTCTGCTTTGGCTTTTCCGTTTGTTTTGGCATATCCGTCACATTTGATGATTCTGAAGGAAGCTCAGATACCATCGGTGTTTCAGTGGATGATGGTATGTTTGTCTCACCCGAATCCAGTTCGCCAATATTCATTTTTACAGAGTCTATAAGGTCTTGCACATTTATATCATTTCCATCTGTATCGGTGAGTTTGGTAACCGCAACGCGAATCATCTGTTCCATGGCTATCGTATATATTTTATAAGATACCCCAAGCACCAATGCTACGGAAAGAAATAAAATTATAAATTTTTTCATTTTAAAACCTCTATGCGCCTATGCACGGTTTGCTACCGTCAGGCACACATCCTTCTCTACACAAATTCCACACTTTTTCAATTCGTTTTGTACGACATCGTATGCAAGTTCAGGTTTATTGTTTTCACGGCTAAGATGCCCCAAAATAATTTGTTTCGTCCCTAAACACACAAGCCTTGCCGCAACAGTTGCTGCCTCCGCATTGGAAAGGTGACCTTTTTTTCCAGCAATTCTATTTTTTAATACGTAAGGATATTTCCCGTTTTCCAGCATATCCTTATCATAATTCGCTTCCAGTAAAATTGAATCACTTCCCGTCAGCGACAAAAAAACAGCTTCATTCATTTCACCTAAGTCCGTTGCTATCGTCAGTTTTTTATCCTCTGCAAAAAAATTATAACCAACCGGCTCTGCTGCATCATGCGGCAATAGGAATGCACCTATCTCTATATTACCGACAGAAAATGCCGTAGCGGGTTTAATTGCCCGAATGGCATGTACCTTGCCAATTGTATTGCACATCGCCTCCCACGTTCCGTAGCTCGCATATACAGGTATCTTATATTTGCGCGACAAACTACCAACGGACATAATATGGTCATTATGTTCATGCGTTATTAAAATTCCTGCAATATCGTGCATGGACTTTCCAATTCCCTGCAAGCTGTTTTCTATTTTTTTGCAACTTACACCTGCGTCAACCAGAAGTGAAGTTCCGGCACATTCAATTAACGTGCAATTTCCACTGCTACCACTAAAAAGCGGCGTTAACCTGCACATATTTCTCCTCTATTCATCAATTCGCTCAATCATCGCACCAACTTTAGTAAGCTTTTCAACCAGATTTTCATAGCCGCGGTCAATGTGTGAGACGTTTTCAATTTTTGTATAGCCTTCTGCAACAAGCCCAGCAATGATCATGCTGGCACCTGCACGTAGGTCTGTCGCTTTTACTTCTGCACCCGAAAGTTTCTCAACACCATGAATAATGGCGCGCTCGTCTGCAATCACAATATCTGCGCCAAAACGACGAAGCTCCTCCACATATTGAAAGCGAGACTCCCACACAGCTTCAGTCACAACACTTGTTCCTTTTGCACCTGTTAAAAGTGTGACCATTTGCGGTTGCAAATCCGTCGGGAATCCCGGATACGGCATTGTTTTTAAATTGATTTTATTTAATTTCCCATCCGAGCAAACACGGATAGCATCATCCATTTCTTCGATTTCAGCACCCACTTCACAAAGCTTCGCCGTCAGCGATTCCATATGTTTGGGGATGATATTTTCAACAATAACATCTCCACCCACAGCCGCAGCCGCAATCATGTATGTGCCTGCTTCAATCTGATCCGGAATAATGCTATAGGTACCGCCACCCAATTTGCGGACTCCTTTAATACGGATAACATCCGTCCCCGCGCCTTTAATGTTTGCCCCCATTTGATTTAGGAAATTAGCCAAATCTACAACATGCGGTTCCTTCGCCGCATTTTCTATCGTTGTAGTGCCCACGGCACGACATGCCGCAAGCATAATATTGATTGTCGCACCTACGCTCGGAAAATCCAGGTACACAGAGTTTGCCGTCAGTTGGCCTGCATGTGCAATCACATCATCTCTCTCAATGGATACCTTCGCGCCCAGTGCCTCAAAACCCTTGATGTGCAAATCAATCGGACGCGAGCCAAAATTGCAACCGCCGGGCATCCGCACACGGGCATGCCCAAGCCTTCCCAAAAGTGCCCCCAAAAGATAATAGGAAGCGCGCATGGACTGTGCAAGTTCACAATCCGCCATATAGGTATCGACAGGTGTAGCGTCTATCTCCAAAACATCTGCCGACGGTTTTTCGACCTTTGCACCCAAATACTCTAAAATTCTAACAATCGCATCCACATCTTTAATCTGCGGAATATTTTCAATTCGGCATTTCCCTTCAACGAGCAGTACTGCAGGTATAATTGCCACCGCCGCATTTTTTGCGCCGCTGACATGGATTCTACCATGCAGTTTATTTCCCCCTTGTATGCGTAGCTTTTCCAAACATCACACCGTCTTTCAAGTGAAGTAATCTTTTCCATGTAATAAGTCGTGAAATACGACTTGGATTTTTAAGATTTATATTCATTTTCTATCTATAATAGTATATCAAATTTTTTGTAGGAAATCAATCCCTTTTTAGATATTCTAAACTTTTTTCTTTCTGCACGAAAAAAAGTAGGCAATTATGCCTACTTTTTAAAAATTTTATTTATTCTTCAACAGTTTCTGCGTTTGCTTCTTCGGTTTCTTCAACGGCAGCTTCTTCCGGCATAAGTGCGCGGATACTCAACGCAACTTTCTTGGTTTCCCAATTGATATCTGTAATCATTGCATCTACCGTCTGTCCGACTGTAAGAACATCTGCCGGTTTACCGATACGCTTGTTTGCAATCTGAGAAATATGGATTAAGCCGTCAATACCGGGAATAATTTCTGCAAATGCGCCAAACTGTACTAAACGTACAATTTTGACTTGTACAACATCATCTACGTGCAGCTTGTCCTTTGCAATTTCCCACGGGTTATCCTCGGGCTTTTTATAACCAAGCGAAATTTTACCTGTTTCGCGGTTTGCTTCCAGTACTGTAACTTCCATTTCATCACCAACAGAAACAACCTCTGCAGGATTCTTAATATGTTTCCAGGAAAGTTCAGAAATATGAACAAGTCCATCAATGCCGCCAATATCAACAAACACACCAAATGCAGTTAATGTTTTCACTGTTCCTTTAAAGGTTCTCTCGCCGGCGTCATATTTTGCCCAGAATTCCTGCAGAGCGCGTTCTTTCTCTTCCACAAGAATTGCTTTAACAGAACCGACAATTTTGCGACGTGCTTTATTTATATCAATAATTCGAATCGGCACATCCTTGCCAACAAGCACGCTCAGGTCGTTTAAGTATCTGTCATTTGCTTGCGATGCCGGAATAAATACCCGTACACCATTTGTCACAGCAATGACGCCACCATTTACAACCTCAACGATTTTACCCTTCAAATCCTCGCCGTTTTCAAAAGCATCATTTACAGTTTTCCAGCCTTTGATTGCAGCCAATTTTTTAATGGAAAGACCGACGGTTCCTTCCAAATCGCTCACGCGATACACATAAACCTCTACCTCGTCTCCTACCTTGACAACATC
>JAZNUV010000016.1:0-38691 GCA_045592445.1 Clostridia bacterium | reverse complement strand
ACACGGCGGACAGGAGAGAAGTCTCTGCCCATAATGCGCTCCATACCGTAGAATGCGCCGAGCATATGCGAACTGTTAATCATATTATTGCCGCCGCACCCGACGAAGAGATTTTTCGAGTAGTTTGCCATACCCACAACCTCGTGCGGGACAACCTGCCCGACAGAGATAATCAGGTCATAGCTTTTATCCATGATAAGACGGTTGACTTCTACATCAATCTTCTCATTCACGAGGCCTTCGGACACTTCGGAGACAAAGTCCGCGGGGACCTCGCCGATTTTCACAACGTCCGTTTTCCAGTTATGCACCAAAATCTTCTCAAAAGGAATCTCGGGGCCGAAAAAGGCTTCGCATTCCTCCCGCGTCATCGGCTCATGTGTGCCGAGGGCGGGCAAGATATCGACCTCACAGGTGTCCTTTAAAAGAGAATAGTAAATTGCAGTAATCTGCCCTGCACCGCTATACATGCGTGTGTAGTCCGGCGGGATAATCAAAACCTTTTTTAGGGATTTGCCCGCAATGGAATCTACAAGTGCCGCACGAAGCGCATCAGGAGAAAGACCTGCATCGCTTTTATAAATCATAGTTCTCTCCTTATATTACACACCGGAATATGCGGAAAAGCCGCCGTCAACCGGAACAACAACACCATTTACAAAGCCCGATGCGCCGTTGTCGACGAGCCACAAAAGCGTACCCAAAAGCTCCTCTGCCTCACCAAAGCGTTCCATCGGTGTCTGTGACAGGATTTTCTGAGAACGTGCGGTGAATGTGCCATCTGCATTGAGGAGCATCGCGCGGTTTTGGTTGGTTACAAAAAAGCCGGGTGCGATGGCGTTTACACGAATGCCGACCTTGGACATATGTACCGCAAGCCACTGTGTAAAGTTTGAGATTGCCGCCTTCGCGCCGCTGTATGCGGGGATTTTGGTGAGCGGGCAAAACGCGTTCATGGAGGAGACATTGACAATTACCGCGTCACGCTTTATCATATCACGCGCGAAAACCTGCGTCGGCAAAAGTGTGCCTAAGAAGTTTAGGTTAAATACAAACTCAACGCCGGCGGGGTCGAGGTTGAAGAAGGTTTTAATTTCAGTATTATCTACGTCCTCGGGGTAGAGATATTCTTTGTCCGTGGTGCCCTTCGGGTTATTGCCGCCCGCACCGTTTAAAAGAATATCGCAGGGGCCAAAAGCTTCTAAAACTGCAAGACGTGCCGCCTCAAGGCTTTCTTTCTGGAGCACGTTAGCGGTAATGGCAATCGCAGTGCCGCCCTCTGCGCGAATTGCTGCGGCACTTTCCTCCGCTTTTTCGCCGTTTAAGTCCAAAAGTGCGACCTTTGCGCCGTTGGCTGCGAGTGCGCGTGCAAAAAGACTGCACAAAACGCCTGCTGCACCGGTTACAACGGCAACTTTACCATTTAAGTCAATCGAAAGGGGTGTTTTCATCTGGTTTGCCTCCCAAAATTTAGTTTTGCCTGTATTATATCAAACTCCTTCTGTAAAGTCAAGCCCCTGCGGCGGTTTTTCATGCTGTAACATATATATAAGGAAGAAAGTCTGTAAAAACCGACGGAATATTGCAAAAAGAAATGAAATTTTGCTTGACAAACCTTGCAAAGTATCGTATACTATTGGACAGGGTGAGAAAAAAGGCGCGTTTGTGACAGATTCTTGCACGCAACTTTACATTTGTGTTACAAGTGAAAAAAATGCTTGACGAAATTTGTCACGGGTGCTATAATCAATCCTGTCAGGGGGTACTTTAGTATTTCCTGAGCACAGTCGCAGTTGAAAGAGATGCGGCGCGTGCAATTCCGTATCTCTTTCGAATAAAAATTTAAGGAGGATTTGAGACATGAAAAATCTCAAAAAAGTTCTGGCATTCGTAATGGTATTTACGATGGTCCTCAGCGTAGCAGTTTCTGCTGGCGTTCTTTATCCGGACGTAGAAGATAACGCTTCTTACGCTGAAGCAGTTGCCACACTCAAAGCTCTCGACATCATGGAAGGTGATGACAAGGGCAACTTTAACCCTGAAGCGAGCATCATCAGAGCAGAAACAGCTGCTGTTGTAGCTCGTATGCGTGCGCTGAGCAAAGCAGCAGCAGGCAAAACAAACTTCACAGACGTAGCAGCAGACCACTGGGCATCCGGTTACATCAACCTGGCTGAACAGACAGGTATCATCAACGGCTACGGCGATGGTAACTTCGGTCCTTCCGATCCGGTTACCTACGAGCAGGTTATTAAGATGATCGTTGCAGCTCTCGGCTACGGCCCGAAGGCTGAAGGCGAAGGCGGCTATCCTTCCGGTTACATGACGATCGCTTCTCAGAAAGACATTCTGAAGGGCGTATCCGTTGCTCCGGGCGAAGCAGCTCCCAGAAGCGCAGTTGCACGCTTGATCTTCAATGCTCTTGAAGTTCCCACAATGGAACAAGACGGCTACAAGCCGGGCGAACCTTCCTACAAGGAAACAACAAAAACACTTCTCTACGACTACCTCAAGGTTGACAAGTACGAAGGTGTTGTTTCTGACACATATGCAACAAAGGTAAGCGACGCTGACGATGATGAAATCAAAATTGCTCTTACTTCTGTAAATGGCAATACTGAAGGCATTGATGCGTCTGCATCCTTGGCAGAAGGTGACACAGATGCAACAGGCTTCCTCGGCATGGCAGTTTCTGCATTCGCAAAGGAAGACGAAGTTACAGGCAAACCCACACTTCTCGGTATCGCTGCAAAGACAAACAAAAACGAAGTTCTGACAATTTCCTATGACGAAATCGTTGCAGGTAGCTGGAACGATGCAACTGGATCTGGCGAAAGCTTGGTTTTGGCTAACTTCAAATACTCCAAGGACAATGGCGATGATTTGAAGGTTGAAGTTGACGTTGCTGGCCATGAATTCAAGAACAGCGGTGCTTCCGTAAACTCCTTGAAGACTTTCGTTACAGGTTCAAACACAAACGGCGTTCTCACATTGATTGACAATGATGCAGACGATGTATACGAATATTCCTTCGTAACACAGTACGCTGGTTCTGATAACTATGTTATCGGCGAAATCAACGCATCAGCAAAGACACTCAAAGACAAAAAAGGCAATGCAATCCGCCTCTACCTGAACAACGAAGCATACAGAACTGTATTCTATCTGGATGGCGCTCAGATTGCATTCGAAGACCTGAAGGTTGATGACCTTCTCACAGTTGCTAAGAATGGCAAGCTTTACACAGCTTATGTTTCCAGAAATGTTATCGAAGGCAGCGTAGGCAGCGTTTCTGTTGAATCTGATCCGTACTACACAATCGGTGCAGCACGTTATCACAAAGATGCTACAGCTGACATCGAAAACGGTGCAACAGGCAAATTCTACGTAAACTTCGCAGGCAGAATTGCTTATGCAGAAGCTACAGCAGCAGCTGGCAACTACGGCTTCCTGTACAATGCATACCTCGGCGCTGAAGGCTTTACAAAAGCAGCAACGCTCGAATTCCTCGCAATCGACGGCACATGGCAGACAGTTGCACTTGCTGAAACTGTTGACTTCTATGTAAACGGTGTTGAGCAGGCTGACGACGATGCAGCTGACGGTTTGGAAAAAGATGATGATTCATTATTCTTTGGCGGCGATTACAATGCTTTAACTGGTCAATTTGAAACAATTACACAGTGTGCATTCGAATATCAGACAAAGAAAGACGGCACAATCAACAAAATCTGGATTGCTACAGAAGCAAACGATGAATTCTCCTTGGATGCATCTGAATCCGGTGCAGAGTTCAGAAAAGACATGAACAAACTGGGCGACATCTGGTTCACAGATGAAACTCCGGTATTCAGCGTTCCGGCTGGCACAGGCTATATTGCTGACACAGACGTAACAGAAATCTGCAAGAAGGAAGAAATCGTAATCACAAAAGCCGGCAGCTTGTTTGCTGACTTGACAGATTACACTGTTGACGCATTCGACGTTGAAAACACCTATCCGGCAGTTGCAGTTGCATATGGTGCAGAAGCTGCAATCCACAATGGCACAAGCGTATTGATCGTAACTTCTATCGCAAGCGTTCGCAGCGAAGAAGGTCAGACTCTGACAAAGATCTACGGTTACCAGAATGGTGAAGAAGTTGAAGCTCTGATCGCAGAAGATGGCGCAGACATCCTCGATGCAGATGATTCTGATTCCGGTAGCGACTATACTCCGACAGAAGGCGACATCATCATCTTCAGCCTCGATGCAGACAATGCAATCAACAAGGTTAAAGTTCTGATGACAGAAGCTATTGCTGATGGCATCATCGACGAAGACCTCTCTGAAGGTGGTGCAGTAATCAACGCAACAGAAACAGGCGAAGATAGCTACATCTACTTTGCACATGCAAACGCTCTTAAGAACGGTAACATCACACTCGGCAACGGTTATGAAGTTGAAGGTGATGCTTATGTAACAAGCGTTCTGACAGATGGCGGCAAGAGCGTAGCAATGAGAATTGCAGGCGTAAATGCTAACTTCTACGAAGTAAATGCAAAACGCGCAGCATTCACATGCACAAACGAGTTTGACGAATCCATGATCAGCACTGTTGTTGAAGAAACAAATGATACACACTGGGTATTCGTTCGCGAATATGACGGCGTTGTAACAGATGTTGTTGCTTACAGAGTTGAAGTTTCCGCAATCGAAGCAATCGAAGCTTAAATCATAGTGATATCGGTTGAACGATAAATAAGGGGCCGACGCTCGAAAGAGCGTCGGTCTTTTTATGCCATGAAAAGGCTATTTAGTTATAAAATCTATTCTCGTGCAGAGCGTGCGCGTATTAAATGGCGACCGAATCACGAAACCAAACGCGGGACTTAATCGCATAAACTAAACGCGGAACCCAGAACCCAATCGCAGAACCGAATTACACAATTCCAATTACGGCAAACCAACCTATAGAATGAAAACGGCTGAAAAGACAACGGCTTGTATGGTGAACTACGCGATTTCTACGGATTCGCCAGGCAAAACACTGTGTAATTTCTGATTGAGAAAGGGATTGGCACAGTTACACTATAAAAATATAAGACATATTCAGGGACAACCCCGCATATCCATATACATAGATAGGAGGTGCGGGGGTGTTTCGTTTTTTTGCGGCGCTTATGGTGCTTAGCGGTGCTTTTTTAATTGGGCGGGCAGGTGTTATAACCCGCAAAAATGCTGCAAATCGCTTGCGGCACATTCGGGCAGGACTCTGCAGCATCGAAAATGACATTCGGGCACTTTTGTTGCCGCTTCCTGATGCTTTTTTACGCGCCTCTACCTATGACGATTTTTTTTCGATATCCGCAAACAATATGCTTTCCATGGATGCGGAAAGTGCCGTTTCCGATGCCGCTGCCAAAACAATGAAGGAAAAGGAGGTGGCGGAGGCGCTTTGTGCCTTTTCGCAAGGACTTTCTGCCGTCGATGCGGCAGGGCAGCTGCAAAACATCCGCCTCTGCTATGCACGCATGGATGATATCCTGACGGCGTGGGAGGCGGACAGAAAACAAAAGGACAGGCTCCAAAGCAGTATCGCCATCATGGCAGGGCTTGCCGTGGTTATCGTGTTTATTTAAAAGCACAAAGGTGTTTCGCGTGCTCTTTTCGCGAAATGTTGGGTGAAATGAGGATTATTATGGATGTAGATTTTATTTTCCGTATTGCTGCGATTGGGATTCTTGTATCGGTACTGCATCAGGTGCTGGTGCGCGCAGGCAGAGAGGAGCAAGCTATGCTGACAACACTCTCCGGTCTTGTAGTGGTATTGATGCTGGTTGTGCGTGAGATTGCAACGCTGTTTGACACGGTAAAAAGCGTGTTTGGTCTTTAAAAATGGACATACTGCGACTTGCCGCCCTTGCGGTTATCACCGCTCTTTGCGCGGTGTTTTTAAAACAGTATAAAAGAGAATATGCGATTTTAGTCAGCATGGCAGGCGGCGCACTCCTGGTTACAACCGCGCTCCCGTACATGCGGGAGATTCTTGCTGCAGCGACAAGTCTTTCCCAGAAGGCAGGCCTTGCACCCGCCTATATGGGGGCGATCCTGAAGGTTATTGCTGTAAGCTTTATCACAGAGTGTGCGGGCGCACTCTGCCGGGATGCCGGGGAAAGTGCGCTCGCAGCAAAGCTTGAAATGGCAGGAAAACTGGTTATTTTGGCACTTGCCATGCCCGTTGTTCGCGCACTTTTTGAAACGGTTTTGTCTATATTGCCATAAGACCTGATACTTTAACTTCGTACATAATGAGGGAACAACATGAAAAAAATAGGCTACATTTTTCTGATTTTATTCTTGTGTATGCCGTGCCATGCCGAGGAAGCGATCTACAGTGCGGCGGACGGAGTGAGTGCGGATAGCCTTGCGGGAATCGAGACAATTTTTGAAGGCTTTTCATTTCGGGAGGCGGCAGTCTCGCTCGGAAAGGGAACCAACACGGGGTTTTTAACGACACTCTGGAACGGGCTTTGTAATTTTATACGCGGTGAGGCGACGGTCGCGCTTGGGGCGCCGCTCGGCGTGGCTGCACTCGCCATCACAAGCGGGCTAATCGGCAATTTGCGCCTTTCCCCGAACGGGACAGGGGAGGCAGTCTTTTTCCTCCTGTATGCAGTAACAGCGGGGCTTATGGTTTCTGCTGCGGACAGCGCCGCGGAGATTTCGCGCCGCGCGGCAGAGGATATGGGAATTTTTACGGCGGCGGCAATACCCTCGCTCGCAACGCTCGCCGCATCAAGCGGTGGCACATTTTTGGCGGCAGTGCATCCGATGCTGCTTGCGGCGATGAGCGGTGCCTCTTTACTCGTTAGCCGCGTCGGCATTCCTTCCATGTACCTTGTGATGGCACTCGGCATTGTCGGAAATCTTTCCGAACAACTGCCGCTTTCTACGCTTGCCGCTTTCATTCGGAAAACGGCGCTATGGCTGATCGGGGGAAGCTTTACGCTCTATGCGGCAGTTTTGACAGTTTCAGGCTTTGCCGCAGGGACCTTGGATGGCGTAACGCTAAAGGGCGTAAAATATGCCGCCTCAACCTTGGTCCCCTTACTTGGCGGCTTTTTATCGGAGGCGGCAGAGGCCGTTTCGTTCGGTGCGCTTACTGTAAAAAATGCAGCAGGGGCGGCGGGCATGTTCTTTTTAATTCTTTTGACGCTGTATCCCGTTGTAAAAATTTTAGTCATCTCGCTCCTATACCGCCTTGCCGCCGCAGTGACAGAGCCTGTCAGCGACAAGCGTATCACCGCCTCACTGACCACGATGGCAGATGCACTCAGCGGCATCGGCGCGATGACTGCCGCGCTCGGAGCTTTATCCGTCATCGTTTTAGGGCTTATGGTGCGCAGTGTGGGGGTGGGCGTTACATGAGGACCTACATTATGCGCATTTTAGGGATGGCACTCCTATCCGCGCTCGCCAATCTGCTTCTGCCTGCAGGCAACATGCGGCGGTTTGCTGCACCTGTAATCGGGCTTGGCATTACGGCCGCAATTTTATTACCTGCCGTATCGCTTTTTTCAGGCACTCGTGATGCGCTTTTGCCTGCTATCGAGATGGCAGCAGATGATGTGACGTATCAAAACGCGGTTTTGGACGCGTACCGTGAAAAAATAGAAAAGTCAATTATGGAGAAGGGCGATGTAACAGCGCATGTAACCGTCGGCGAAAATTACGAGATTGAAAAAATTGTACTTTCAGGCAGTCCCGACGGGAATGTGATGCTTTTTATTCAAAAGGATTTGGGGGTGGCACGGCATGCTGTTGAAATCCGATAAGGTCGAAGCATTTTTGGCAAAGAAAAAGAATATTGTCCTTTTGTATGGCATAGTAATGATAGGGGTGCTTTTCCTGGCATTTGGCCGCCCTGCCGAAGGCAAAAAAGAAGAAGCAGCACCGAAGGAAAACGAAACCGCAGTTTTAGAGGAGGTGCTCCGGAATATGGCGGGCGTCGGGCGCGTGCGTGTTGCCCTGACGTACGACACGGGGACGGAAATTGTGCCGCTTACCGACACAGATGGTGATGAGAAATCCGTGGTTTTATTGGGAAGCGGGAAAGAGGCACGCGTTGCCGCACAAAAGGAAATTATGCCGCGCGTGCGGGGTGTGCTGGTTGTAGCGGAGGGTGGCGGTGAAAAACGTGTACGCGCTGATATTATTGAAGCCGTGCGCGCACTCTACGATGTGCCGGTGCACAATATTGCCGTCTTTGCGGCAAAATAAAAAGGAGAAGGGGATTTTTACATGGTTTTACTAAAACGAAAGCAGGTTATGGTCATCAGTGTAGCGGCACTTGTTGCAATCGCGGGGTATTTGAGTCAATCCTACGGCAAGGAGGAAAAGACGGCGGAAACCCTGGGCGAGGTTAAGCTTGTAAGCGGTGACGCCGAGGGCGGCGACGTATTTGACGAAGCGCGCCTTGAACGCGAAATCGGGCGGTCGGAAAGTGTAGCGAACCTGCAGGGGATTGCCGCTGACGAGGGCGCGTCCGCGGAAGTTCGGGCAAATGCGGAGACAAAGCTTTTGGAAATTGCAACGCATAGCGCAAAAGAGGCAAACGCAGAGAGTATATTAAGTGCGCAAGGATTCCCGGAAACCGTGATTTATATTGCGGACGGCAAGGTAACTGCGATGGTGAAAACGACGGGGCTAAAAAGTGAGGACGTTGCCAAAATTGCAGAAACCATCACGCGGGAAACGGGGATTCCCACAGAAAATATTAAAATAATTGAAACGGCATAAAACATAATTTTTCAGGGGTTTATGCGGGCGGTGCGGGCAGACTTTAGGGACGTGCCGCTCCTTTTTTTTGAAAAGTGCGTCTCTTATAAAAAATGTCTGGATTTTTTGGAAAATATATGATATACTGTATAAATAAACAGAATTTAAAGAAGGTGTGAATGTGGAATACTTACAATCCATGCTTTTGGGGCTCGTGCAGGGGCTGACGGAGTTTTTGCCCGTGTCCTCCTCGGGTCATTTGCAAATTTTTAAGGATATTTTGGGAGCAGATGCATTCCAATCGTCGCTCACAATGGATATTTTATTACATATCGGCACATTGGCGGCGGTGTTTGCGGTCTATTATAAGGATATTTGGGAGCTGATTCGCGGCTTTTTCGGCATGGTGTGGGATTTGGTGCGCGGCAAACCTGATTTTAAAACGCCGTATCGCCGCTTTGTACTGATGGTCATTCTCGGTACAATTCCTGCAGGCATTTCGGGAATATTATGCAAGGATTTTATCAGCGAACTGCCGCTTTGGGGTGTTGGGCTTGCACTTTTTGGCACGGCCGCACTTTTATGGGTGAGCGATAAAATTCCTGCAGGGAAGTATACCATGGAAACCGCTTCCTATCCGTCCTCCATTTTGGTCGGGCTTTTTCAGGCATTTGCCATTTTGCCCGGTCTCAGCCGCAGCGGCTCGACCATATCCGGCGCGCGTGCTGTGGGATATACAAAGGAATTTGCAATGAAGTTTTCCTTTATTTTATCAATTCCTGCAATTTTGGGTGCCGCAATCCTTGATTTGAAGGATGTATTTGAAGCGGGCGAACGGATTGCCGCGGGCCCCGCACTCGCAGGCATGGTTGTGGCGGCGCTTTCCGGCTTTTTTGCCATTCGCTGGCTTTTGAAGCTCGTAAAAAACAGTCAATTTCATTACTTTTCGTATTACTGCATATTTGCAGGTGCAATCGCAATGATTTTACATATACTGTAAGGAGAGAAAAATGGCGGACAGAAAAAGAATTCCTGCAAAGGAAGTAAAGAAACAAAAGGGCATGATGACGCATGAGGTGTGGGCGATTTTATGGATTGCCGCAGGTATTATTGCATGCCTTTTCTTTTATACAAGCGCAGCCGCCTCGCCGCTCGGCTCGTTTGTGGTGAATATAGGGCTTGGCCTTTTTGGAATTTCGGGGTATGTGTTGCCTGTGTTTTTAATGGTGTTCGGCGTGCACTATCTCTTAAAAAGGCATTTTGCACCTGTGCGCCGCTACTACCTGATGGTCGCACTTTTGCTGATCTTGGCGGGGGCAATGCTGCATTTGTTTTGCGGCGCGCTTACATGGAATTTTAAAGCGTACTATCTGGAACAAGGGGCAGGCGGCGTGATCGGCGGCCTTTTGGCGACGGCACTTTATAAGCTTGCGGGCAAGGCAGTATCCGCCGTTGTTTTTGGCGGTGCAATACTTGGAATTATCATCATGCTTTTCGGCATTTCTGTATCCGATGTTGTGGAAAAGCTGCGCATCGCCCTTCTGGCGCGCCGCGCGGCAAAAAAAGCGGAAAAGGAACAGCCGATTGTGCCAGAGAGGAAAGAGAAAAAAGAGAAAAAACAAAAGGCACCGCGTACGACTGATGTTCCGTGGGAGGAGAACACGGAGGAGAAGGAGGAGCCGTTTGATTTTGACTCGATCAAGATTTTTAGCCACGACCAGCTTTCTGTAGAGGACGCGGTGGCTGAAAAGACAGAAAAACCTGAGAAAACAGAAAAACCTGAAGAGGTTGAGGAGCCTGCTGTGGCGGTGGAGGAAATTGAGGCGGAAATTGCAACTAAGGAACGCCCTGTTCGCGAATATGTGTATCCGACGCTGGAGCTTTTGGAAAACCACACGGCAAAGGCGAAGGAAAAACCTGAGGATTTGCGGGAAAGTGCGCGTAAATTAGTAGAAACCTTAAAGAGCTTTGGCGTGGAGGCGAAGGTACTAGAGGTTAGCCGCGGACCGAGTGTGACGCGGTTTGAACTGCAGCCGAGCGTGGGGGTAAAGGTATCGAAGATTGTAAACCTTGCGGATGATATTGCATTGAATCTTGCCGCTTTCGGCGTCCGTATTGAAGCCCCGATTCCGGGGAAGGCGGCAGTCGGCATCGAAATTCCAAACAAAAATATCGCAACGGTTTCCCTAAGAGACGTTTTGGATTCCGCAGAATTTCGGGATTTCCCTGCAAAAACGGCATTTGCGCTCGGGAAGGACATTTCGGGCAAGACAAATGTGGCGGACATTTCCAAAATGCCGCACCTTCTGATTGCAGGTGCGACGGGCTCGGGTAAAAGTGTCTGCATAAACACGCTTATATCAAGCCTGATCTACAAGGCAACGCCCGATGAGGTACGCCTTTTGATGATTGACCCGAAGGTGGTGGAGCTTGGCGTATATAATGGCATTCCGCATCTTTTAATCCCGGTTGTGACGGAGCCGCGTAAGGCGGCGGGCGCCTTAAACTGGGCGGTGACGGAAATGATACGCCGCTACAAGCTTTTTGCCGATTGCAACGTGCGTGATATTGCGCATTATAATGAGCTGATGGCATCTGAAGGAGAAAAGACGATTGAAAAAGTCGTAATTATCATAGACGAGCTTGCCGACCTTATGATGGTGGCACCCCACGATGTGGAGGATGCAGTTTGCCGCCTCGCACAGATGGGGCGTGCCGCAGGCATGCACCTTGTCATTGCAACGCAAAGACCGAGTGTGGATGTTATTACAGGACTGATTAAAGCCAACATCCCGTCCCGCATCGCATTCGCGGTATCGAGCCAGATTGACAGCCGCACCATTTTAGACATGATGGGGGCAGAAAAACTGCTCGGGCGCGGGGATATGTTGTATCTGCCTTTTGGCGCATCAAAGCCCGTACGCTTGCAGGGCGCGTTCGTTTCCGACAAAGAGGTAGAGCGCATTGTGGAATTTATCAAGGGTGATTACGAGGCCGAGTACAACGTGGATATTTTAGAGCATCTTGAAAACGAGGAAAAACCTGCGGAGGATGATGCCGGCGATAACGATGCACTTTTGCCGCAGGCTATTGAAATTGTCGTGGAGAGCGGGCAGGCGTCCGTTTCCATGATACAAAGGCGACTGAAGGTCGGCTATTCCCGCGCAGGGCGCATCATCGACCAGATGGAGGCACGCGGCATTATCGGCCCGCATGAGGGCAGTAAGCCGCGGCAGGTGCTCATAACGCGCCAGCAGTTTTATGAAATGCAGATGCAGGAAGAGTGATTTTCACATGGCTTTACCCATGCCAATGATAATAGGTGAAATTCGCAGATATTTAAGGGATAATAATGCTATACGCGTCAGCCGTTCGTTAAGAGATACGGCGTACCGCGCACTTTCCGTAAAGGAAAAGCTTGGCGGGCAGAAGGAGCCGACGGTTGACGAAATTGCAAAGGAAATGGGGATTAAGAAGGAAGAGGTTGTCTACGCGCTCGACGCGATTTTAGACCCGATTTCGCTGTTTGAGCCTGTCTATCACGATGGCGGTGACGCAATCTATGTGATGGACCAGGTAAGCGACAACAAAAACACGGACGAGAGTTGGGTGGAGGAAATTGCACTGCGGGAAGCATTAAAGCGGCTATCCGCGCGCGAAAAGCTGATTTTAAACCTGCGTTTTTTTCAGGGACGAACACAAATGGAGGTTGCGGATGAAATCGGCATATCGCAGGCACAGGTTTCCCGCCTTGAGAAAAACGCCTTAGAAAACATGCGAAAACATATTTAGATTTTCGGAAAGGAACATCAGAATGAAAAAAAGAACATACGCACTCATGGCGGCTGCGCTAATTTTGATAAGCGGTTGCGGTCGCATCGTAAAAAATGCACCTTCTCCATCGGCAACACCCGCGCCCAAAAGAAAGGATATTACGGGGAATGCAATCTTGGAAAGTAAGGCGCGCGGCACCGTTAAGACGGTTTCTGACACGGAAATCGTGGTACAGGAAGAGGAGAAGGAACACACCTTTTTTCTTTCCGACGGGGCAAAGGCGGATGCAGAAGTGCTTGGCATCAATGAGGGCGTTATGGTTATTGTAAATTATAGGACGGAGGCGGACGGGCGTGATAACGCTGTCAGTCTTGAAAAAGTAGTGGGGTAAAAATTGAGAATAGAGCATAATTCGCAGTACACGGTTTACCGCAAGCCCAAAGGGGCGGTAAAACGCGGCACGCGTGTGCGGCTGAGGCTTTACGTTGCCTCTGCCACCATGCCAAAGAAGGTGGTTTTATGCACCGCATGCGGCGGCGAATATACGATGCATTATGCTTATGACCTTTTAGGGGGACGTATGTTTTCCTGCACGGTCGAAGCGAAAGAAACTTGTTTTTATTATTTTCGGGTGGAAGGCGACGGCGAATGCGTTTGGTACGGAAACAATCAAAACGCGTGGGGCGGCTTTGGCGATGCATACGCGGGCGTGCCCGATACACTTTATCAAATTACGGTTTATGACGAAAGGTATAAAACGCCTGCGTCGTTCCGAGGCGGGATTGTTTACCAAATTTTTCCCGACCGCTTTTGCCGTGGCGAAAATGCAGAAAAAAAAGACGCACTCCGCGCATGGGGTGACACGCCCTATTTTACGGCAGAGCAGTTTGGCGGCACCTACACGGCGGACGATTTTTTTGGTGGCACTTTATGGGGCGTTGCGGAAAAACTGCCGTATCTTAAGGCACACGGCATCACGCACATTTATTTAAATCCGATTTTTGCCTCGTCGTCCAATCACGGCTACAACACGCGGGATTACGAGGTGATAGAAGAACGCCTCGGCGGCGACGAAGCGTTTGACTATTTGATTTTAAAGGCAAGAGAAGAGGGAATTTCTGTTATTTTGGACGGCGTATTTAGCCATACAGGGCATGATAGCCGTTATTTTCAGAGCGCACAGGAGAGCGAACAATCGCCGTATCGCGCATGGTATACATTTCATGACGGCGGCTATGACGCATGGTGGGGCATGCCCACGCTTCCAAATGTTGTGGAAACGGAGCCTTCCTACATGGATTTTATGCTGACGGGGGATCATGCCGTAGTAAAAAAGTGGCTGCGACGCGGCGCGGCGGGATGGCGGCTTGACGTTGCGGACGAATTGCCCGACCCGTTCTTAGATGCGTTGCGGCGTGTTGTTAAAGCAGAAAATGCGGAAGCGGTGATTTTGGGCGAGGTCTGGGAGGATGCGTCCATCAAAATCAGCTACGGACAAAGAAGGCGATATCTTACAGGCGCACAGCTCGACGGGGTGATGAACTACCCGCTTCGCGCGGCAATTTTAGATTTTGTCTTAAGACGAGAGACTGCTGAAGTCTTTCGTGCGCGGGTGCTTTCGCTTTTGGAAAATTATCCGCCGCCCGCGCTATATGCAAGTCTCAATATTTTGTCGAGCCATGATGTGCCGCGCCTTCTCACGGTTTTGGGGGAAGCGCCCGCGACGGACGATAAAAACGCGCAAAGCACATTTCGCCTTTCGCCTGAAAAACGCGCGCTTGCAAAGGCGCGTTTGCCGCTTGCACTTTTATTGCAAATGGCAATGCCGGGAGTACCCTGTATATATTATGGCGACGAGGCGGGCGTTGAGGGGTATGGTGACCCCTTTAATCGAACAACATTCCCGTGGGGAAACGAGGACAAAGCGGTACAGGCAATCTTTTGGGATATGCTGCGCCTTCGTAAGGAAAAAGCGGATTTTTGCGATGGCGACCTTCGCTTTTTATATGCGGCGGGAGATGTGGTGGTTTTTTGCCGCGGCAACACACGTGTTTTTGTAAACGTCGGAAACGAAGGGCAGGAAATTACACTGTTTGGCGAAACGGTGATTCTGCCGCCGATGGAGGGACGAACAGAGTCTTTTATAACGCACAAAGGAGACTTTGAGGATGAAAATTACAACGCTTGATACGACACTTCGGGATGGAGCGGGAAGCAGTAACGTTTCCTTCTCCAATTCCGATAAGATAAAAATTGTAAAACTTATGGACGAGCTTGGGATCGATTTGATTGAGGTCGGTAATCCCGCTTACAGTGCAAAGAATGCGACGTTTTTTGAAGAATTGCCGTCACTTTCTTTAAAACACGCCCGTATTGCAGTGTTTGGTGCGACCTGCCGCCCCTTTGCGGTGGCGGCGGAGGACGAGGCGCTGCTTTCGATGGCAACATGCGGGGTTCGGGACGCAGTTTTGTTCGGAAAGGCATGGGATTTACATGTAACCGACGTTCTGAAAACAACCTTAGAGGAAAATTTGCGTATGATAGAGGACAGCATTTGCTTCCTTTGTGCACGCGGCATGCGTGTGATTTTTGATGCGGAGCATTTTTTTGATGGGTATGTAAAAAACCGTGACTATGCAATCCGTGTTTTGAAAACGGCGGAGAAAGCGGGCGCTGAGACTGTTGTTTTGTGTGATACAAACGGCGGGACTTTCCCCGATGAGATTTCCGAAATTACGGCCGATGCCATACAAAATACAACCATTTCCGTCGGGATTCATACACACAATGACAGTGGCTTTGCCGTCGCCAATGCGGCAATGGCGGTCGCGGCCGGGGCGGTACATATACAAGGTACGCTAAATGGTGTGGGCGAGCGGTGCGGCAACGCGTCCCTTGCGACGGTGATTGCAAATCTCCAGTTAAAGCGCGGCTACGAAATTATTCCGACAGAGAATATGAACCTTTTAACACCCATCAGTCGTGCTGTGGCGGAAATATCCAATATTTCGCTCCGAAACCAGCCATATGTGAGCCGTCAAGCCTTCTCCCACAAGGCGGGGATGCATATTGACGGCATTTTAAAAAACAGCGTGTCGTTTGAACATATTGAGCCTTCCCTGGTGGGGAATCGGCGCAATCTTTTGATATCGGACATCGCGGGGCGAAGTGCCGTTATGCATGTGATGGAGCGCATTGCACCTGACAGCGCGCAGAATGCGGCGCTGGTGGAGAAAATTGTAAAAAAAGTGAAGGAACTGGAATTTGGCGGGTATCAGTTTGATGCGGCGGACGCATCTTTGGAGCTTGTCATTCGCCGTGAATTGGGCATGTATCGTAAGCACTTTACGCTCAAATCATGCCGCGTTATCAGCGAGTATGACCCCAAAAAAGAGCGCAGCTACTGTTCGGCCTTCATTCGGGTGATGGTAGATGAAAAAGAGGAAAATTGCACTGTGGATGCGTCAGGACCCGTACACGCGATTGATATGGCACTCCGAAAAGCGTTGAACGGCTTTTATCCGACTCTTACGGGCGCGCGTTTTACGGACTACAAGGTCCGTGCTTTGAACACGGAGGAGGCGGCGGCGGGCGCAATGACGCGTGTTTTGATTGAAACGACAGATAACGAGATGTCCTGGACGACAGTGGGTGTTTCAAAGAACGTTATAGAAGCGTCTTTAAACGCGCTTGTTGATTCGATTGAGTTTAAGCTGATAAAAAGCGACGAAAAAGCACTCTGACAGGGAAGGAGCCAACATGAAGGAAGTAGCAATTTATACGGACGGAGCGTGCAGCGGCAACCCCGGGCCCGGGGGATTTGGCGTAATTTTGGAATATGCAGGAAAAGAAAAAGAGATTTCGGCGGGCTACCGCAAAACCACAAACAATCGTATGGAGCTTTTGGGGGTAATTACGGGGCTTGAGGCACTGAAAGAACCGTGTGCCGTTACACTCTACAGTGATTCAAAATATGTGGTGGACGCCATTCGCCTCGGCTGGGCGGAAAGCTGGAGGAAGAATAACTGGCGGCGAAAAAGCGGAAAGGCGCTTAATCCTGACCTTTGGGCGCGCCTTCTGGCGGCGAAGGAAAAGCATGTGCTTTCCTGCGTTTGGGTCAAAGGGCATGCCGAAAACGAAAAGAATAATCGCTGTGACGAGATGGCGGTTGCCGCCTCAAAGGGAAAGAATCTGCTGTGTGACGCAGAATATGAAAAAGAGGGGCTTTAAAAATAAGGCGCACCCGACGCAAAAGCACTTTTGTGCCTGCGTGGGAGGCGCCTTTTGTTCTGCATTTTTTTATTTTGCCTTTAGAAGATGCGAAAGCGGTTTATATAAAAGAATGGTGGCCGCGCTTATGATGACTGCCTTTATGGAGTTAAAGGGCAAAACGGCACTTTTTACGAGAGGGAGGCGCGCATCGGCGGGGATGCCGTAGAGGGGGAAAAGTAAAAAGTAATTTGCGATCCACGCTGCCAAAATCATCAGGACACTTCCCAATAAAAGAGATAAAATCGCCCCGCGCCGCGTATGTATTTTTCTGTAAAGAAGGGCGGCGGACACGACGAAGGAACCGCTTACAATGCAATTTGCAAGCTCACCCACACCGCCGCTGTTTGTCTCGAAAAGGTGCAGGAGATTTTGCAAAAACACAATGGCAAATCCTGCTACGGGGCCCATGGCAAAGCCGCCTAAAAGTGCAGGAACATCCGAAAAATTAAGGCGAAGGAACGGTGCGGCGGCAAGGAGCGGGAACTCAAACATCATCAAAAGGAACCCAATTGCGCCCAAAATAGCGATGCGTGTGTAATAATTTGTTTGTTTCATTTTTTAAGTCCTCTTTCTTTTTAAAATAAAAATGCCCTGACATCAATAGAGTCGGGGCATAAAAATACTTTTAAAACAGCGTTTTCTCTTCCGGACTTTAACCGTCGGCTTTGGAATTACACCAAATCAGTCGCTCGAGGGAGCGAGTCGCGGGCTTCGGCTTTCGCCGTTACCGCCGGTAGGGAATTGCACCCTGCCCCAAACGCATAAAAATTTTGGAAATAAAACAAAACTCGGTTTGATTCATTCCATTTTTTATTCGAACTAATATTGTAATCTGCGCTTGCTTGCGCTGACATTTTCCTTTAAGGAATCAATGTTATCCAGCGCCTTGCCTGTGCCGATGGCAACGCAGGAAACTGCGTCCTCCGCGATGCGGACACTGATGCCCGTTTCTTTCTGCAAAAGAAGGTCGAGCCCGTGGATTAAGGAACCGCCACCCGTCAACACGATGCCGGAATTACTGATGTCACCCACAAGCTCCGGCGGTGTTTTTTCCAAAACGGCATGAACCGCGTCTACAATTGCATTTGCGGGTTCTTCCAATGCCTCAAGCATTTCTTCGGAGGAAACCGTAATTGTTTTCGGCAGACCGCTGACAAGGCAACGGCCGCGGATTTCCATACTCTCCGATTCCTCACGCGGGAACACGCAACCGAGCTTGATTTTCAAATCTTCAGCGGTGCGGTCACCAATTGTAATGTTATGTTTTTTGCGGATGTAGCGCACAACTGTTTCATCAAATGCGTCACCTGCGACCTTGATGGAGTTGGAAACAACGATGCCGCCGAGTGAGATAACTGCCACGTCACTCGTGCCGCCGCCGATGTCAACCACCATACTGCCGTAGGGTTTTGCAATGTCAATCCCCGCGCCAATTGCTGCGGCAATCGGCTCCTCAATCAGATGCACACGGCGTGCACCCGCTTGCATGGCCGCGTCAATAACCGCGCGTTCCTCAACCTCCGTAACGCCGCTTGGAACGCAAACAATTACGTTGGGGCGGAAAAGCCGTTTGTTGCAAACTTTCTTAAGAAAATATTTAAGCATTTTCTCGGTTGTATCATAGTCAGAAATTACGCCATCCCGCAAAGGGCGAATGGCAACAATATTGCCGGGCGTTCTGCCAATCATGCGCTGTGCTTCCAACCCGACCTCTTGCACTTTGCCCGTATTTTTGTCAATTGAAACCACGGAAGGCTCTTTTAAAACAATACCCCTTCCTCTTACATAAACGAGAACGGATGCCGTTCCGAGATCAATGCCGATATCCTGTCCGTATCCTAACACGTGTTGATACCTCCAATTCCAATTTAAACTACTATAATATTTATTATATATTTTTTTTTAGCATAAAGCAATTCTTTTTTTGCAAACTTTTTCACGAATTTTATTCGTTTTTTTCGTGCATATTGCCAAAAACATCTAATATAACGGCTGGTTTTCCGCATCGAGAAGTGCGGTGCGCACATAGCGGCAATAGCCCGGTGTGTATGAAGGGATGTAAAGTGCCATCGCTTCCATAACAGATTGTGGCTTTAAATTTACGGTACTGCCTGCCGCAACGCGAAGCGTAAGACTGTCGCCATCGGGGACGATTGAAAAAATCATAGGTCTTATGTCTGTCTGTTTGGCGCCGCTTTTCGTCTTTTTCTCAACCACAATTTCTGGCTGTGCCAAAAACGACTCGACGGCCGAAGATGAAGGCATATTTTCGGGATAAACGATATAGTCGGCACGCGAAAGTGCGGAAAAACGATTCCTTTCGACCGCGCGCGCCTCCAAAATACGAATGCCGCGCGGCATAACGCGCGCAAGCTTTTGGGGGATATCGTCACAAGGGGCTATCAGTTCAACCTCAAACCACTCATTCTCGCCCGCAATGCCAACGCCGAGCGGCTGTGCAAAGGAAAGGCAAAGGTGGGGATTGAAGCCTTCCGAGTATTTAAGCGGGAGATTGGCACGGCGCATGGCGCGACCGATGGCGCGTAAAAAATCAAGATGCGAAATAAACTTCGCGTCTCCCTCTTTTGAATAACGAACAACATATTTATGCAAAACAAACACCTGCCTTATACGCGGATGCGCCGCAACCGCTGCAACCACTGCGGCAGTTGGGCGTAATTTCGCCTTTTTCCGCTTTATCATATTCGCGGCGGAGAAAATCTTTGGTTACGCCGATGTCGATAATATCCCACGGGAAAAATTCATCCTTCGCCCGCGCTCTTATATAGCGTTCGGGCGCGATATCGCACGCGTCAAACGCCGCCATCCAACGTTCAAACGAAAAATGCTCGCTCCACCCGTCAAAGCGGCATCCGCTTGCTTCGGCATGCTCCAAAACGCGGCCGAGCCTACGGTCACCTCTGGCAAACACACCTTCCAAAACGCTGAGTTTTGATTCATGGTAATTGAGGGTGATGCGGCGTGAGGTGCAGTGTTCCCGCATAATCTGTTGCTTTTCGCGAAGGAGCTCGGGCGAGTTTTGCGCACACCACTGAAACGGGGTATGCGGCTTTGGTACAAACGAGGAAACGCTCATGGTAACGGTGCAGGGTTTTTCGCCCTTTTGGCGCGGCACCTGATAGGAGGTTTCCACCACTTTTTTTGCAAGAAGAGGAATCCCCGCGACATCCTCTGCCGTTTCAAACGGCAGACCAATCATAAAATAAAGCTTGATGCTCTTATAGCCGCCTGCAAACGCGAGCGAGGCAGAATGCAAAACGTCCGCCTCCGAAATGCCCTTATTGATGACATCACGCATACGCTGTGTGCCTGCCTCGGGCGCGAAAGTAAGCCCTGTCTTTCGTACTTTTTGAATTTTTTGCAGAAGGTCAACCGAGAAATTGTCAATCCGCAAAGAAGGGAGTGCCATGCTGATTTTGCGCGCCTGGGTCATATCGAGAAGGGCCTCGGTTAAAGCTTCAAGTTCCGTATAATCGCTTGTACTTAAGGACAAAAGTGAAATTTCTTCATACCCTGTATTTTCGATAAGCTTTTCTGCAAGAGCCAGAAGATGCGATTTGGAACGCTCACGAACGGGGCGGTAAATCATGCCCGCCTGGCAAAAACGGCAACCGCGGATACAACCGCGGAAAAGCTCAAGCGCAATTCGGTCATGCACAATTTCGCCGTACGGAACAATCATGTCTTTTGGAAAATACACCTTGTCCATATCCGCTATGATACGGCGGCGGACACGTGCCGGTGCGGCGGGGTGGATGGGATTAAGAGAAACAAGACGGTCACCATCATACACGGGTTCGTAAAAGGACGGCACATACACGCCCTCAATCTTTGCCACCGCTTCCAAAAAAGCGGATTTCGGTTTGCCGCTATCCTTCCAGAGACTGTACGCGTCTAATATTTCCATATTGACCTCTTCGCCCTCGCCAACAATAAAAAAGTCAATAAAATCTGCCATCGGCTCAGGATTTAATGCGCAGGAACCGCCTGCACAAACGAAGGGGAAGCTCTCCTGCCGATCCTTTGTATGAATGGGAATGCCCGCAAGGCGGAGCATGGCTAAAACGTTCGTGTAGCTCATTTCATACTGGAGTGAAAAGCCGAGGATATCAAAACAGGAAAGCGGGTCGCGGCTCTCCAATGCGAAAAGCGGCAGATTGCGCTTTTCCATCTCTTCTATCATATCATCCCACGGCATGAAGGCGCGTTCGCACCATGTATCGGGACGCTCGTTTTTCAGATGGTATAATATACGCATGCCAAGATGGCTCATCCCGACCTCATAAAGGTCCGGAAAACACATGGCAAAGCGAATTTTCACTGCTTTTGGGTCTTTATACACGGCGCCATATTCGCCGCCTATGTACCGCGTCGGCTTTTGTACGGCCGAGAATAGTTGTTCCATAAACATCCTCACTTATTTATACATTTTCTTATAGTATACCACTTTTTGCAAAAAAAGTCAACGCGAAAGGAATTTCATGGGATAAAATATAAAAAACAGTTGATTCTATGCAAAAATTATTGTATAATATGATGGAGGTGATGTAGAATGCAACGGCTTATACTGATTATTGAAGATGAAAAACCGATTGTAGACATACTGAAATTCAATCTCGAAAAAGAAGGATATAAGGTTATCTATGCGCTTGACGGGGAGGAAGGCCTTAGCCTTGCCCTTTCCAAAGCACCCGACTTAATTCTTTTGGACGTTATGCTCCCGAAAATGGACGGGTTTGACGTGTGCCGCCGTGTGCGGGAAAAAACCACGGTGCCGATTTTGATGCTGACGGCGCGCGGCGAGGAGCTGGATAAGGTTTTGGGGCTTGAAATGGGCGCGGATGATTATATAACAAAGCCTTTTGGCGTGCGTGAACTGATGGCACGTGTGAAGGCAAATTTAAGGCGTACCGAGCCGGAACGCGAGACGGGGGATGTGATTCGGTTCGGCGATTTTTGTATTCTTTGCGAACGCTATGAGATTACAAAGGACGGCAAAACGGTGGATTTGACACTGCGCGAATTTGAACTCATTAAATTTTTAGCACAAAGCCCGGGACGTATTTTTACGCGGGAGAGCCTGCTTGAAGAGGTTTGGGGCTATGAATACTACGGCGATGTTCGTACGGTTGACGTAACGGTACGGCGACTTCGTGAGAAAATAGAAGATGACCCCGCCGCACCGCAGTATATTATGACAAAGCGCGGTGTAGGCTATTATCTGAAGGTGGAATAATGTTTAAAAGTATTCAGTGGAAAATACTGACAGTTTTTATTCTGCTTGTTGTTTCCGTTATGGTGGTGGTGGGTACATTTTTGCTTGACCGTATAAGCGGATATTACCACGATGAATTTCGTATGCAGATGGAAGAAATTGTGTTTACGGAAGGCTTTATCAGTCAGCTTCGCGGGGCCATAAGTTCGGAAAATCCGATTGAGAGCCTACGCACCATACTGGATGCACACGTCGGCAGAATCGGAATCGATTCGTACCGCAATTATTATATTCTAAACAGCCGAACAGGCAGTGTTCTGTACGCGCCCGACGGGAAAACGGGGGTTATAGCCACGCAGAACGTTTTGACGGCGATGGGCGGCGAAACAGGGAATCTGCTGGACAGACGCGGCGAGGTTATGGACTACGCCTTCCCGATAAATGCTGAGAGTGGGAACGGCTATGTTCTGTACATCAGTGATACAAAAGATGAGCTTTACGGCATTATGGAAAACGTTTTTTCGATTATTGCGTGGGGTCTCCTTCTGGGAATTGCGCTTTCTGTTTTGCTGGGACTTATGATGTCCCGCACCATTATCGCACCCATTATAACCTTGAAAAAGCGGGCTGAGAAGATTGCCGCGGGTGATTTTGACAATAAAATGACAACGACGGGCGGCGCCGATGAAATCGGGCAGCTTACGGGTTCTTTTAATGCGATGGCTGCAGACCTAAAGCGTTCCTTAGACGATATTGTGACGGAAAAGACGAAGGTAGAAACTATATTGGCGTACATGACGGATGGCGTCATGGCGTTTTACCGTGACGGAAGCGTCATGCACATAAACCCTGCCGCACGCGAGATGCTGTCGCTCGGCGAGGAGGGCGAGCCGTTTGATACGTTGTTTACGCGCCTTGAGGCGGGTATCACAATCAATGCACTTTTATATTTGGACCAGGACAAAACGGTGGAAAAGACCATCAACATTGGCGAGAAGCATCTGAGGGCGTATTTTGCGCTTTTAACGCCGCGAAAGGGTACGGCGGAGGGCATTGTGGCGGTTTTGCAGGATATTACGGAACAAGAACGCATGGAAAAATCACGCCGCGAATTTGTTGCCAATGTATCGCACGAGCTCAGAACGCCGCTTACAAACATTAAAAGCTACGCCGAAACGCTTTTGGGGACGACGGAAAAGGACTCTATGGAGCAAAACTTTTTGGGCGTTATCAATAGCGAGGCGGACAGGATGGCACGCATCGTGCGAGACCTTTTGGCGCTTTCGCAGTTTGACTACGGACACAATCTGCAAAAAAGGCCCTTCCCCCTGCCAAAGCTTACGGAGGACGTTATACGCCGCCTTTTAATCGAGGCGGAAAAACATGGGCAGACGCTTTCTTTTATAAACGATGCGCCCGACCTGCCGCCTGTAAACGGTGACCGTGACCGTGTGGAGCAGGTTTTGGTAAACATTGTTTCCAACGCAATTAAATATACGCCTGCGCACGGGCACATTGAGGTCAGATGCAGCGCCAACGTATCGGAAGCCGAGGTGTGCGTAACCGATACGGGCATTGGCATCCCCGAGGCGGATTTGCCACGGATTTTTGAACGGTTTTATCGCGTGGATAAGGCACGCAGTCGAAAAATGGGCGGCACGGGACTTGGACTTGCCATTGCCAGAGAAATCGTAGAGGCGCACGGCGGCCGCATTTTGATACAAAGTGAAAAGGGGAAAGGCACCAGGGTGCGGATTATATTGCCCATATATGGAAATTAAAGGACTTGATACATTGAATATTTTGGCGATTGAAAGCGCGGCAAAGGCCGCGGGCGCCGCAGTGTTTTGCGACGGAGAACTTTTGGCGGAATCCTTTTTGAATAATGGACTTACGCACTCATGTACTTTGATGCGTGAGGTGGATGCGGTGCTTTCCAAAGCAGGAAAAACGCTTCTTGAGATGGATGTAATTGCCGTGGACGCGGGCCCCGGTTCTTTTACGGGCATTCGCATCGGTCTCGGTACGGCGAAGGGCCTTGCGCTCGGCGCGGACAAAAAAATAGCGCCCGTATCATCACTTTTTGCGCTTGCGTTTCACGCGGCGGGTGCGGAGGGGCAACAGGTAGTACCCATTATGGATGCGCGGCGCGGAGAAGTTTACACCGCGACCTATCAGATACAAGGCGGCGTGCCGACGGAGGTTGTACCGATGCGCGCCATACCGCTTGCCAAACTTTTGGAGGAATTGGACACAGCTATTTTTGTGGGAGATGGTGTACCCGTACATCGGGCAACCATTTTAGAAAAAATGGGGAACAGAGCGCAGTTTGTGCCTTCCCCGCTTTGCCATCACCGCGCATTCGGCGTCGGGATGGCGGCTCATTATACAAAAGCAGTATCCGTACATGATGCGGCGCCGATATATTTAAGGCTTGCGCAGGCGGAACGCGAATGGAATGAAAAACATTTGAAGGAGGATAAAACATGTTCGTGATAGGCAGTGACCACGGCGGTTACACATTGAAGGAATTTTTGAAAAAACATTTGGAGGCAAGGGGCATCGAATATAAGGACATCGGTTGTAACGGCGAAAGCTGCGATTATCCTGATATTGCGGCGAAAGCCGTTTGCGAAATCGTAGAGGGAAGATGCGAAAAGGGTATTTTGTGTTGCGGCACGGGTATCGGTATTTCGATTGCCGCAAACCGCCACGAGGGCATTCGGGCGGCGCTGGTTTCGGAGCCTTGCTCGGCACGCCTTACAAAACAGCATAATAACGCCAACATTCTCTGCTTTGGCGGCAGAGTAACGGGTGAGGTTTTGGCGGCAGAGTGCGTGGATGCGTGGCTTGACGCCGAATTTGAGGGCGGCAGACACAAAACACGGATTGATAAGCTGGATCAATAAGGAGGGGTTTTCTTGAAATGTCCCTACTGTGACGCTTTGGACAGTAAAGTTTTGGACTCAAGACCGACGGAGGATGATACCGCCATACGGAGAAGGCGGCAATGCCTCGGATGTCAAAAACGCTTTACCACCTATGAGAAGGTGGAGGGCGTGCCCATCATGGTCATAAAAAAAGACAAATGCCGCGAGCCGTTTGACAGAGAAAAACTTTTGCGCGGTATTGTAAAGGCGTGTGAAAAACGCCCCGTCCCCTTTGAGGTGATGGAAAACATGACATATATGATTGAAAATATCATTCAAAATTCTCTCGACAGGGAGGTTACGTCCTCCAAAATCGGCGAGCTTGTTATGGAACAGCTAAAAAACATTGACGAGGTGGCGTATGTCCGCTTTGCGTCTGTGTATCGCCAATTTAAGGACATCAATACATTTATGCAGGAGCTTCGCAAGCTTTTGACGGAAAAATAGAAAGGACTTGAAAACATGACAAAAGTAAGAACGCGCTTTGCGCCAAGCCCGACGGGATATATGCACATCGGTAATCTGCGCACGGCTCTTTATGCCTACCTTTTGGCAAAATCCAAAGGCGGGGATTTCATTTTGCGTATTGAGGACACGGACCGTGAACGCTATGTAGACGGCGCAGTGGACCTTATTTTCCGAACGATGGCGGAAACGGGCCTTGTGCATGATGAGGGACCCGACATCGGCGGTGACTACGGCCCCTATGTGCAGAGTGAGCGCATGGGTATTTATAAAAAGTACGCGGAGGAACTGGTGGAACGCGGCGGCGCGTACTACTGCTTCTGCACAAAGGAGCGGCTTGACGAATTAAGACAAAAGCAGGAGGCGCTGAAAATTCCGTCGAAGTATGACGGGCGTTGTGCCTCGCTTTCAAAAGAGGAGATTCAAGCACGCATAGCGGCGGGCGAGCCTTACGTGATTCGGCAGAAAATACCGAAAGAAGGCGTCACAACGTTTGAGGACGCGGTGTTCGGCAAGGTGTCTGCACCGAACGAAACACTGGATGACAACGTTCTTTTAAAGAGTGACGGCATGCCCACCTATAATTTTGCAAATGTTATCGACGACCATCTTATGCAGATTACGCATGTAGTACGCGGCAGTGAATATCTTTCCTCTACGCCGAAATACAATCTTTTATACGAGGCGTTTGGCTGGGAAATTCCGCAGTACATACACTGCTCGGCAATTATGAAGGACGCGCATCGCAAGCTTTCTAAGCGCGAAGGGGACGCTTCCTATGCAGATTTTGTGGAAAAGGGATATCTGAAAGAGGCGGTTTTAAACTATATTGCCCTTTTAGGCTGGAGCCCCGGCGACACAAAGGAAATTATGAGTCTTGACGATATGATTCGTCTTTTTGACGTGAAAGGCATCAGCAAATCGCCCGCGATTTTTGACGTGGATAAATTAAACTGGTTAAACGGCGAGTACATTCGCGCACTGTCGCCCGAGGCGTTCCACGAAAAGGCGATGCCCTACTACAAAGAATGTATTCATACGGATGCAGACCTTACGCTTTTGAGTCAGGTTCTGCAACAACGCACGGAAAAGCTTTCCGATATTCCGGAGCAGATTGATTTTATTGATGCGTTACCCACGTATGACAAAGAACTTTACTGCCACAAAAAGATGAAGACAAATCTTGAAAATTCGCTGACCTCGCTTGAAGCGATTTTGCCGCTTTTATCCGAGCAGGAGGAGTGGACAAAGGATGCTTTGCATGAAGTGCTTTTAGGGCTTGCGGCGAAAATGGAAGTGAAAAACGGCGTTATTTTGTGGCCGCTTCGCACGGCACTTTCGGGCAAGGCGTTTACGCCCGGCGGCGGCATTGAGCTTGCAGCTATTTTAGGGAAGGAAGAATCCTTAAAGCGTATAGAGGCAGGGATTGCACTTTTAAAGTAAATGGAACGGAGGAAAAGGGATGGAAGAACTTACATTGCGAAAATGCCCAGGCGGCTATAAAAGAGAGGATGTAACGGCATATATTGCGTCTGTTGTTGCAAAGTATGAAAAAGAAGTTTCTGCAGCGCGGGCAGATGCCGAGGCAATGCGCCGTGAGAATGAATCGCTTGTAAAGGAAAATGCCAAACTTTTTGAGAACGTACAAAAATTAGAGGCAGAGCGCGATTCGGTTTCGCGCGCAGTGATTTCTGCACAAAAAGAAGCGGATGCCATTCGCGCCGAAGCGGCACGGGACGGAGAGGCGCTTTTGGCGGAAAAGGCGGCAGAGGCAAGACAGACTGAGTCGGCGTTGGCGCGCACAAAGAAAGAAATTCATTCCCTTCGGCTTGCAGCTGCAGCGGCGGCAAGGCGATATGAAGAAGCGCTCGGCGATATTTTGGGCGATATAGACGAGGACGAGGAATAACAGGGCGCGAAAGAAGGAAAAATATGTTTGTGAAGATAGACACAGTCGGGCTTTACGGCATGGAAGGCAGACCCGTTGCAGTAGAGGCAGATGTTTCGACAGGTTTGCCTGCATTTGAAATTGTTGGTCTGCCTGATGCGGCTGTAAAAGAAGCGAAGGAGCGCGTGCGTGCAGCAATAAAAAATTGCGGCTACGAGTTTCCATCGCGGCGTTTTACGGTGAATCTGGCGCCTGCAAGCCTTAAAAAGGCGGGCCCTGCGTTTGATTTGCCGATTGCTGCGGCGATTTTGTACGCCACGGAGCAGGCAAAGGGAAAGGAAGAAGGCTGTGCGTTAATCGGCGAACTGTCCCTGGCGGGTGATTTGCGCCCTGTGCAAGGTGTTTTGCCACTTGTGGCAGGCGCGGCGGCACATGGATTTCAAAGTGTAATCGTCCCTGCGGAAAACGCAAAAGAAGGGGCACTGGCAGAGGGGATTACGGTATATGGCGCAAAAAACCTGCATGAGGCGATGGAGCATTTGTCAGGGGCGGCGCGCCTTACCCCTGTCAAAACAGATGTGGATGCGCTTTTACAAAACGGCCTTTCAAATGCGCCTGACTTTGCCGACGTAAAGGGGCAAGAGAACGTAAAGCGTGCGCTTGAAATTGCGGCGGCGGGCGGGCATAACCTACTAATTGTCGGGCCGCCCGGTGCAGGGAAAACGATGCTCGCACAGCGGATGCCTTCTATTTTACCGCCCATGACGGCGGCGGAGGCGCTTGAGGTTACCAAGCTGCACAGCGTTGCGGGGCAACTGCCTGAAAACGAGCCGCTTGTTACGAAACGGCCGTTTCGCACACCGCATCACAGTGCGTCGGCAGTCGGCCTTATAGGCGGCGGGCAGACGGTGCGTCCGGGCGAAATTTCGCTCGCGCACGGGGGCGTGTTGTTTTTGGATGAATTACCCGAATTTCGGCGGGATGTGACAGAAGCGCTGCGTCAGCCCATGGAGGATGGCGTAGTGACGGTAACGCGTGCGGCGGCAAGCTATACCTACCCGAGCGCATTTATGCTGGTGGCGGCAATGAATCCGTGCCGTTGCGGCTATTATGGCGACCCGACACATCGGTGCCGCTGCAGTGCACACAGTGTACAACAATATATGAACAAGATAAGCGGCCCGCTTCTTGACAGAATTGATTTACAGGTCAAGGCATCGGCCGTTACATATGATGATATAGGAAAACGAGAGGCAGAGTCCTCTGCGACCATTCGCGCGCGCGTTATCCGTGCAAGAGAAAGGCAGAAAGCACGCGTTGGAAAAGAAAAATTCTTTGAAAATGCACGCCTTAGCGCGAAGGAGATTGAAACGTACTGCGAAATGACGCCTGACGCGGCAGAAATGATGAGTGCCTCCTTTGCTGCCATGCAGCTCAGTATGCGTGCCTACACGCGCACCATTAAGGTTGCCCGCACCATTGCGGACTTAGATGGCGCGGAAAAAATTGAGAGCATGCATATTGCGGAGGCGGTGCGGTATCATATAGACAGATAGAAATTTTTGCAAAATCCGATAAACAGAGGTTTGCCATGCAAGATAAAATTATTATACGCGGTGCGCGTGCCAACAACTTAAAAGGTATCAATATTGATATCCCGCGTGACAAGATGGTGGTTTTAACGGGGCTTTCCGGCAGCGGAAAAACCTCCCTTGCTTTTGACACAATTTATGCAGAGGGGCAACGGCGGTATGTGGAGAGCTTATCCGCCTACGCCCGTCAATTTTTGGGGCAGATGGAAAAGCCGGATGTTGACTATATCGAAGGGCTTTCGCCGGCAATCTCCATTGACCAAAAGACCACAAGCAAAAACCCGCGTTCAACTGTGGGCACGGTGACGGAAATTTACGATTATCTGCGTCTTTTATATGCACGCATCGGGGTGCCGCATTGCCCCAAATGCGGTGCGGAAATTAAAAGGCAGACCATCGACCAGATGGTGGAGGCGGTGCTTTCCATGGCGGAGGGGACGCGTATTTTGCTTTTAGCACCCGTTATCCGTGCGAAAAAGGGCGAGCATCAAAAGGTTTTTGAAACGGCGAGGAAAAACGGATATGTCCGTGTGCGTGTAGATGGAGAGATGCACGAACTGGACGAGGAGATTCGCCTTGATAAAAAGATTCGACATACCATTGAAATTGTAGTCGACCGCCTGATTGTGCGCCATGACATGCACGCACGGCTGGCGGATTCCCTGGAAACCGCACTTTCTCTTGGCAATGGCCTCGCACAGGTCTTGGAAGTGGATGGGGAAATGCATGTTTTCAGCCAAAATTATGCCTGCCATACATGTGGCATTAACATTGAGGAACTGAGTCCGCGTTCCTTCTCCTTCAACAGTCCCTTCGGGGCGTGTGCGGAATGCGGCGGGCTTGGTTTTCTGCACAAGGTTGACCCTGCGCTTATCTTGCGCCATCCTGAAAAATCCTTGCGCGGCGGCGCGCTTTCGGGCTGGGGCGGCGGTGATATGGCGGGGATGTATATTGAAGGACTTTGCGCGCATTACGGCGTATCGCCCGACACACCCGTTGCGGAGTTGCCGCCTGCATTTTTGGAAAAGGTTTTATATGGCACGGGCGATGAAAAAATAAACTTTCAGTATACACGCAGCTACGGCAGCGGTGAATTTACAACAACTTTTGAGGGCATTATCCCCAATTTGGAGCGCAGATACCGCGAAACTACGTCCGAATGGGCAAAGACGGAGATTGAAAGCCACATGTCGGACAGCGAATGTCCCGCTTGCCGCGGTGCGCGGCTTCGTCCCGAGATTTTGGCGGTGACGGTGGGCGGCAAAAACATTCACGAGCTGACGGGGCAATCAATTACGGAGATTATAAAGTTTTTTGACGCGCTGACGCTAACGGAAAAGGAAACGGCAATTGCGCGGCAAATTTTAAAAGAAATCCATGCACGTCTCGGCTTTTTGCAAAATGTAGGGCTTTCCTACCTTACGCTTTCGCGTGCGGCGGGTACGCTTTCGGGCGGGGAAGCACAGCGCATTCGGCTTGCCACGCAAATCGGTTCGGGGCTTATGGGTGTTTTATATATTTTGGATGAGCCGAGTATCGGGCTTCATCAAAGAGATAACAAAAAGCTTTTGGCGGCACTTAAAAATCTGCGCGACATGGGCAACACGCTTTTGGTTGTGGAGCACGACGAGGAAACCATGTACGAGGCAGACCATATTATTGACATCGGTCCCGGCGCGGGCATTCACGGCGGCGAGGTCGTGGCAGAGGGCACCGTGGAGGAGATTCAAAAAAATCCGAACTCGGAAACGGGACTCTATCTTTCGGGCAAAAAGCAGATACCGGTACCGACGGAGCGCCGCAGACCGGACGGGCGTGCGATAAAAATTATCGGCGCCACGCAAAACAACCTGAAAAATACGGATATTTCCTTCCCGCTTGGACTTTTTGTGTGTGTAACGGGTGTTTCCGGCAGCGGCAAAAGTTCGGTGGTAAACGAGATTTTATATAAGGCACTGGCGGCAGAAAAGAACGGGGCGCACGTTGTGGCGGGCGCACACAAGAAAATAGAGGGACTTGAGCATGTGGACAAGGTGATTGCAATTGACCAATCGCCGATTGGGCGCACGCCGCGCTCCAATCCTGCAACGTATACGGGGCTTTTTACGGACATACGAAACGTTTTTGCCACATCAAACGAGGCAAAGGCACGCGGATATACTGCAAGCCGCTTTAGCTTTAATGTAAAGGGCGGCAGGTGCGAGGCTTGCTCGGGTGACGGAATTATTAAGATTGAAATGCATTTTCTGCCCGATGTGTATGTTCCTTGCGAGGTCTGCCACGGCAAGCGGTACAGCCGCGAAACCTTGGAAGTAACGTACAAGGGAAAAAATATTTTTGATGTGCTGGACATGACGGTGGAGGAGGGCCTTGCCTTCTTTGAAAACCATCCGAAGATTAAGAGAAAGCTGCAAACGCTTTACGACGTGGGGCTTGGGTATATTAAAATCGGGCAGCCTTCCACGCTTTTATCGGGCGGCGAGGCGCAGCGCGTAAAGCTTGCAACGGAGCTTGCAAAACGGAGCACGGGCAAAACCGTATATATCCTCGATGAGCCGACTACGGGGCTGCATATGGCGGACGTGCACAGGCTTATCGAAATGCTTACAAAGCTTGTGGAAGGCGGCAATACCGTTATTGTAATTGAGCATAATTTAGACGTTATCAAAACGGCGGATTATATTTTGGATATGGGACCCGAGGGTGGTGACGGCGGCGGCAGGCTGGTAGCCGAGGGGACACCTGAGGCGGTGGCGGCGGTACCCGAGTCCTACACGGGGCAGTTTTTGCAGAAAATTTTGTACGGCGAATGGAAAAAATCGCCATGAGGAGCGAATGTAGATGAAGGTCAGCGTCATTGCAAACGAGAGTAAGGATGCGGATTTTTCGGTCACGCGTGCAGTCGCAAAAAAAGCGGCGCAGATTGCGAGCGTTTCTGTTTCTGAGGCACTTTTCGGCATGGTTGAGGCAGACGCATATGTCGGCGAAACGGACTTATACCGCGGACAGGATATGGCACTTGTTTTGGGAGGAGACGGCACACTTTTAGGCGCTGCGCGTTGTGCCGCACCCTTTGGCACGCCCGTTTTGGGTATCAATCTTGGGCGCATTGGGTTTTTAACGGGTGTCGAGAAAGACGTGTTTTTAGAAGGAGATGTGGGGGAAATGATTCGCCGCGTGCGGATTGAGAGCCGCATGATGCTTCGCGCCTCGGTTTGGCGTGACGGGGAGGAGATCGCGTCTTTTTGCGGGTTAAATGAGGCGACCGTTCGGAACATGACCGGAGCTGCGCTCATTCGCCTTTTAGTAAAGGCAGATAACCGCCTTTTGGGAGAATATGCGGCGGACGGCATGATTGTTGCTACGCCGTCAGGCTCTACGGCGTATTCCTTTGCGGCAGGCGGCCCCGCGGTGCATCCGGGCATTTCGGCACTTTTGGTAACACCCATCTGCCCCCACATGCTTCACGCACGCCCTGTCGTTTTACCGGGCGACAGCGTAGTAGAGGCAGAGGTTGGCGAGCTAAGAGGGCGAAAGGCTTGTCTTACGGTGGATGGCGCGGACAGCGTACCGCTTGTTGCGGGTGATGTCATTCGGATGGAACGGGCAGACCATGCGGCAAAAATTGCCGCTTTGCATAATCATATGTTTTTTGAGGTGCTGCGCAACAAGCTGCAGCTTTAAGAAAGGACGAGAGTATGAAGCAAGGCAGACAAAATGCAATTTTAGAAATTGTGAAGGAAATGTGCGTGAAAACGCAGGAGGAACTTTCGGACGAGCTGATACGTCGCGGCTTTGATGTGACGCAAGCGACGGTATCGCGCGATATAAAGGAGCTTCGGATTTTGAAGAAGCAGACGGGCGGCGGTTGCCGCTACGTTGCGCCTGAGCCGAATGTTTTGGAAGAGCATACGGGCCGTGTTCATTCTATCTTTAAAAATGCCGCAAAAAGCGTAGAGTGTGCGATGAACATGATTGTAATTAAAACGCTTGCGGGCATGGCAGATGCGGCGGCGATTACGCTCGAATCCATGGAATGGCCGGAGCTTTTAGGGACCATTGCGGGGGACGATACGGTGTTTGTGGTCGTAAGGGACCCCATGGCAGCCGTTGCTGTTAAAGAACGGCTTTTGGAAATGATTCAGTAGGGGAAGGACTGAGAATATGCTTTGTCGGCTTTCGATATCTGATATTGCCGTTATTGACCACGCCGAAATCACGCTTTCTGGCGGTTTTACTGCGCTTACAGGTGAAACGGGCGCGGGGAAATCGCTGATTATTGATGCGATTTTGATGGTGCTCGGCGGCAGAACGGGGCGCGAAATTATTCGTGCCGGGGCGCGCTCTGCGGTAGCGGAAGCGGCTTTTTTCTGCACGCATCCCCTATCGGAGGATGGCATGCTGATTTTACGGCGCGAGCTATTCTCTGACGGACGGAATCTTTGCAGTATAAACGGAAAAATGGTGACGGTGTCCGCCCTGCGTGAGGTGGGCGATACCCTTTTATCCATCCACGGGCAGCACGATACGGAAAAGCTTTTGCATCGCGCGGGACATCTTACATATGTGGACGGATATGCCGAAAATACAGCGCTTTTGGAAGCGTATACCACCCTGTATACAAAACAGAAGGAAATCACAACCGAAATGGAAGCACTTCGGGCAGACGACAGCGAAAAAGCGCGGCGCCTCGAAATGCTGGATTTTTGGGTGCAGGAAATAGAGGAAGCTGCCCCCCAAATCGGGGAAGAAGAAATTTTAGAGGAAAAACGGACACGCCTTCGCCATTCGGAAAAAATAAAAACGGCAGTTTGGCGGGCGATGCACGCGCTCGATGGAGAGGACGGCGCGGCGCGCGACCTTTTGGCAAATGTTGCCCGCACGCTGGAGAATGTGGGAGAATATGATACACGCCTTGCCGAAGCGGCAGAGGAGGCACGGGATATTCTGTATCGGGCGGAGGAATTGGCGCAGACGCTACGGGACATGTCGGACATGGAAACGGACGGCGCGGCACTTTCGGAAATCGAGGCACGGCTTGACGTTTTGTTCCGCCTGAAAACGAAGTATGGGAAAAGCATTGAGGACGTGCTTCTGTATGCGGAAAAAGCGGCAGAAGAAAGGAAAAGCATTCTGTATGCGGATGCACGGATAAAAGAACTCGAAAAAGAACTGGGCGGGATAGAAGAAAAGCTTGGAAAGGCGGCGGAAAAGCTTACAAAAAGCCGAAAAAAAGCGGCGGAAGCGATTGCCGACGGCGTGATGGAGGAACTGCGGGCGCTGGATATGGCAAAGGTACGCTTTTCGGTTGAGCTGAGTCAAAAGCCGTATGGCGAGGACGGCGCGGATGCAATAGAATTTTTTATCGCAACCAATCCAAGTGAGCCTTTAAAGCCGCTTTCAAAAATTGCATCGGGCGGGGAGCTTTCCCGCGTTTGTCTGGCGCTTTATACCGTCCTTTTAACGAAGGGCGCGGCGGGCGACGGCACTATGATATTTGACGAGATTGATACGGGTATAAGCGGGCGCGCGGCGCAACGTGTCGGTGAAAAACTGGCGGCACTCGCATTGGACAGGCAAATTCTTTGTGTGACACATCTGCCGCAAATTGCGGCACGGGCGGACGCGCAATTTAAAATTGATAAAACGGACATGGGCGACCGTTTCACCACTACGGTTTCGATGCTTGACAGGGCGGGACGTGTAGAGGAAATCGCGCGGATGATAGGTGGTGACCGCGTCAGCGCCCGAACACTTGAAACGGCGGAGGAAATGCTTTCATAATGGCAATTTTAAGCGTGAGTGATATCAGTTGCTCGTTTGGAGAAAGAACGCTTTTTTCGGGCGGAAGCTTTACGGTGGAAAAGCAGGATAAAATTGGATTTATAGGTGGAAACGGCGTCGGTAAAACGACGCTTTTTAAGGTGCTTGCGGGGCTTATGGAGCCTTCGGGCGGGCAGGTCTCGAAGGCGAACGAGTGCCGCATCGGATATTTAGAACAGCATGCGCTTTCGGATAGCGACCAAACGCTCAAACAAGCCGTTGCATCCGTGTTTGAACCGATTTACAAGATGGAATCGGAGCTGGAAGCGATTTCGGAGGCACTTATCCGTGGGGAAGGCGATACAGAAAAACTGATTGCACGGCAACACAGCACGGAGGAAGCGTATCGGGCAGCAGGCGGCCTTACGTACAAAAGCCGCCTTTCGGCAACGCTTTTTGGCATTGGTTTTACGGCGGCGGATTTGGAAAAGCCTGTCCGCGTTTTATCGGGCGGCGAACGCACAATGGCAAGCCTTGCGCGCCTTCTCTTAAGCGATGTGACACTTCTTCTGCTCGATGAGCCGACCAATCACCTGGATATGGACGCATGTGTATGGCTTGAGGACTATCTAAGGCGGTTTGAGGGTGCGGCAATCTTGATTTCGCATGACCGCTATTTTCTCGACCGCGTAACCAACAAAACCATGCGCCTTTCGGGCGGGAAATTCACGGTCTATACGGGCGGCTACACGGAATTTACAAAAAAGCGGCAGGCGGAAGAGGAATACGCCGCGCGGCTTTTGGAAAAGCAAAACCGTGAAATCAAGCGTATTGAGGGAATTATCGAAACGCAGCGGCGCTTTAATCGGGAGCGCAACATTCGCATGGCGGAGAGTAAGCAAAAGCAAATTGACCGTCTCCGTATGGAGATGGAAGCGCCCATTTTGAAGGAAAAAGGTGTGCATCTTGCATTTTCACCCGCGCGGGAGAGTGGGGGCGATGTACTCTTTGCGGAAGGCCTTTCCAAGAATTTTGGTGAAAAAAATATATTCCAGGATATTGATATTCGCATTTTTAAGCATGACAGGGTGTTTTTGCTCGGGCCAAACGGATGCGGTAAAACGACGCTTTTATCCGTTTTGCGTGGAGCTATGGCGCAAAATGCGGGCACAGTACGGCTCGGCACGAAGGTGGACATCGGCTATTTTGACCAAAAGCATGCGGATTTAGCACTGCATAAAACGGCACTTGAGGAGGTGCGGGACGCGTTCCCGCAGGAAACAGAGACGGCTTTGCGCTCTGCGCTTGCGGCGATGGGGCTTCGGGGGGACGCGGTTCATGCGCTTATCTCTACGCTTTCGGGTGGCGAGCGCGCAAAGGTGGCACTTGTAAAACTTCTGTTTGCAAGACCGAATTTTCTTTTGCTTGACGAGCCGACCAATCATCTTGATATTGATGCGAAGGAGGCGCTTGAGGAAGCACTTTTAGACTACGGCGGCACGATGCTTGTCATCTCGCATGACCGATATTTTGTTGACAAGCTTGCCACGCGCGTTTTGGCAATGGATAAAGGGACTTTGACCCAGTATGACGGGGGCTTTCACGATTACATGGAGAAACGGAAGGCAGACACGTCACAAGTTGTCAGCAAAGAAACGAAAAAGCCGACATCGTATCAGGAAGAAAAGGAAATGCGTGCGAAAAAACGGCGCGCGGCGGCAGCTTTGGAGCGCGTGGAAAAGGAGATTGGCGAGGTCGAGGCAGAAATTGACGAAAAAAACAGAGAACTTGAAGGCGCGGGCGCGGATTACGAGAAGGCGATGGAACTGACAAAGCAAATTACAGAGCTCGAATCGAAACGCTGCATGCTTTATGAAAAGTGGGAAACGTTGGTATAGAGAAAATGAATAGTAAAGGGGCGCAGCAAAAAGCTGCGCCCCTTCTATAACCGAAATTCTAATTAAAAATACGGCGTGCGGTTACAAAAGTTCTTGCGTAGTAGCCGCTATCGAGGGGGGAGATTTTTACAACATCACCCGTTTGCGGCGCGTGAATAAACTGCCCGTCGCCGACGTAGATACCCACATGGTTGATACGCGTATAGCGGCTTGTATTATGGAAAAACACAATATCGCCGGGCAAAAGGTTTTGGAGCGTGACCGGTACGCCGTGCGCAGTTTGGTCTGCCGCAACACGATTGATTGAAACGCCCATCTCGCGGAATACATACTGCACAAGCCCGCTGCAATCAAAGCCTGCGGGGGATGTGCCTGCCCACACATAGGGAACACCAAGGTATTTCTTTGCGGTTGCAACGACAAGCTGCCCCTTTTCTGTGCCCTCCGCCGTCTGCACAGACATATCTGCGGTTTTATCATACACCACAGGCGTGCCGTTGCGGCTGGCAACAACATAGGAGGCATGCACATAGCCGATCGTACCGCCTAAATCAATCTTAAACCACTCGCCGCCTGTTTTGGTAATAATATTCATCTGTTGCCCGTTTGAAAGCCGCGTGATTACGGCGGCGTCCGTACTGGGAGCCGTGCGCACATTTAAAGAGGTGGCATCCACCGCGCCGACGGCATTCACATCTGCCAAAACCGGAGTCGAAAAAAGGAGAGTGGCTGCAAACAAAAAAGCAAGTTTTTTCATAGGTAACAATCCTTTCAGTCAGCGGATTTCCGCACTGTCATATATAGCGCGACTGCCGCCGATAAATTTCGGGCGTGTACGCGCACAGGTCAGATGTGCCTCTCCGATTTTGGATACAGAAATCCGTACCGGTACGGCAACATGTGCTAAATGCATACCGATAAAGGTATCACCGATGTCCATACCTGCATGGCAACGGGCAAATTCTACAACTGTTGGATTTTCCAAAAGGCGATACGCCGCCGTTGCGGCACTGCCGCCTGCTTTCGGTGCAGGAATAACCGAGACGCATTCAAATCCGTATTTTTCAGCTGCTTCCCGCGGGAGGACGACGGCACGGTTTAAATGCTCACAACATCCTACGGCAAGGTAGATGCCGCGCGGTGTTAAAACAGAGAGTGCGGCGGAGATAATGGCTTCGCCCACCTCATATACAGAGGCCTTTCCGATTTTTTCGCCTATAACCTCGCTGGTACTGCATCCTAATATAAAAATTTCACCGCTCCCAATGCCGGAGGCGTCTAAAACCTCGGAAACAGCGCGGGCGACGGCTTTTTTAATTTCTTCCATCTTTTTTGTCCTCCTCTGTGTTCTTACTTTTATTATAAGGCATTTTCCGCTATTTGTCAACTTTGCGTGCGATTTCCTATAACTTTATTTTCTGTGGAATAATTTTTTTGTTGAGATTTCGCACAGAAATTGATTTTTACATAAAGAAAATGGGCAGAGTTTATAACTTTGCCCATTTTATATTATACCAACTTCTTTAATTATCACCCGAAAGAATTAACTTCTCTGCATTCAGCAAAAGTACACTTTTTAAGGTCTTATGTGTGACCGGTTTGGAATTAGATTCCGACACTTTTTCTTCTTGCTTATGTGTGCAGCCTTATTTATTATTTTAATCACTTTCTACGGCAGTTAAGGTTCTGTCGGCTTTTTTAGAGTACAGCATCTCTCCGGCAATTTGTCAGTATGTCCGGCTACTTTCAATGATACATTTTACTTACAATGTGCTTTCAAAAGATTACTTACACAAAGGTCAATGATACACTTTTTCAATTCACAAAGGTTACTATGACAAGCCCATGTATCACATAGGAGTATCAACCCTAAACGGCTTCTACATTATAAAATAATGCACCTCCGGCAATTTCCCGGAACGCTCTGAGCCTAAACACTATTTATCCTCGCTCAGACGAGCCTCTATTTCATTTTCTATTATACCATAACCGAAAATGTTTGTCAACATATTACATTAAATCTAAAACATAACGGTTGTAGGTTTACAATAGATGTGTTACACTACATGCAATTTTGTTACGAGCATAGCTCATAACAGAAATTGCATGTTCT
>JAZNUV010000015.1:0-7890 GCA_045592445.1 Clostridia bacterium | reverse complement strand
CAAAAACATTAAGAAAAAATATGACAAAAGAAGAAAGACATCTTTGGTATGATTTTCTGAAAACTTTACCTATAACTGTTAATCGACAAAAGGTGATTGGCAATTATATCGTTGATTTCTATATTGCATCGGCTAAAATTGCTATTGAACTTGATGGTTCACAACATTATGAAGAAAAAGGCGTTGAGAATGATGCAAAAAGAGATGCTTTCCTAAATGGTTTAGGGATTAAAGTGTTACGATATTCCAATCTTGATGTTAATCAAAGATTTGAGAGTGTTTGTGAGGATATACTGAAGGGAATTAACACCTCATCAGTCACTTCGTGACAGCTTCCCCTCAAGGGGAAGCCTTTAGAAAGGCATTTTAATCGTATGGATTTATTGGCGGTTTTGAAAACCGCCGATAAAAAGTGCCGATAAACCATTAAATTTTTTTGTCCCTAACTTGACAAAATCATATAATTAGTTTAGACATAAAAAGAGAAGAGGAATCAAAGTGAAAAAATCATCATATCGCATCAATCCGCTGGAAGGCTCGCTTTTTAAAAGTACGATTTTATTTGCTATCCCACTTATTTTAAGCGGCTTGTTACAGCTCTTTTTTAATGCGGCGGATATTATTGTTGTCGGTAATTTTGCAGGCAGTCACGAGATGGCGGCTGTCGGATCCACTGCTTCCACAACAAGCCTGTTGATTTCTCTTTGTATCGGACTTTCAGTCGGCGCAAATGTTGTTGTTGCGAACAGAATCGGGGCGCGTGATAAAAATGGCGTCAGTCGCAGCGTACATGCGGCTATGTGCCTGAGCGTAGTCAGTGGTCTTTTGATGGGTGCGGTCGGTTTTTTATTATCAGAAACACTTTTACATCTTTTGGACACACCTTCGGATATTATAGACAGTGCCACCACATACCTTCAGATTTATTGCCTAGGGTTGCCTTTTAATATTATTTGTAATTTCGGTAATGCTATCTTACGTGCAAATGGCGATACAAGAAGACCTTTAATCTTCTTGTCGATTGCAGGCGTAGTCAATGTACTTTTAAATTTAATTTTTGTCCTCGTATTTCATATGGGCGCAAGTGGTGTTGCACTTGCAACGTCAATTTCACAGTTTGTAGCAGCTTGGCTGGTTGTCTTGTGTCTTATGCATGAAGAAAGTGATATTCGTCTTTCTTTGAAATCTCTCCGTTTTCATAAAGAGGAATGTTTGAGGATTATTGCAGTCGGGTTGCCCGCGGGCTTTCAAAGCTCGTTGTTCTCTATATCCAATATGCTCATTCAATCCTCTATCAATTCCTTTGGTGCAGATGCGGTTGCGGGGAACTCTGCGGCTGTAAGTCTTGAAGGCTTTACCTATATTTCCATGAACGCCATGTATCAGACAACGCTTACCTTCATTGCACAAAATCGCGGTGCGGGAAATTATGACAGAATTAACAAAAGCTTGCTGGTCAGCCTTGGTTATGTGACGGTGATTGGTCTTTTGATGGGCGCGATTATGCAATTTTTTGGCAAAGAACTTCTGCATCTTTATACAAAAGACCCTGCCGCTATACGGTACGGCTTAATACGATTGCCGTTCTTTGCTTTTCCATATGTTCTTTGTGGTTATATGGAAGTTGTTGCGGGCGCAGTGCGAGGTTTGGGATATTCAATTATGCCGCTTATAACATCGCTTTTCGGATCTTGCTTTTTACGTATTGTATGGGTTTATACGATTTTTGCACAATTTAGGACGCTCGAAAGCTTATATTTATCGTACATGGCGAGCTGGATTATAACGATTATTTTACATACAATTTGTTTCTTTTTTGCAAGAAAAAAATGTATAAAGGAAGGCGAGACGAAACCGAAAATGTCGGTTTGATTTACAAATTTTTAAACGTCTAACATCTCTCTTTTTGGTTACAGTAATCGAAGAGGTGAGGCAAGTTTTGAAAAAATGTGTCAAGATTTTAAAAGCACTCTCAGCAGTGCTTTTTGTTTTAGTGGCATATGGATATGGTGAAGTATCGGCACTGCCTGAGGAAATGGTTATGCTGCGTGGGCAGGAGCACGTTCTTCCTTCGTTTTTTTCAGCTGAGGCGGAAAAAGGCACCTTTCACATTTCGGATACAAATGTTATGCCGCTGAAAAACGGAGCATTTACGGTCGATTTTTCCCTGCTCGGTATTTGGGGAAAAAGTGCAACCATAAGTGTTGTAGAGCCGTCTGTGGTCGAGATCGGGGGCAACGTTGTCGGCATTGAGATGTATATGGAAGGTGCATTGGTAATTGGCATGTCAGACATCCCGGGAAGTGAGAACCCGTCACCGGGGAAAACGGCAGGGATTCTGGTCGGTGATCGTATTACAAAGGCAGATGGTGTCCCGATTGAAAACAGTAATACGTTGGAAAAAATTGTAGAAAAAAGCGCAGGCAACCCGATTAGAATTACAGTCTGTCGCGGTGAAAATGTTTTTGATGCATCTATTTCGCCGGTATATTACGAGGATGGAGGCGCATATAAGCTGGGGCTGTGGGTGCGTGACAGTATGGCGGGCATTGGTACGGTTACGTTTTCATTGCCGGAGAATGGGACGTTTGCCGCGCTCGGACATGGAATAGAAGACGCAGACACAGGAACGATGGTGGATGTGGAAGCAGGCAATATAACGGCGTGCGATATCTCTTATATCGAAAAGGGGGAGCGCGGGGCTCCGGGCGAATTACGAGGCACTTTTGAGAATGAGAAACTGGGCGAAATTGAAAAAAACGGTCCTATGGGTATCTATGGAAAGCACTATAAAAGTGATGATGCGGCGGTACGATTACCGATAGCCGTGCATTCGCAGGTGAGAAAAGGGGAGGCAGAAATATATAGCGACGTAGACGGAGAGATGAAAACATATAAAATTGAATTGGAACGCGTACTGCCGCAACGAAAAAACAGTACAAAGAGTTTGGCCATCCGCGTGACAGATGAAAGACTTTTGGCACTAACGGGTGGGATTGTGCAAGGCATGAGCGGCAGCCCAATCGTTCAGAATGGAAAACTGATAGGTGCAGTTACTCACGTATTTGTCAATGACCCAACAAGAGGTTATGGGATATTTATTGAAAATATGCTAGCGGAGGCTGAAAAAATCAAATAACTTTAGTGCTCACTTATACTAGATATAGGTGAGCATTTTTATATAAAAGTAAAAAATTAAATGGGCATAATTAAGCCACAATAGAATTTAAGGAGGTAAAAGTATATGCCAAAATTTGTTCCATTTGCATGCTTGCAAAAAGCAAGAGAAAGAGGCGTTGTGCTCGATGCCGGTTTTGCCGGTCACGTGCATACCAATTTTAAAATATTTGAAAATGCCGTGAAAAATGGATATCAGCCGGATACGATCAGCACAGATATTACGAAATTCAGCGCTTATAAAAGAGGTGGCAGATATGGAATGACTATGTGTATGAGCATAGCGAAAGAACTCGGGATGAGCGAGGAAGACATCTTTCGTTCCGTAACATCTGCTCCTGCGAAAGCACTGAACAAAGAAAATGAATGGGGTTATTTGAAAGTCGGTAGATGTGCAGATATTTCTGTCTTTGACTACTCTGACGAGTATTTTAAACTGGCAGATAACGAAGGGAATCTTGTTGAAAGTAAAAAGAGCTATCAATGCGTTTTAACAGTTGTAGATGGCGAGATACTATACAAAATATAAAAAAGGAGTGGTAGTTTTGAAGAAGGTTGCATTTATAACGGGTGCAGGGGGCTATATTGGAAGTGAAACTGCAGTGACACTTGCTAAATCAGGAATCAATATAGCGGTTTGCGACATCAATGAAAATGCAGTACAAAAAACGGTGGAAAGAATTCATGAAATCGGAGGCACTGCAAAGGGATATGTGATTGATGTTGCAGATTCACAGAGTGTTGACAATGTTGTAAACAAGGTTGTCGAAGAATTTGGAAGACTGGATATGAGCATACATATTGCGGGAGGCAGCGCAAGAATCGCAGGCCCTGATGCAAAATATCGGCCCCTTGTTGAACAGGAAGACTATGTGATTGACAAAGTTTTAAAAATAAACTTATACGGTGCATTTTGGGTGAGTCGTGCTGCAGCACGCGTAATGATTCAGCAAGGAGAAGGAGGGAAAATAATCAATTTTTCATCGGCAGTAGGTCTTAACGGGTTAAGCGACTGCTGTGATTATGCTGCATCAAAAGGTGGGGTAATATCGCTCACAAAATCACTGGCGAAGGAGCTTGGCCCTTATAAAATCAATGTCAACTCCGTTGCCCCTGGTGTGGTTTGCCGTCCCGAGGTTGATACTACAACCCCCTACGGATCTCATTATGCATTTGAAACGAACTTCCTGGGTGAAAAATGCGAAGCTTCAGATATTGCAAACCTTGTGGAGTTTTTGGTTTCAGATAAAGCAAAATTTATAACAGGTCAAACTTATGTCTGCGATGGCGGAAGAACATTATCTATGAAAGGAACTGATTAATATGTACGCAATGCTTGTTGATGAAAATAAAAATTTAGTATGGTCAGAGGTGGAAAATCCTACAATTAAAGACGATGAAGTTTTGGTAAAAATATATGCTGCGGCACTAAACCGCGCAGACCTTTTACAAAGACAAGGGAAATATCCATCCCCTGCAGGTTGCCCTGAATGGATGGGTCTTGAAATTGCAGGCAAAATAGTTGAAACTGGAAAGAATGTTACCAACTGGAAAGTGGGCGACAGAGTTTGTGCACTTTTGGGAGGAGGGGGCTATGCCGAGTATGTATCTATAAAACATGATATGTTGATGCCCATACCAAAGGGACTTACTTTTGAAGAGGCATCAGCACTCCCTGAAGCCTATGCAACCTCATATCTGAATCTGTTCATTGAGGGACATCTGGAAAAAGGACAAACTGCGTTTGTACCTGCGGGGGCTTCCGGTCTTGCCAGTGTAGCCATACCGATGGCAAAGGCATTTGGAGCAAGAGTTATTACATCGGTTTTATCGGATGAGATTGCTGAAAAAATTAGCGGTTTAGGTGCGGATATAATTATAAATTCCTCCAAGCAAAATGTTGAAGAGGTACTCAAAGCTGAAGAGGAAAACGGGGCACCGGTCAATGTTTCCATGGACTGCTTAAGCGGTGAAACATTGGGCAAGAGCTTACCGTACATGGCAAGAGGTGGATATTGGATTGTTATTTCCACATTAGCAGGCATCGAGACCAATGTTCAACTCAGACCGCTGCTGACAAAGGGATTGCATCTCGTGGGAAGCATGCTCCGAAACAGAACACCGGAATTTAAGGCATATATTTTATCCGAGCTTGTAAAAAATGTTTGGCCGAAAATTGAAAGTGGTGAAATAAAGCCGTCAATTTATAAAGTGTTGCCCATGGAGGAAGCAGAGGCGGCACATGGCATTTTGGAAAGAAATGAAAATGTGGGTAAGGTTGTTTTGAGAGTTTGCAACGAATAAATTTTTCAATGACAAACCCGTTTCTGAAAGAATGAAGATAACTGAAAAACGACTTGTATCATACAAGTCGTTTTTTGTTACAACTCATACCCTCTTAGGGTTCGAGTCCCTACTGATTCAATACACCAAACAAAAAAACCACCCTGTTGGGTAGTTTCTTGTTTGGTGGGCCTTCAGGGACTCGAACCCCGGACCGACCGGTTATGAGCCGGTTGCTCTAACCAACTGAGCTAAAGGCCCAAAAAATGGTGACCCGTGGGGGAATCGAACCCCCGTTACCGCCGTGAAAGGGCGATGTCTTGACCGCTTGACCAACGGGCCATCTTATGTGACTAAAATAGTATAGCACATTTCTTAGTGAAATGCAAGATAAAAATTAAAAAATATTTATTTTTTTTAGGAATGCTTGACATTCTGAAAAATTGTATATATAATGATGAGACAGAATTTATTTTAGGATTATTGTGTTAAAAGCATGAAAGGGTAGCACAAAATGAAAATTGTAATTATCGGTGATGGAAAAATCGGAAATACTGTGTCTGCACTTTTGCAGGCAGAGGGGCATGACATCGTTATTATTGATAAAAATGTAGCGGCGCTGGGCGATACGCTGAACATGCAGGATATTATGTGCGTTGAAGGAAACGGCGCGTTATATGATGTGCAGATAGAAGCGGGCGTTGATAAGGCGGACCTTTTGATTGCATGTACCGCATCTGATGAACTCAATATGCTTGCATGTCTTTTGGCAAAAAAAATCGGTGCGAAGGCAACGATTGCGCGCGTCAGAGACCCTGAATATTATAAGCAGCTTCGTTATATCAAGGACGATTTGGGACTGAGCATGGTTATAAATCCGGAATATGCGACGGCACAGGAGATGGCGCGTGTATTCACATTCCCTGCCGCGACGAAAATTGAGCTGTTTGCACGCGGACGTGTAGAACTGGTGGAGTTTATTCTTTCAGATGTAAGCCCTTTAGATGGCTTATCTTTGGCAGAACTTTATAGAAAATATAAAATTCGTATTTTAATTTGTGCGGTGCAACGTGACAAGGATATTTTTATTCCGAACGGCGATTTTATTTTGCGGAGCAAGGATAGAATTTATATAACGGCTGCACATACAGAGGTGGGAAACTTTTTCAAGACCATTCGCGGGTTGCGTGATAAGGTACGTTCCATTATTATTGTGGGTGGTGGTAAAATTGCCTATTATCTTGCAGACCGCCTGATAAAACTGAATACAAATGTAAAAATTATCGAGAGCAATTATGAGCGTTGCGAACGCATGAGTGAATTATTGCCAAAGGCAACCGTAATCTGCGGAGACGGTACCGATCAGGCACTGCTTCGTGAAGAAGGCATTGAAAATGTGGATGGATTTGTTGCGTTAACGGGAATTGACGAAGAGAACATGATTATGTCCATTTATGCTAAAAACTGCGGCGTTTCGAAGGTCATTACGAAGGTAAATCGCAATTCCTACATGGATATGGGTCAACAGCTTGGACTTGAAAGCCTTGTATCTCCGAAAATGGTAGCAGCGAATAACGTTGCAAGCTACGTACGCGCTATGGAGAATTCCGTCGGCAGTAATATAGAAACGATGTATCGGTTGGTTGACGGACAGGTTGAAGCACTTGAATTTGTAGTCCGCGAGGATGCGCCGTATCTGGGTGTGCCGCTTCGTGATTTGTCGCTCAGAGGAGATGTGCTGATTGCGTCCATTGTACGAAATCGCGTTCCGATTGTGCCGGATGGAAATACCTGCATCGAGAAGGGGGACAACGTGATTGTTGTTACGGCAAAACATCGGCTGCAGGATTTGAAGGAAATTTTTGCAGAGGGAAAGAGGTGACAGAGCGCAAATGAATAAAAAGATGATTTTGCATATACTCAGCAAAATGCTGCTTGTGGAGGCGGCACTTCTTTTGTTTTCCCTTGCAGTATCACTGTATTATGGAGAAACTGTCGCGGCAAATTCGTTTTTTAAAACGTCCGTTCTTTTGACTATATGCAGTCTGCCGGGATGTTTTTTTCGCTCGAAACGAACAGAGTTATATGCAAAAGATGGATTTGTGCTTGTCGGTCTCGTTTGGATTTTGTGGTCACTTGCAGGGGCGCTTCCGTTTTATATCAGTGGAGAAATACCGTCCTATATAGATGCTTTTTTTGAAAGCGTTTCCGGTTTTACGACAACGGGCTCTTCAATTTTGAAAAATGTAGAGGCACTTTCGCATGGTATGCTCTTTTGGCGAAGCTTTACCCATTGGGTGGGTGGCATGGGTGTTTTGGTATTTGTAATGGCAATTCTGCCGCTTTCAGATAATCATTCCATGCGTCTGATGCGTGCCGAGGTACCGGGCCCTGTCGTAGAAAAGCTGGTACCGAAGGGGCAGTCGACGG
>JAZNUV010000014.1:0-2022 GCA_045592445.1 Clostridia bacterium | reverse complement strand
TAGCCATTGAAGTATTATCCGAACCCGCCTGAAACGGTGAAATTTAGGCATCTTTTAACTTGTTGTCCTTGAAAGGCGACAGCCTGTCGGCGTCCGCCGCATTAAAATATGCACAAAATTTCATTCGTTTCAGGTTCAAAGAATTTTTTGCAAACTATTTTTTTCCGATACAAGGCAAAAACGAAGCCTATACTGACGTATTGGCAAGGCTTTTAACGCAGTATCGGGAAAAAAGAGAAAGCAAAAAACGTGGTTCGGATAATTCTTCAATGGCTAAGCACACGAGAGTTGAACTCCGTATGGTTTTAATATATCAATTTTTATGCGGAGGACGAAGATAGGCTGGCGCCTTTCGAGGACGACAAATGAAAAGTGCGAAAATTTTAAAAATTTAAGGCATACGGGGTTCAATTCTCGTGTGCTTAAGGAGGAGCATTATGCGTATTGTAGTAAAGGTAGGAACTTCTACCCTTGCACATCAGACAGGATGTTTAAATATCAGGCACGTGGAGGAGCTTTGTAAAGTTCTCAGCGATTTAAAAAACGCCGGATTCGAGGTTATTTTGGTTTCCTCCGGCGCAATAGGTATGGGTGTTGGCAAGCTATCGCTTGGCTCGCGCCCTACCGATATGCAAACAAAACAGGCTGCCGCTGCAGTGGGCCAGTGCGAGCTTATGTATACATACGACAAGCTTTTTTCCGAGTATAACCACACTGTTGCACAGCTTCTTATCACTGCACCTGATATGGAAAATCCCGAGCGTCATACCAACTTCAACAACACTGTAAACAGACTTTTGTCGCTTGGTGTTCTTCCTGTTATAAATGAAAACGATACAGTTGCAACCGAGGAAATATCGGTTGGCGATAATGATACTTTAAGCGCAATCGTCGCCTGCAGCTGCAAAGCCGACCTTCTTATACTTCTTTCTGATATTGACGGTCTGTATACCGCAGACCCCCACACCAATCCCAATGCAGAACTAATTGACGAGGTAAAGGAAATCACCCCCCAGATAATCGCGCTTGCAGGCGGAAAGGGGTCTGACCTTGGCACAGGAGGTATGGCTACAAAAATTCGTGCCGCACAGATTTGTACCGAACAGGGTACCGATATGATAATTGCCAACGGTTCTAACCCATCGCTTCTTTATGATATACTTGACGGTAAAAAGGTAGGCACAAAATTTATCGGAAAGGGAAAGTAATTATGACAACGATTGAAATATTACAAAGGGCGCAAAACGCCAAAAAAGTGGCTATGCTCCTTTCTTCAGAGCAAAAAAACGCGGCACTTCTTTCTATGGCAGACAGTCTTGAAAAAAACGCCGATGCTATTTTGTCGGCAAATAAATCAGACGTAGAGAAAGCGCGCGGCATAATATCAGATGTTATGATAGACCGCCTTTCTCTTTCGCACAGTCGCATAAAGGATATGGCAAACGGTCTTCGTGCAGTTAAGGATTTACCGGACCCGACTATGAATACGCTTGAAAAGATAAATCGCGATAACGGTCTTGTAATTGAAAAAGTGTCTGTTCCCATAGGCGTTGTTGCAATAATATATGAAAGTCGCCCCAATGTAACAAGCGATGCGGCTGCACTTGCCTTAAAAAGCGGAAATGTGTGTATTCTCCGAAGCGGAAAAGAGGCGTATAACAGTGCGCGCGCCATTACAGATGCACTGCGCAGCGGATTAAAGGAATGTGGTCTTTGTGAGGACCTTGTAAATCTTATCGACGATACCTCGCGCGCAAGTGCGACTGAGCTTATGCAGGCGGTTGGATATGTTGATTTGCTTATTCCACGCGGTGGAAAAGGGCTGATAGATGCGTGCCTTGAAAACGCAAAGGTCCCCTGCATACAAACAGGAACAGGTATTTGCCATATTTATGTTGACGAAACTGCAGATTTTGATATGGCGCTTAATATTATTGAAAATGCCAAAACAAGCCGTCCCTCCGTATGTAACGCGGCGGAGATTTGTATAGTAAATGAAAAAATTGCAAATGAATTTCTTCC
>JAZNUV010000013.1:0-10410 GCA_045592445.1 Clostridia bacterium | reverse complement strand
AGTTTTTTGAAAAGCAAAATGCACCGCTTTGACAAAATTTCAAGTCAAAAGCGGTGCATTTATTTTCGAAGATAAGTTTCATTGTGAATTAAGAAAATGTATAAGATGTCTAATTTTAACTCAAATAAACGCACATAAAATCACAACGGAACTTTTCTTTTTTTGAGAAATCCCTCTATTTAAGGCTTTTTGAGCATAGAAAAAGAACCGTAACTTTGTATCAAAATTACGGTTCTTCTTTGGTGATCCATCGGGGATTCGAACCCCGGACACCTTGATTAAAAGTCAAGTGCTCTGCCGACTGAGCTAATGGATCATAATGGCTGGGCTGGCTGGACTCGAACCAACGAATGCAGGAGTCAAAGTCCTGTGCCTTACCGACTTGGCTACAGCCCAATATGGGATTTTTGGGGTGGATAGTCGGATTCGAACCGACGGCCTCTAGAGCCACAATCTAGCGCTCTAACCAACTGAGCTATACCCACCATATGGCGCGCCTGAAGAGACTCGAACTCCTGGCCCACTGCTTAGAAGGCAGTTGCTCTATCCTGCTGAGCTACAGGCGCATGTTCAAAATGGAGCGGGTGATGGGAATCGAACCCACGCGATCAGCTTGGAAGGCTGAGATTCTACCATTGAACTACACCCGCGAACTGACTTAAACAATTATAGCAGAAAGGGATATTCTTGTCAAGCTTTTTTTTAAAATTTATAAAAAAATTTGGAAGAGAGTAGATTTTTATGCGAAAAACAGGGTTGTTTTGTCCTTGACAAAACAACCCTGTCGGACGGTATTATTTTACTTTAAATATCCGTTTCAATATGCCGCCCAAAAATTTTGGTGCTTTCCAAACTACAATTTGCATCCGTTCATCCCTCCCTTTTTTAATCTCCGCTAAAGAAACACCAGCCGATGATAATGAGCATGATGGCTTCAATGATTGCCAGTATCCACAGAGGCAGGGCGGCCGCAACGAGGGCACCCAGAGAGAAAGATAAAATCATTATGCCGAACGCTCTTCGCTTACCACACATACTATGTACACCTCCGTTTGGTAACATAGTATGCCGAAGGGGAGGGATATGTTCTTATTTATTTACAAATATCTCAGACGGAATTTCTATCGTTGAGTTGGGTGGAGTTTCCCCAGAAAGAAGGTAACGCTGCGCCAGCATGCATGCACTTTTCCCCATTTCATACGCGTTACTGACTGCCAAAATCCGAATCAGGCCGCTTTTGGTGTATGGGGCGTTGCCGGGCGGGTTTTCATAACCGATACAAATGACATTTTTATCAAGGCGCAGTTTACAAAGTGCAAGGCAGGCGTAGGGAGTAACGCCGGTTGCACAGTAAAGACAATCAAATGAACCTGTGCCTGCATCACGGATAGCCCGCGCGATAACAGAGGCAAACGGTTTTTCGATATCCTCAAGTTCAATATTACCAACCAATTCAATGTTGTTTTCTTGCAGTACAGACAGAAAACCATTCGTACGCGTTTGCGAGCCGAGGCCGTTATGCACATGTAATGCCAAAACGCGTTTGCACTTCGGCATATGCGTAGTAAGGGCAGCGCCGAGGCTGCGGCCATCATCATAATAATTGCTGCAAACCGTGGCAAGGTGAGGCGTAGGCAATCCTTCACTTACATATACAATTGGTTTTTTTGCGGAAAGTGCCGCAATCTTTGCCTGTACCGCAGGCGCATTGGAAGGTGCGATAATACATAAATCTAGGTCTTGTACATACTCAAGTGCGTGCAGCCCTTCATTTCCGGAGCCAAGAGAGGAAAAAAAGGCAAAGTGTGCCTCTATATCCGGTGACAATGCATCCTGAATACCACGGTAGAGTGCATCCCAGTAGTAGCTTGGATTTGCAGGCAACACAACACCGACCGATTTTTTTCGGCCGACCTTTGCACGCGGAATGCTGTCGCAGACAGCAAAGACTTTTTCGCGCGTTGCGGCGTCCACACCTTTTTTGTGATACAGTGCTTTATATACCGCCGATGTACTGATGTTACAGGCATTAGCAATTTTTTGAATATCCATACATATAGTATAGCAAATTAAGAGCAAAATTGTAATGTTTATGTTGCACAAAAAAAAATTATATCTTTGGTTATTCTGTACATTATAATACAAAATAACATGCGTTACAATATAGTATAACAAAGGAAAATATGATGACATCTATAATGTTTATTTAAAAAATTCGAAAGGAGAAAGAAAAATGGCAGTAAAATCAACAGATTTCCGTTATAATACGGGAGCAACAAAGGTGCCGTGGGCGGCAGTTGGTGAAAACTACAATGTAGAAGACTTAATGGAGATTATTTCCTTCCTGATGCAGGGTGAGGGCGCGGAATACGATGCTGCGATTGCGGCAATCCGTGAGAATGTAGAAAAATTGGACAAAGTATCCACACCGCCCGGAAAACTGTCTTTGGGATCTCGGGTTGAAGCGGCAGAAAAGGGTTGTGACGAATATTTGAAGCAACCGGGCAGCCTTTTTGTTACAAATGCAACTGCTGGCTTTGAAATTGCATACAAGTATGCAAACTTAAAGCCGGGTGACGAGGTTATTGTTCCGGCTATCACATTTGTAGCAACAATGGCGTATCCTCTGGCAGTAGGTGCAAAGCTTGTATTTGCAGACGTTGACCCGCGTACTATTAACATGGACCCGAAGGATGTAGCACGTAAAATCACAGATAAAACAAAGATGATTGTACCTGTACATATTGGCGGTTATCCCGTAGATATGGACCCGATCATGGAGCTTGCTAAGAAGCATAACATTCTTGTTTTGGAGGATGCAGCACATGCATTCGGCGCAATGTATAAAAACAGAATGGTTGGTACAATCGGTGATTTTGGTGGTTATAGCTTCCACGAAGTTAAAAACATCACCTCTTTTGGTGAGGGCGGTATTCTGACAACTTCTATTCCCGGTTTTGCAGAAGAAATGAAGCGCGCTCGCTTCTTGGGGCTTGATTTTACAAAGCCGATTCGTGACTGGCTCTACAACATTACACCCATTCCCGGAAAGGAAGCACCGTTTGTTGCAGGTAATGCTTCTACAACAGAAATCCAGGGACTTGGTCTTTCCTTGCAACTTGCAAGAAATGAAAAGATTATTGCTGAACGCCGTGCAGCAGCAGAGTATTTAACACGTCGCTTTGCTGAAAATGATGCAATCATTCCGCAGGATCTTGGTGGGGACGATATTAAACCCACGTTCCATCTCTACCTTCTGCAAATTGACCCGAAAAAGGCAGGGGGCAATGTACAGACATTAAAGAAAAAATTGGAAGAAAAGAGTGTTACAAACATTCCGCACTTCGGTCCCTTGTACCGTTTCGCTATCGTAGAACAGATGGGATATAATGCAGATGAAATTGCAAAGACATGCCCGGTTTGTGAAGAAGTATTCTATAATCGCTTTACACATTTACCGCTTTACGGTCTGGATGAAGAACAATTGAAGTACATGGCAGATGCAGTGCTTGAATGTGTTGCGGAGATGCAGGCAGGTAAATAAATCTAAATAAAAAAACTCTTTCCAACTGTTGATGAAAAGAGTTAACATGAAATGTTCTGGCAAGCAGTTGTCGATAAGACGGCTGCTTGCTTTTTTCATGGAGAAAAGCAGGTTCTGAGCAATTCGATTTCTCGCGAACAGAAATTTATCCGCCTAAGCATTAAAATCAGGATTCTTGTGAAATTATGTTTACAATTTCATCGATCGCCTGACTTATAAGAGTGGTGACAGACGATGCAGCAGTGCCCACAACAACATGGCCACATTGGTTGGTCGGAATTAAGACCTTCTTTGCATCACTCTGTCCGATTGCGACCGCCATTTTAGGGGTAATTTCGCCGAGTAATGCGTCCGCAATTACGATGCCGACGGGGCCGACAATTATAGAAGCGTTCTTGCAACCGACTACGATTGCGTTTTCGCCTGTTGCAGCAAGGTCTGCCCCTGCCTTGTGCATTGCATGGGTGGCGAAACTGTTGGTGCCGACTGCACGCACTGAGATATGGGGTAATGTTTCTTTCAATTTGGAAACAAGTAGCTTGCCGATGCCGCCGCCTTGTCCATCTACAACTAAAATCTGCATACGTAATTTCCCTTTTTGAGGAATTTTTTGTTTACAATATTTTGGGGTGTATCGCCGCTTAAAACGCGTAATACATTTTCCGTAACTTCTTTATGTAATTCCAGCGTACCTATGGTGGAATTGCGGGCAACATGCGGTGAGAGTACAACGTTATCCATAGAAAGAAGCTTGCTGTGCAATGAAAGGGGCTCGTTTTCAAAAACATCAAGAGCCGCGCCTTGAATTTCACCCGTTAAAAGCGCGTATACGAGCTCGTTTTCATTGATAAGTCCACCGCTTGCAGTGTTGATTAAAAAAGCTTCCTTTTTCATATGCCTAAATTGTTGCATCCCCATCATGTGTTTTGTTTCTTCAAAAAGCGGCGTATGAAGTGTAACAAAATCTGCACGTTTTAGAAGCGTATCCAAATCTGAAACGACTGTGCCGAAGGAGGCGGCAGCACCTTCGTTTGAAAACATGTCGTACACCAAAACATCCATTGAAAAAGCACGGGCATACTGTGCTATAAGATGCGCAATTTGTCCGTAGCCAACAATACCGATTACTTTGCCGTAAAGGCGTTCAGCTTTCCCAATTTTTTCGGGATTCCATTGCACGGCACGTGTACATCTGTCCGCAACAGGAATGTGCTTTGCGAGAGAAAGAAGGAGTGCAAACGTATGTTCTGCCGCATCGTAAATGCCGTAAGAAGGCGTATTACAGACATAAATACCCTTTTCGCCTGCTGCTTTCAAATCTACATTATCACAATCGATGCCATAGCGAATAATCATTTTGCATCGTTTGAGATTCTCTATAATTGCGGCAGAAATATGTGCATCACTGTACATAAGAACATCGGCGTCCCGCGTCAGCTCCTTAAGGTCATCTGCGTCCTTATAGTAGGTAACCTGAAATGTAGCACCTACGTCACGAAAGGCTTTCTTTTCCAGAGAAAAATCTGTCCCCATTCTGTCCAACGCAATAATTTTCATAATTTGACTCCTGTATTATTTTTTCGAAACTGTATTCTGATACAAAAGGCGTAAGCCTTCTAATGTAAGTTTACCGTTTACGTCATCAAATACATCTGTTTTTTGGGCAATCAAATTCGCAAGTCCCCCCGTACCGATTACCTTAGCCTCTGGTGACTGCATTTCTTCTTTTATCTTATGAACAATATATTCCACTTGCCCCACATAGCCAAATAAAAGCCCCGACTGTATTGCGGAAACTGTGGTTTTCCCAATAACCGTATCAATACCTGTGATTTCCACACGAGGTAATTTTGCCGTACGCTGAAATAATGCCTCGGAAGAAATTTTGATACCGGGACATATCACACCGCCCAGATAATCGCCGCTTTCTGTGACGGCACAAAACGTTGTCGCCGTACCGAAATCAACCAAAACAAGAGAACCACCATAAATGTGGTGTGCGGCGTATGCGTTTACAAGCCGGTCAACACCAATTTCACGCGGATTATCATATAAAAGCCTAAGACCAAAGTCGTGGCGATTGGTAATCACAATCGGTGAATGCCCGAGATAGCCTGAAATTGCACGTTCCAAAGAATACATAACCTGAGGAACAACCGAGGCAACGATAACATCGGATATGTCGGCAACATCTATTTTTCTGCAGGATAAAAAATTCAGAAGTAAAACGCCATATTCATCGCGTGAGCGTTCATGAACTGTTGCAAGGCGAAAATGCGCCACGGGGGTGGAACCGTCATAAACACCGAGTGTAATATTGGTATTGCCTACGTCAATGGCAAGCAGCATAAAAGTCTCTCCTTTGATATATTAACGGGTACGATGTGCGGTGCGCAAAACTCCGTTGTCAATTTCTATAATCCCAAAAGATGGGGAACCTGATGCAGGCAACGAGATACTGCCGGGATTAAAAAGGTGGACGCCATCCACTACATCATCAAAAGGCTCATGAGTGTGCCCAAAAAGTACCAAATCTGCATCTTTTCCTGCTTCGGCAAGCGCATGCAACCCATTTTTAACATGGTAGGTGTGACCGTGACACAGGAAAATACGTTTTCCTTCAATTTTTAATGTATTTTCCAAAAGGAGTCCCGTACCAAGCTCACTGTTACCGCAAACGGCAGTGATGGGAATATGTGGAAAAACAACGCCGAGATCGGAAGCGTCCGCACGGACATCGCCGAGGTGAATAATATGGTCAACAGCACCGAGTGCCTCAATCGCATAAATACAATTATGAATTCTGCCGTGGCTGTCACTAAAGACAACAATTCGCATAACAAATCTCCTTTCGGATTCTTTTTTATAGAATACACCAAAAACTGTAATTTGTCAAGGAAAAGCGCGGCTTTTGTGGAAGTATGCACAAAAATTGCGCAAATCATGAATTTTATTTTATTTTTTCCTTGACAAGAAGGAAATTATATGATAAAATACAAATCTGCATCATGAGAATGGATACGTATGCAAACTTTTTAGATATATCAAGTAAGGCAGAGCTCGACGCTACCGGAAGGTTTGGTCGAAAAGCCTTTTTATATAAATTGTAATTTTAATATGAGGTGAGGTTTATGGTACATCCCGTGCAACTTGGCAAAAACACAAGAATGAGCTATGCAAAAATCAATGAAGTTTTGGAAATGCCCAATCTGATTGAGGTGCAGAAGAATTCATACAAGTGGTTTATAGAAGAAGGGATTCGTGAAGTGTTTCACGATGTTTCGCCAATCACAGATTATACCGGCAACCTTGTCCTGGAATTTGTAGACTATGCGTTTGATGAAAAGCCCAAATACACAATTGAGGAGTGCAGAGAGCGTGATACAAACTACGCAACCTCTTTGCGTGTTAAAGTGCGCCTTCGGAACATGGAAACGGGCGAAATCAAGGAACAGGAAATCTTTATGGGAGATTTTCCGCTCATGACAGCACAAGGTACCTTTATTATCAATGGTGCCGAGCGTGTTATTGTCAGCCAGCTGGTTCGTTCCCCTGGTATATATTATGAAGAAAGCGTCGATAAAATCGGCAAAAAGCTTTTAACTTCCACAGTAATTCCGAACCGTGGTGCATGGCTTGAGTATGAAACTGACTCAAATGATGTATTTTGGGTTCGCGTAGACAGAACAAGAAAGCTGCCTGTTACGGTGCTTTTGCGTTCCTTAGGTCTTGTTAATGATATAGATATTACAAACCTCTTTGGTGAGGACGAGCGTCTTATGGCTACCATTGAAAAGGACGCCGCAAAAACGGAAGAGGAAGCTTTGTTTGAAATTTATCGTCGTCTGCGTCCGGGTGAGCCGCCTACGGTGGAAAGCTCACGTTCGCTTTTGCAGATGCTGTTCTTTGACCCCAAACGCTATGACCTGGCGCGCGTAGGTCGCTATAAGTTTAATAAGAAGCTTGCAATTGCGTCGCGCGTTGTTGGCCAGATTGCTGCTGAAAATATTGTGGACGAAAGAACAGGCGAGGTTATTTGCGCAGCGGGTGAAGTCATCACGCGTGATAAGGCGGAAGCTGCGGAATGCGCAGGTGTTAACATCGTACACATTATGGTGGAAGACAGAAACACAGGCGAAAGAAAAACAATTAAAGTATTTTCTAATAATATGGTTGAACTTTCAGAATTTGTTGATTTTGATGTTACGGATTTAAATATCCGCGGCAAAGTGCGCCGCAGCGTGCTGGAAACAATTCTGGAAGAAAATGAGAGCGAAGAAGATATTAAAGCTGCAATTTTGCGTAGCGTGGATGCACTTTCTCCGAAACATATTACGGAGGACGATATTTTCGCTTCTATTAACTATTGCTTAAATCTTTTTTACGGACTCGGCAATGTAGATGATATTGACCATCTCGGAAACCGTCGTTTGCGCGGTGTGGGTGAACTTTTGCAGAATCAATTCCGCATGGGTCTCGCACGCATGGAACGTGGCGTTCGTGAAAGAATGAGCACACAGGATCTTGATATTGTAACGCCGCAGTCGCTTATCAATATTCGACCTGTTGTGGCAACCATGAAAGAATTTTTTGGTTCTTCACAGCTTTCGCAGTTTATGGATCAGACAAATCCCTTGGGTGAGCTTACACATAAGCGTCGTCTTTCCGCACTTGGCCCGGGTGGTCTAAGTCGTGAACGCGCCGGCTTCCAGGTTCGTGACGTACATTATACCCACTATGGTCGTATGTGTCCGATTGAAACGCCTGAAGGACCGAACATTGGTCTTATCAACTCCTTAAGTACCTATGCACATGTCAACGAATACGGTTTTATTGAAGCACCGTATCGCAAGGTTTCTAAGGAAACGGGCGCTGTAACGGATGAAATTCATTATATGACAGCGGATGTTGAGGACGAATTTATCGTAGCACAGGCGAATGAACCGCTTGATGAAAAAGGGCGTTTCCTGCATAAAAAAGTTACGGCTCGTCACAAAGACGAATTTTTAGAAGTAAGTCCCTCGGATGTGGATTACATGGACGTATCCCCGAAACAGGTTGTTTCGGTTGCAACGACCATGATTCCTTTCCTTGAAAATGATGACGCAAACCGTGCACTGATGGGTTCAAACATGCAGAGACAGGCTGTGCCGCTGCTTAAAACGGAATCGCCGATTGTCGGCACTGGTATGGAATATAAAGCAGCAAAGGACTCTGGTGTTGTTGCACTTTCTCCCTGTGACGGATTTGTTGAACGCGTCGCAGCAAATGAAATTGTATTGCGTGATAAAGAGGGTGAAAAGCATACTGTAAAGCTTGCAAAGTTTATGCGTTCGAACCAGGGCACATGCATAAACCAACGCCCCATTGTAGAACGCGGCGAGGAAGTGAAAAAGGGCGATATTATCGCAGATGGTCCTTCCACCGATAACGGCGAAATTGCATTGGGCAGAAACGTGCTTATCGGATTTATGACCTGGGAAGGTTATAACTATGAGGACGCTATTTTAATTAACGAAAAACTGGTTCGTGATGATGTATTTACATCCATTCACATTGAGGAATATGAATCAGAGTCCAGAGATACAAAACTCGGGCCCGAAGACATCACGCGTGAAATCCCGAATGTTGGTGAGGACGCACTGAAGGATTTGGACGAGCGCGGCATTATCCGCGGCGGCGCTGAGGTCAGAGCCGGGGATATCTTAGTCGGTAAAGTAACGCCGAAGGGCGAAACTGAACTGACGCCTGAAGAAAGACTCCTACGTGCAATTTTTGGTGAGAAAGCACGCGAAGTACGTGATACTTCCTTGCGTGTACCGCACGGCGAAGCCGGTATCATCGTGGATGTAAAAGTATTTACCCGTGAAAACGGCGACGAAATGCCGCCAGGAGTCAATCAGATTGTCCGTTGTTATATTGCACAGAAACGTAAAATCTCTGTTGGTGATAAAATGGCAGGACGTCACGGTAATAAAGGTGTTATTTCGAGGATTTTACCGGAAGAGGATATGCCTTTCTTGCCGGATGGCACACCGCTGGATATCGTTTTGAATCCGCTCGGTGTACCTTCCCGTATGAATATCGGACAGGTTTTGGAGGTACATCTTGGTCTTGCAGCAAAGAAAATGGGCATTAAAATCGCAACACCTGTTTTCGATGGTGCCACGGAAGAAGATATTATAGAAGCACTTGAAAAAGTCGGAAGCAGACCGGACGGTAAGACCGTGCTGTATGATGGACGTACGGGCGAGCCGTTTGACAATCCTGTTACCGTCGGCTATATGTACTTCTTAAAACTTTTGCATTTGGTAGACGATAAGATTCACGCGCGTTCTACCGGCCCCTACTCGCTTGTAACACAGCAACCGCTGGGTGGTAAGGCTCAGTTCGGCGGACAGCGTTTTGGTGAAATGGAAGTTTGGGCTCTTGAAGCTTACGGCGCAGCCTATACGCTTCAGGAAATTCTTACCGTTAAGTCGGATGACGTTGTCGGACGTGTTAAGACCTACGAGTCTATCGTTAAGGGTCAAAATGTTCCCACACCCGGCGTTCCCGAATCCTTTAAGGTTCTTATTAAGGAATTCCAGTCCTTAGGCCTTGATGTTAAGGTTCTTGATAGGGATAATCAGGAAATCGATCTTAAGCAGACCTTCGAAGAGGACGTAGAACTCGGATTTGCTCCTCCCGTATTCGATGATGAGCTTTCCAAGGGTGTTATGGATGATATGACAGGCTTCGGCGAGGTTGATGAAAAGGGCGAGTATGTTGAAGAGCCCGCAACCGATTCTTACGCTGAAGAAGAATAATTAAGGAGGAAACGAAACATGGAAAATATAGAATTTGAATCAATAAAAATCGGTCTC
>JAZNUV010000012.1:0-17809 GCA_045592445.1 Clostridia bacterium | reverse complement strand
GGAAAACGTTACGAATATGGTAACGGAAGGGAAATATTATAAAAAAGGGAATAAGCATTTTTTGTCATATCACGAAACAGAGATGACGGGGCTCGGTGAGACAAAAACAATGCTGAAAATTGATGACGGTACCGTTTTTGTTACACGCTACGGGCAAGTAAACTCGCATATGGTATTTAAAAGCGGGGAAAAGCATACAGGGCATTACGATACGCCATTCGGTAGTTTTACGGTTGGCGTTTTATCGGATGCAGTTAAGGTGGATATGGGTGAAAAAAGCGGAACAATTGATATTCGCTATACACTTGAAATAGATAACAGCACAAAGGCGGAGCACACGCTTTGCCTGAAGGTGCAAGAAATGTAAGGTGGGGAGAATATGTATACAAGAGAGGCAATGGTAGAAAAGGTGCGCCATATGGTGTCCGAGGCGATACAAAAGGCTTTCCCGGGAACGGCGGAGCCTGCATTTTTATTGGAAGTGCCGAAGGACACGGCACATGGCGATTATTCAACAAACGCCGCCATGATGTTGACTAAAACGCTTCGCCGCGCCCCGCGCGAGATTGCAGAAGCGATGATTATGAATATGCCGAAAGAGGATGTTGTGACCAAGATTGAGGTTGCAGGTCCCGGATTTATTAACTTTTACTTAAATCCCGCATGGATTTATACTGTGCTTTCCGATATTGAACGTTGCGGCAAGGATTATGGCCGTATTACGGACGGTAACGGAAAAAAGATTATGGTTGAATTTGTCAGTGCAAATCCAACGGGCCCTATGCACATGGGAAATGCCCGTGGCGGTGCTATCGGGGATGGGCTTGCGTCACTTCTGGATATGGCGGGCTATATGGTCACGCGTGAATTTTATCTAAATGATGCGGGCGCGCAGATTGAAAAATTTGGGATGAGCCTTGAAGCACGCTATCTGGAGAAAACCGTGGGCAACATAGATTTTCCTGAGGACGGGTATCAGGGACCGGATATTGGGGAACTGGCGCAGCTTTATATTGATAAGTACGGCACTTCTCTTGTGGAGGCAGAAAGTGAAGAACGCCGCCGCAAATTGGTGGAATTTGCATTACCGCTAAATATCGAAAAAATGCAAAAAGACCTTGAAAAATACAGAATACAGTATGATGTATGGTTCCGTGAAAGCTCCCTTTATCAAAGTGGAGAAGTTGAGGATGCAGTTCGCATTTTAACTGAAAAAGGACTTACATACGAAAAAGAAGGCGCGGTTTGGTTTAAGAGTACAGAGTTTGGCGCGGAAAAGGACGATGTTTTAGTACGCGCAAACGGGATACCGACTTATTTTGCCGCAGATATTGCATATCACAGAAATAAGTTTAATCGCGGATTTGACACGGCCATTAACATTTGGGGAGCAGACCATCATGGCCATATCGCACGCATGAAGGGCGCTATGGAAGCGTTTGGAATAGAGGGAGACCGTCTGCATGTGATTACCATGCAGCTTGTGCGCCTTGTGGAAAATGGTGAAGTTGTGCGTATGAGTAAACGAACGGGAAAAATGATTACACTTTCAGACCTTCTCGATGAAATCGGAGTTGATGCTGCTCGCTTTTTCTTTAATCTTCGTCAGGCAGGCAGTCATTTTGAATTTGACTTGGGGCTGGCAGTGGAGCAGTCCAACGAAAACCCTGTATTTTATGTGCAGTATGCCCATGCCCGTATTTCGAGTATTTTGCGTCTTTTAGAAGAGGAAGGTGCAAAGGTCAGACCGTACGCAGAAATTGATGTCACACGCCTTACGGACGAGCATGAACGTGCGCTCATTAAAAAGCTTGCGGACTTCCCTGAGGAAATTCGTGTGGCAGCTTCAGGGTTTGATCCTTCCCGCATTACACGCTATGCAATGGACACAGCAGCACTTTTCCATAGCTTTTATAACGCCTGCCATGTGCGTACCGAGGATGCAGACCTTATGGCTGCAAGATTAAAGCTTGTCGATTCTGTGAGGATTTTGCTTAAAAATGTGCTGGATATGTTATCGGTCAGTGCACCTGAAAAAATGTAGGAGGATGTGCAACATGAAAAAAGCATGCATATGGCTTTTGATATTTCTGTTTGCAGTAACAAACCTATTTACAGGCGTCATGGCGCAGGAGCTTACGGGAGTGCAGGAATACAGATATATTCATGAACTTGCGGAATATATTGAAAAAAATGCGAAGTTTCCCGAACACAAAAGCACACTGCTTGACGCGGCGCTCCTCGCGCGTCTTACAAAGCCAGAAGGCGGTTTTAACGCAATGGTAGATGGAATGATGGAATGCCTTGATGAGCATAGCTCTTATATTACTGCTGAGGAACTGCAACCATTTATTGAACATGTGGTCACGGGTGAATTTACCGGGATTGGTGTCAATATTTCCTTACAGAGTGAAGCATATGTAGTCATTACTGCTATCCCCGGCTCTCCGGCAGAGGCGGCGGGCATAGTACCTGGTGATATTTTAACGGCGGTCGATGGTGTTGACATTACAGGTATGACGTTTGATGTCGTTCGTGCCAAGATTACAGGGCAGGAAGGAACAACCGTAAAAATTACTGTAAAACGCGGAGAAGAAAGCTTGACGTTTTCTGTGGTACGAAAGCGCCTGGAAGAAAAAAGCGTACAGTCCCAAATCAAGGATGGTATTGGCTTTATTACGATGACAAGATTCACCACCACTTCTTCACGCGAGATTCGTGAGGCGCTCAATTCCTTTTCGGAGGCGGGCGTAGAGAACGTGGTGTTCGATCTTCGTGATAATCCGGGCGGCGAACTGGAGGCGGCACTTGATGTATGCCGTATGTTTACGCCAAAAGGTGTAATCATGCGGATTGAGTATGCTGATTCTGCGAAAAATGAATTATACTATAACGAAAATGATGCAAAAGAAAAATTCAACCTTGTTGTTTTGGTGAACGAAGGGAGCGCATCTGCCTCGGAGCTTGTTGCAGGTGCAATTTTGGATACGGAAAGTGGCTATTTAATAGGTGAAAAAACATTTGGTAAGGGCACAATGCAGATTGTTCGCAATATTCGGACGGGTGGAGCAATTCGACTAACGGTAGCAGAATATAAAACGGCGGGTGGTCGAAGTGTGCACCATAAAGGCATAACGCCGCACATGATTGTAAAAAACAGAATGATTGTGCCGGATATATCGTATATGCATGAAATGCAGTTTGCCACAGAATGGAAGGAAGGCGACGTGGGACAAGCTGTGTTAGCGATTGAAGAACGCCTTGCCTTTTTGGGATATATTGAAAATGCGGATGAGACATTTGGCGCAGATACTGCGGCGGCAATTCGTATTTTTCAGGCGCAATGCAAACTGCCTGTAACAGGCAATGCAGATATCTATACACAGGTTCGGCTTGACAATGTTGAATATGATACACCTGTGGAGCAAGACGACCAGATGGCGGCAGCCATGGAGTATTTCAATGCGGCGGCTTAACGTGGGCGGCGTTCTCATCGGCGGCGGTGCACCCATTAGTGTGCAGTCGATGACAACGACCGATACCCATGATATAGAAAAAACGGTAGAACAAATCCGCCTTTTAGAGGAAGCAGGGGCTGATATTGTACGTCTTGCCGTTCCTGATTTAGCGGCAGCGGAAGGATTTGGCGCAATTAAGGAAAAGGTACGGGTGCCATTGGTGGCGGACATTCATTTTGATTATAAAATTGCGCTTTCTTGCATACGCGGTGGTGCAGATAAAATTCGAATCAATCCCGGAAATATTGGAAGTGCAGACCGTGTGCGTGCGGTAGCACAGGCGGCGGGAGAGAAGGGAATTCCGATTCGTATCGGCGTAAACAGCGGCTCACTTGAACCGACAATGAGGGAAAAATATGGTGTTTCGGCGCGTGCAATGGTGGAGAGTGCGAAATACCATGCTTCGCTTTTGGAAAAGGAAGGTTTTTCTGATATTGTAATTAGCCTTAAAGCGTCTGACGTACAAAAGACAGTAGAAGCGTATCGTTTGATGGCGAAGGAATGCGCTTACCCGCTTCATGTTGGTGTAACCGAGGCAGGGACGGCATATGCAGGACTTATAAAGTCAGCTGCGGGCATTGGAAGCCTTCTTCTGGACGGAATTGGCGATACCATCCGTGTTTCCTTGTCCGCACCGCCGACAGAAGAGGTGCGCGCAGGGATTGCCCTTTTGCGTGCGCTTGGAAAACGGGAAGGTGCAACGCTTATTTCTTGCCCGACATGCGGCCGTTGCAAGATTGATTTAATGCCGATTGCAGCAGAAATGGAAAAATATTTGGAACAGATTGAAAAACCAATTCGTGTGGCGGTAATGGGCTGCGCTGTAAACGGGCCGGGTGAAGCAAGAGAAGCAGATGTTGGGATTGCGGGCGGTGACGGGAAAGCGGTACTCTTTCGCCATGGCGAGATAGTTCGCAGTATCCCGCAGGATAAAATTATTGAAACACTGAAAGAAGAAATAGAAAGGATTGTATAGTGTGGAAAGCATAAGCGGCGGAAAAAGAATAGACGATGCATTTCGCGGCGTTCCGCTTCCTAAAGGAACGGAAGATATTCGCGTTTTGTCTCTTCGTGTGAATCCTGAAAGCCGTACCATGCGGGCAAAACTTCTTTTGCCCGATGTGCTTCCCTATGCAAAAATAGAAGCGCTTAAAAAGGCGCTTCGTGTTTTTTATACACTTCGTGATATTCGACTGGATATAACGTTTGCGAAAGCATTTCCCAAAGCGGAACGTGCGTCTTTGCTTCGTGATTTTATTGTTGGTGCACTTTCCTCGGATAGACCAATTTTACAGTATGTTTTGGAGGACAGCATCTGGACGGAAAAAGAAGACACGCTGGAGGTATGTTTAAGGCACGGCGGTAGAGAAATATTGGAGGCTGAACCTATAGATAAAGAAATCGCAAGACTTTTTTATGCCTTCACGAGCATGAGTGTTACGGTAGTATTTACGGAAAATCTTGCTAAGGTCTCCTTAGAGGTTCCGCCGATTAAAATTACGCCGCGTCCTACCGAGATAAAAGAAAAACAGTCGGTTGCACCCGTAGGCGGCGTTATTTTAGGAAAACCGATTGACACAGAACCGATTGAAATGCGTGAAATTAGCGAAGGTAGCGGAAAATGTGTGGTTGTGGGTGAAGTATTTTCTGCAGAGAGTCGCGATGTTAAGACAAAAAAATTACTTGTATTTTCCATGACGGATAAAACAGATTCGATTACCTGTAAAATTTTTCTGTCAGCGGAAAAACATGCACAGGTTTCAGAATATGTCAAAAAAGGTGCATATCTCTGCGTCCGTGGTACGGCAGATTATGATTCATTTGCGGGCGAGGTTGTACTTCGTGTTACGGATATTGCCGAAGCAAAAAAGCAAATAAAGACAGATCATGCACCCAAAAAACGTGTGGAACTGCATGTACATACGCAGATGTCAGCCATGGATGGTGTTTCATCTGCGACTGATATTGTAGAAACTGCAGTCAGATACGGGCACCCCGCTATCGCAATTACAGACCATGGTGTGGTACAGGCATTCCCTGAGGCGTATAAGGCGGCAAAAAAGACGGATACAAAGGTTATTCTCGGCGTAGAGGCATACCTTGTAAATGACGTGGGCGCATCTCTTTATAAAGGGCGCTGCTGTCCGCTTGACGGTGAAATGGTCGTTTTCGACATAGAAACAACGGGATTAAGCCCAAAATCGGAGCGAATTACAGAAATCGGCGCCGTGAAGATACGCGGCGGTGCGATGGTCGATACATTCTCGACCTTTGTGAATCCGGGGAAACCAATCCCTGCAAAAATTGTGGAACTTACAGGGATTACGGACGATATGGTGAAAGATGCGCCTTGCGAAGGAGATGCCATACGCGCATTTTTAGATTTTTGCGGTGCTGCACCTGTTATTGCACATAATGCAAGCTTTGATACAAGTTTTATTCGCGTGGCGGCAGAACGTCTCGGTATTGCCTATGAGCCGGATATTCTTGATACACTTACGCTTTGCCGCGCGATTGTTACAGGCAAAAAACGCCATAAATTAGACGAAATGGCACGATATTTTAAGATTGAGAATCCGTCGCACCATCGCGCAGTTAACGATGCCGAGGTGTGTGCGAAGATTTGGTTTGCACTTTCGGATATTCTGGCCGGGCGCGGCGTTAAGGATTTACAGGATATTGACGGTGCTATGGTGGGCGGCTTTGACATAAAAACATTGCCCTCGTACCATATTATTTTGCTTGCAAAAAATCGACAAGGTCTTTTTAATCTATATACATTGATTACAAAATCACACATGGAATATTTTCATAAAACTCCGCGTATTCCACGAAGCTTGTTGGAGCGGTACAGGGATGGACTCATAGTTGGCTCGGCTTGTGAGGCGGGAGAGCTTTTTCGTGCGATTTTGGCAGAGGAAAAGCAGGAGAATCTGGAAAAAATCTGTGCGTTTTACGATTATCTTGAAATTCAGCCAATCGGCAACAATCGTTTTATGATTGAAAAAGGCATGGCGAAGGACGAAGAGCAGCTAAGGGAATATAATCGTCGCATTGTTGCGCTTGGAGAAAGGTGCAATAAATTAGTTGTTGCAACGGGCGATGTACATTTTTTGAATAAAGAGGACGAGGTTTTTCGTCGAATTTTAATGGCGGGAAAAGGATTTGACGATGCGGACAATCAAGCACCTTTGTATTTCCGTACTACGCAGGAAATGTTGGAGGAATTCGGATATCTTGGCGAGGAAACGGCAATGCGTGTCGTTGTGGAAAATACAAATAAAATTGCTGATATGATAGATGAAATTCCGCCTGTACCAAAAGAAAAATGTCCGCCCGAAATCGAAGGCTCAGACAGAGATATTATGGAGATGAGCCGAAAAAAAGCAGAACGTATTTATGGCACGCCTTTGCCGGAAATTGTGCAAAAGCGTATGGATAGAGAACTTGACAGTATTATCACAAACGGATTTGCTGTTATGTATTTGATTGCGCATAAGCTTGTGAAAAAATCCAATGAGGACGGCTATCTGGTCGGCTCACGTGGGTCGGTCGGTTCGTCTTTAGTGGCGTTTTTATCCGATATAACGGAAATCAATGCGCTACCGCCGCATTATGTTTGCCCAAACTGTCAATACAGCGAATTTGTAGAAAACATGATGGGTTCGGGATGTGACTTGCCCGATAAAACATGCCCCCAATGCGGCACACCGCTTTATAAGGACGGTCATGATATTCCATTTGAGACCTTTTTGGGATTCGATGGCGACAAGGCGCCTGATATTGACCTTAATTTTTCGGGGGACTATCAGGCGACGGCACATAAATACACTGAGGTTTTATTCGGCGCAGATAATGTGTACAAAGCCGGAACTATTGGAACAACTGCAGAAAAAATTGCATATGGCTACGTTAAAAAATATTATGAGGAACGTGGCAAAGTGGTGCGAAAGGCGGAGCTTGACCGTTTAACACGTGGCTGTACGGGCGTAAAAAGAACAACAGGTCAGCACCCGGGTGGTATTGTTGTATTGCCAAAAAATCATGATATTAACGAATTTACACCTGTGCAACATCCTGCGGATAAGACGGATAGTGATATTAAAACGACACATTTTGACTATCACTCCATTGATGAAAACCTTTTAAAACTCGATATATTAGGGCATGACGATCCGACAGTAATTCGTATGCTGGAGGATTTGACGGGGATTGATGCCAAAGCGATACCGCTCGATGATAAGGAGACAATGAGCCTGTTTACAGGCAAAAAGGCACTCGGACTTTTGGAGGACATAAAAAGTGAGGTCGGTACGCTGGCAATTCCAGAGTTTGGCACAAAATTTGTACGGCAGATGTTGCTGGATACAAAACCGAAAAACTTTTCTGATTTAATCCGCATTAGCGGACTCTCACATGGGACGGACGTATGGCTCGGCAATGCGCAGGAGATCATTAAAAACGGACAGGCTACACTTTCAGGGTGTATCTGTACGCGTGATGATATTATGTTATACCTCATCAGTGCAGGACTTGAACCGAAAACCGCATTTACCATTATGGAAGCAGTGCGCAAGGGGAAGGGCTTAAAACCCGAGTGGGAAGAGTATATGCAGGAAAATCAGGTGCCCCAGTGGTATATTGATTCTTGTAAAAAAATCAAGTACATGTTCCCGAAGGCACACGCGGCGGCGTATGTTACAATGGCATTTCGTATCGCGTACTGCAAGGTGCATTATCCGCTCGCATTTTACATGGCGTATTACAGCGTGCGTGCGGACGACTTTGATTATGACCTTATGGCAAAAGGTCACACAGTCGTGAAAGAAAAAATGCGTGAGCTTGAAAAGGATGATAGTAAAACGCAAAAGGACAAAAATGTTCTTTCTATTTTGGAAGTATGCGATGAAATGTATGCCCGCGGCATTTCGTTCTGCCCTATAGATCTATATGAGTCCGATGCGGAAAAATTTAAAGAGGTAGACGGCAAAATTCGTCCGCCGCTTACAAGCATGCAGGGACTTGGTATTACAGCGGCACGCAGTATTGCCGCGGCACGAAAAGACGGTGCATTTTTGTCTGTGGATGATTTAGTACAACGCACGGGTATCAATAAGGCAGTTGTGGAGATTATGACGCAAAGCGGCTGTCTTGCATCCCTGCCCGAAACCAGCCAGACAACTCTGTTTGGCATGTGAAATCATTCAAAATTTATTTGAGAAGATTCGTTATAAAAAAGGACGCGTTTTGATTTTATCGGAATGCGTTCTTTTTTTAAAATTTATTTCGACAAAAAGAGAGAAAACTATTGACAAAATGCAAAGAATATGCTTTAATAATATATGTTTACAAAAAGTAAACAAAAAGTATATTTTTCTTAAATATATAAAGGATTGAAAGTGATTCCCTTATGGTCAAAATTGGAGATAAAATCAGGAATTTGCGGCTTGAGAATAATCTGACGCAGTCGGAACTTGCTAATCGCTGTGATTTAACAAAAGGCTTTATCTCACAGCTTGAGGCTGACCTTACCTCTCCGTCGCTCTCTACGCTCGAAGATATTTTAAGCTGTCTCGGCAGCAGTTTTCGTGAGTTTTTTCATGATGAAAAGTCAGAAAAGCTTGTCTATAAAAAAGAAGATGTAATTATTAAAGACTTTGGAGACAAACGCGTGTTTTGGCTTGTCGCAGATGCACAGAAAAATGAAATGGAGCCTGTGATGATAGAACTGGATGCGGGCGCGGCAACAGAGGCGGAAATGCCGCATGCAGGGGAAGAATACGGGTACGTTTTAAGCGGTACAGTCACCATAGTTACAGGGGATGTAAGAAGTAAGGCAAAAAAAGGCGAAAGTTTTTACTTTCAGGCGAGAACACCGCATTATATCATAAACGCAGGCAATACACCCGCAAAGATTTTATGGGTATCAAACCCGCCGACATTTTCGTTTGGATAAGGAGCAAAGATGAAAACAAAAAAAGCGTTGCACTTTGTGGTGCTTCTACCATTTTTAATATGGATGGTTTTCTTAATTGTAATACCGCTTTTATTGGTTATTTATTACGGGTTTACAGATGGAAACGGCAGTTTTTCGATGATGCATTTCGCACAATTTTTTCGTCCAGACTATTTAAAGGTTTTATGGAGGTCAATTGTGCTTGCACTTTTTTCCACCGTTATTTGTCTTTTGGTTGGCTACCCTGTATCTATGATTTTGGCGGGTAACACCTTTCGCAAAAAAACTTTGCTTGTTGTGCTTTTAATCGCACCGATGTGGATGAACTTTCTTTTACGCACCTACGCGTGGCTTACAATTTTGGAAGGTAACGGGGTAATTAACTCCATTTTGCAGGCAATTGGTCTGCCAAAACAAGTCTTTTTGGGCGATTGGGGCGCTGTTGTATTCGGTATGGTCTATAACTTTTTGCCGTATATGATTTTTCCGATTTATAACTCAATCAGTAAAATTCCGAAGAATATTATAGAGGCGGCACGGGATTTGGGCGGCGGCAGTGTAACTTGCTTTTTCCGTATTATTTTGCCGCTTAGTGTGCCCGGAATATTATCGGGCATTACCATGGTATTCGTTCCCGGTGTAACCACGTTTGTTATTTCCCAGTTTTTGGGAAGCGGAAAAGTAACACTAATCGGTGATATTATCGAGCAACAGTTTTTACATGCGGGGAATTGGGGCTTTGGTGCAGCAATTTCCTTGATTGTAATGGTTGTTGTTGTGCTGCTTATGTGGATTGTAAACCGATTCTCCGATGATACGGGGGTGATGATGCCGTGACAAAGTTATTAAAAAAAGCATATTTCTATCTTATTTTGCTCTTCCTCTATGCACCGATTTTGACACTTGTTGTTTTTTCTTTCAACGATGCAAAATCGCGCGGGAGATGGGGCGGCTTATCCCTAAGATGGTATCGGGAGCTTTTCCAAAATGCAGATATTATGGATGCCCTCGGTACAACCGTTTTGGTGGCAATAGTTGCGGCACTGATTTCTACCGTTTTAGGTACGATTTCGGCGGTAGCACTCCATAGGAGCAGTCCGTTTTTCAGGAAAAGTATGATGAATCTCACTTACCTGCCCATGATGAATTCTGACATTGTAACAGGTGTTTCTCTCATGCTCCTGTTCTCATTTTTTCATTTTGAACTCGGGTTTGTAACGCTTTTATTATCGCATATTACCTTTTGTATTCCATATGTCATCCTGGCTATTATGCCAAAGCTTTACGGGATGAATCGGAATACTTTTGAGGCCGCACTTGACCTGGGTGCAACGCAAATGGAGGCTTATAAAAAGGTGGTTTTGCCGGATATATTGCCCGGCATTATATCCGGATTTTTGATTTCCGTGACGTTGTCGATTGATGATTTTGTAATCAGTTTCTTTAATACGGGGAACGGAATTAAAAATATCTCTATATTGGTTTATTCCTCAAAAACGGGTGTTAAACCCGAGAACTATGCCTTGTCAGCGATTATGTTCGGGGCAGTTTTAATACTGCTTCTCATAATAAATTTCAAAGAAAAAAAGAAAGCATCAGAGGAGAGTGGAAGATGAAAAAATTAGCGGTTATTTTGAGTGTACTCTTGGTAGTATCTGCACTTGCAGGTTGTGGTGGCAGTGATAAAACAGTGCTCCGTGTTTATAATTGGGGTGAATATATTGACAAATCAGTCCTTGATGAATTTGAAAAACAAAATCCGGGCGTGCGTGTGCAGTATGAAACATATACGGATAATGAAATCATGTATACAAAGATGAAAACCGGCACAACCAAGTACGATATTTTGATTCCGTCGGATTATATGATTCAGCGTCTTATCAAGGAAGACATGCTTGCACCGCTGAATTTTGACAATATTCCGAACTATGAAAAAATAGACAGTGCATTTAAGAATTTGTCATTTGACGCAGAAAACAAGTATTCCGTGCCGTATATGTGGGGTATTTTGGGCATATTGTATGATAAAACCAAGGTGCAGGAAGATACGTTTACCTGGAATACACTCTTTGATGCAAAGTATCAAAACAGTGTTTTGATGAAAAAAGACATGCGTGACGCTATGGGTGTGGCTCTAAAAAGTCTTGGTTATTCCTTCAACAGTGAAAACGAGGCAGAACTTCGCGAAGCAAAGGAAAAGCTTGTTTCGCAGATGCCAAATGTTTTAGGCTATGTGAATGATGATGGTATGGATAAAATGATCGCAGGGGAAGCACCGATGGCACTTCAGTATGCAGGGGATGCTTACTACTGCATGTCTGAAAATCCGGATTTGGATTTTGCTGTACCGACGGACGGCAGCAACCTATTTTTTGACTCTATGGTAATTCCCAAAAACAGTGAAAACAAAGAAATCGCAGAGAAGTTTATAAACTTTATGTGTGAAAAAGAGATTGCACTCCGAAACACAGAAGAAATCGGCTATTTTACACCGCACATAGAGGCGAAGGAAGCTTTGGATGATGAAACAAAAGCATTCTATCCATCTCGAGAAGTTTTGGAAAAGGCAGAAGTTTATGCATATCTCGGCGAGGATGTAACCGCAAAATATGAAATGATTTGGAGCGAATTTCAAGCAGCACTTTAAGAGAGGTAGAAATAAGTGGGAGAGCATATTATAGATTTACAAGGGATTACAAAGTCTTTTGGCGAGACGGAAGTTCTTCGGGATTTCAATTTGTACATCCGAAAAAATGAATTTATTACACTCTTAGGGCCGAGTGGTTGCGGTAAGACAACGCTTTTGCGCATTATCGGCGGCTTTGAAAGACCGGATGCGGGTAAGGTTTTGTATCGTGGGCAGGATATTGCTGATGTGCCGCCACACAAGCGAAACTTTAACACGGTATTCCAGAAGTATTCCTTGTTTCCGCATATGACGATTTACGAAAACGTTACGTTTGGATTGCGTATTAAGAAGCTTGAAGAAAATGTAATTCGAGAAAAGGTTTCACATGCGCTCGAAATCGTGAACTTGCCGGGCTTTGAGAAACGTTATCCTGACTCGTTGTCAGGCGGACAACAACAGCGTATTGCTATTGCGCGTGCCATCGTGTGTGAACCGGAGGTGCTTTTGTTTGATGAGCCTTTAGGAGCATTGGATTTAAAGCTTCGACAGGGAATGCAGCATGAGCTTAAAAAGCTACGAGAGGCACTAGGGATTACCTTTGTGTATGTAACACATGACCAGGAGGAAGCGCTTACAATGAGTGACACCATCGTGGTTATGAATGGTGGTATAATTCAGCAAATCGGAACACCGGTAGATATCTACAATGAACCGAAAAACAAGTTTGTAGCGCGGTTTATTGGAGAGAGTAATATTATCGACGGAATTATGCATGAGGATTTAAAGGTTAGCTTTGCGGGTCACGAATTTGCGTGTGTAGATAGCGGGTTTGATAAAGAAGAAAATGTGGATGTTGTCATAAGACCTGAGGATATAAAGCTTGTGCCGCCTTCTGAAGGAATGCTCGAAGGTACAGTGAAAAGTGTTTATTTTAAGGGCGTGCATTATGAAATGATTATTGATACGGGCGATGTGGAGTGGCTTGTGCACAGTACTCTAATGGAAGAAGCCGGAACACGCGTTGGTCTTAACATCTACCCGAATGATATTCATATTATGAAGAAATCGTAAAAAAGCATTTTAAAAAGGTGGGATATTGAAGTAGTCAATACTTTGTAGACACAAAAAAGAATATTTTAAGCTGCCTGTTCAAGTCTGTATTGAACAGGCGGTTTTCTTTTTAGTTTTCTTACTGGCTTTATGTAATTAAAGTCATACACAGCTTCATTAACAACTTTTTGCAAGTCATCACACTTCCAATATTGAAAGTGCGAACGCAAAACATCTTTAAATCTTCCGAAGAATGATTCGATAACAGCATTATCTCTTGGGGTTCCTGCTCTTGACATGCTTTGAATTATGTTGTATGATTTAAGTAGGTTACAATAACCGGCTGATGAGTACTGTACACCCTGGTCGCTGTGCAAAAGCATGGGTGTTTCGGTACTCTTTGCTTTTTCAAGGATTCTTTTTGCCGGATTCATAACAAGGATGTAGTAGCCACTGCGAGAAACTTCATATACATCACAGAGTTCTTTTACTGAATGATTAACACTTTCTCTTTCTATACAAGCATAAATTTGCTGAATTGCTTTCTTTTGGCATCGCCCCTTTCGAGTTCTATGGATTTTTTTAAGCGTGTAACCTCTGCGTCTTTCTTTAATAATTCGCGTTCCAATAATGCGACTTTGTATTCAAGCTGTTCCATAGGTGTAAGTTTTTTCTTATTTACATATTTAGCAAGAGGATTCCCTGGTTTGCGTTTGTTGATGAGAGCTTCCTCGCCACCCTCTAAATACTGCTTTGTCCATTTGTGAATTTGAGCATTATATATCCCCGTTTCCCTTTCTAAATATGCCGCTGTTTCTCCTGCTAAATTACGTAAAACCAAAGCAAGTTTTTCTTCCTTGCTATGGCTTACATTTGTTCCGCCTTTTGGTCTTCCCATAATTATCATCTCCTCAATTTTATTATACCACAAAAAAATGATGGCAGACACTTTTTTGTGTCCACCATCACTATATCACTTCAATATCCCACCTTTTATTTTTGATGAAAATAAAATTTTGCAGCGGCATATGTTTCGCCTAAAACTTCAACATTATCCGGATATACAAGCGGGATGTTACCGCTTACAGAAGGTGAACTACCAAATCCTATCCATGCGGCATAGGAACCGCTGATTTTATCGGGTGCTAAAATATCCTCTAGCGTTCCACGAATTTCAACAGTTTCTGGCGTACATTCCACACGTTCCAACTCCACCGTATCCGGGATATTAGCCGCTTCAAGCGAAACGGGTAGAGCGCGAATGGCGGAAATGGAGACAGTTTCATTTTCAATAAAGAGCTGCTCGCTTGTAAAGGATATGCTAGAAGGACTTTGCAATGTAACTTTGTAATTTGGAGCCGCTTTTTTCTCGCGAAGGTCAATATGAATAACGGCTTGTAACTGTTCTAAAAGCATTTTGGAACCTGTGACACGAACTGATGCGGGTGAGGGGGTGAATTCCCGTATACCTAGAGGCTCGGCACCGGAGGAGGTCACATGAATCGCCTTTTCAACCGTGACAACAGCATCCAAGGACATGGGAATCGTTTCTACGGATTGTTTTACAACACGCAAATCTTGCTTTGTAATTTGCGCATTTATAGGGAGCGCATAGTCTCCCGCACCGTCAATCGAGCTATAATCTACCGAAAGGTATACATCCTCGTTTTGTACAGACATGAGAGAGGAGCGTCTGCCCCTTACTTTGACATTGATATGTTCGGGTGTTTCGGATTTTAAAATGGTGAGATTTTTTTCTGCAAGACTTTCTGTGTTCATATGGGATAGAGGAATATCCCGAAGCCAAAGTTCCATTTCCGGGTCCTCTGTGTATGTGACAAAAAGCCAAAGCGCGATAGCACCCAAAACACAAAGGATACGCGTCATATGTTTTTTTATTTTTGTATCCACGATAACAATTTCTCCTTCCATTTGCTGAGGCTATCCGCCGGAGTGTCGATGGATTCCACTGCTAAATTCTTATAGAGCGTCCGCATTAAGGATTCCGCCGTAAGGTTACGTACCATATCTCCGTCTCGTGCGACAGAAATCGTCCCGGTTTCTTCAGACACAATTACAACAACCGCATCCGATATTTCCGATACGCCGAGTGCGGCACGATGACGGGTTCCAAGTTCATGACTTAAAGAGTCATTCTGCGTCAGCGGCAAAAGACAACCTGCCGCACCAATTTTTCCATCCTGTAAAACCACCGCGCCGTCATGAAGCGGTGTGTTCGGGATAAAAATGTTAATCAAAAGCGCGCTGCTGACTTCTGCTTGCAGAGGGGTGCCGGTAGAGACAATTTCGCCAAGCTTCGTTTCACGCTCCAAAACAAGGAGAGCACCAATTTTATGAGACGAAAGGTATGCGACCGCGTCTGTAATTTCATCAATCAGTCGGTCTATACTTTCAATATTACCATTAAAAAAATTACTGATTTTACTGCGCCCCACCTTTTCCAATGCACGCCGTATCTCGGGGTGAAAAACAATCAAAACGGCAAGAATACCAACCTGCATGGTATTTCGGAGGATATACGAAATGGTATGCAAACGAAAAAGTGTGCTGGCTCCTAAAATAAGTAACAGGACAATAATCCCCTTAACAAGCTGTTGCGCACGTGTTTCACGCACGAGATGAACACCTTTATAGAAAATAATTGACAGAATGATAACATCCACAAAATCGCCAATACGAATGAGTGAGATGTAACGCCATACGGATTCCAAGAAACTCACGCAAAACATCCTTTCCTATGTACTACTTTTATTATACAATATCATTCATAGAAATGTAAACCTTTTTTCAAAAAAAATATAAACAAAAAGAAATGCACATAAAGCACGCTGTATGCATAATATATAACGGACTTTTAATATAGTAGAAAAGGAGAGTGCCGAATGGATAATTTTGCAGATATGCTTCGTGGCATAGACAAGGAAACCCTGCAAAACGGGATGCAGCAAGCGGTAGCATTTTCAGAAACGGCGGAAGGACGCGAAATGGTAGAAAAGATTAAAAAGAATCCGCCGACAGACAAGGATTCTCTTATGAAGATGCTTGCACAAAATCCAAATATGCTGCAATGGTTGAAGGCATTTTTAAAAAACTGAAGGAAGAAGGGAAAGAAATGGCAAATGCGCCGGAAGAAATGCTGAAAAATATTTTATCTGATCCGGCAACTATGGAAAAGTTATCCGGAATGATAGAAGCATTTGGCGGTATGGGAAATAAAGAAGAGGCGTCGCCTTCTGTCGGCGCATTGCCTTTTGGGCTTGACAATCCCGAAATGCTGATAAAAATCGGAAAAGCTTGGAATAAAGCAGCAAATGAAGACGACCCGCGTATCAATCTTTTGGCAGCAATGAAACCATATCTAAATGAGAAACGACTGCGGGGCGCAGAACAGGCAATAGAACTTTTAAAACTTAGCAAAATGACAGCACTCTTTCGAGATTTGCAAATTTTTTAAGAAAATGGAGCGATACGATGGCGGTATATAAGCAATATTTTAATGCGTATGAAAAAAAAGCAGAGGAAATCCGCCGTGCTGCACAGGCGGTGGAAAACGGTTCTGCAAAAGGTGAGGAAAGAAAATCTGAAAATAAGCCGGTAAAGACAGACCCGCCGCCGCTTTTCCCAAAAGAGCTTTTGGGAGGAGTTTTTGAGCGAATACAAACTGACGATATATTGCTTGTCGCTCTTATTTTTTTGCTTCTTAAAAATGAAAAGAGAGATACCACGATGCTTTTAATTTTAGGGTATCTCTTCTTGTGCGGAACATAAGGAAAAAAGGGCAGTTTAAAAAGCTGCACCTTTTTGATTATTATTTATGAATACAGGAATAGGCTACATTCCGAAGACGTGGCTGATAGTACGTTTCCTGGCAATTTAGCATATGATGCGCATAAAAATATGCAAAACGTGTATCGGGGTCCACCCAAACAGTTGCACCTGCAGCACCACCCCAACCAAACTCGCCATAGGAGCCGTTTGAACCGCTAAGCGCTCTGTCAATCATCGTTTTTACACCTAGCCCGTAGCCATAGCCAACATGTTGCGGCCAAATATTACCCATGACGGTTACCTGGTCAGGTGCGAGTTGGTTTGTACGCAAGAGGTCTATGGTGCCCGAGGATAAAATTCGATCACCGTGTGGTGTTATACCGCCGTTTGCCAAAGCGTTTGCAAACTTGGCATAACTTGAAACGCTTGTGGTGATACCGGCACCCCCAGAATCATAATGATCACTAAATGAAGAGCGTACAGTTTTTGGAACCTTCTCCCAGTAGCCTTCTCCGCAAGTGGAGTGTTGCATGTCAACAAGGCTTTCGCCTTCATTCTCTGTTTTGTAAGTGTACTGTGAAGCCATGCGTGCCTCAATCGCATCGGTATGTTGATAATAAACATCATCCACATCAAGCGGTGCAAAAATATTTTTTTGAACATACTCTGAAAAACGGGTACCGGATACGATTTCTACGAATGCCGCAAGAACATCATGGCAAAGGCTGTAATGCCATTCTTCGCCCGGATTACAGAACAATGTATAATTCTTGCCTATAAACTTTGCAACATCTACCGTGGCCATATTTCCGCCAGCTTTGGCATTGGCTTCAATAATGGGTTGCATATCATAATTTAAGCCTGCCG